>CAIWCT010000427.1 GCA_903911225.1 uncultured delta proteobacterium
ACCTTTTTCCCGGCATTCAGCGACTCATACACAAGGCTTGACGACATGGTTGCCGTCGTGACAGCATCGGCTTTGGGGTCGAAGGGAAAATCGCTGAAAATGCTTTTACCGGCAATCTGTTTTTTGATCTTTGCCACGTCCTCGTCGGTCCACGGAATATTGCCCAGTTTTGTCAGCTGCAGAAAGAAAAAGTCATGAATAACGCCATCCTGATCCAGTACATATAAAAAATGGCTGTCATGGCAGATATCGCAGAGGCTTGATTTGCTCTCAAGACGGGCAAAAAGAAACACGCCATCGCGCCGGGGCTCCAGTGTAATTACATAAACGGCATTGCCGTTATCCAGAACTTCCTTTTCAACTGCAGCGGCCTTTTTACCGTCTTTCTCGATATGGTCTTTAATAATTTTAACTATCTCTTCTTCTTTTGCCTCCGGCACAGCCTTATATTCACCTTTGCCCTCAATAATGGCCTGAGCATTGTACAGTGTTATGCCCTCATCTTTAAAAGCGATGCGTCCGTAGTCATTAACAAAATAGATAGTCGGACCGTCTGTGCTTCTGAACTGCGCCATCACATGAGCATCGACAGGATCACCAGCGTAGAAGCCCTCAGTTGTCAGTGCCGCAGGCAATGAGAATCCCGGATATTGCACGATAATAATCGGTACGTCAGGAAACTGCTTTTTAATATCCATAAGTATTTTTACCTGATTTTTCCGGTTGCGCGTATCGTTTTCAACGGCGTAGCGCTTGTCTGAGGGAAAATAGAGTATACACTTTTTGCCCTGAATCTTCTTGTCGTCAATAATGCCTCTGGCTGTCTTGACCGCAAATACCGGCAGCTTGTTTCCGGGCGTTGTGCCGGTAAAAGTTCCGCGCAGGGCGAACTTAACGGTATTAAGATAGCGATCTTTTGAGGTAACACCACCTGCGTGATAGTCTATAATAAAGCGCTGATCTTCTTTGCGCAGAATATAGGTATGAGGAGTGCCCTGCAAATTGCCGGTCATATTGAAAATTGCTTTTTCTTTATCTGAGAGAATGGGATAAAGGGCACCAAAATTTTTCTTAAAATCCTGTATTTCATCAGCAGTGTTGCCGACGGCAATGCCAATCATGCAAACCCTGCGGCTCAACTCGGGGTCCTTCTGAATGGTCGTGAAAAGGTCGTTGAAAATTTCGACCTGCATGCGGCAGGTATGGCAGTAAACGTTGAGAAACTCGATGATAATAATATCGTGGCTAAGGTCATTGAGGGAAAACTGCTTGTCCGGGGCAATGCGCAGGTAGGCACACTCCTGCGGGGTCAGAATGTTTTCCCGGGAAAAGAGAGGGAAGGGATCACCAACGTTGATCGCCGAAGCGCTTCCAACAGTTGCGCAAAGTGCAGCCAGGCAAAAAAAGGAAAACAAAAAAAATCTTTTTTTCATTGCTTAATCCACCCCCTGCTTAGGTAATAGTTATTTTAATTTATAACAGATATACTATGGCACTTCAAGAATAGCAAATATCTATTAGCTCCCAATGGCCGGCGTATCCAAACCTTTTTTTCTTTTACCTTGACCTCACTACCGACATTCCCTACTATTATAAACATAATGGAAGAGAGCAAAAAACCCAAATGCCCTGATTGCAACTTTTGCCAGTTCTGCTCGGAAACGCGATGCCGCGCCTGCCGCGGACACGGCGCCGGACCGCGCAAGCTGAGTATGGAAGAACAGATCGCCCTTCACGAATTGCTAAACAAGGCTGCTGACGTGCCTGACCAACCGATATTTTACGTACCAAAAAAACGAAAGGATCCGCAATGATGAACCGAACCGTGTGCGTTGCCGTGCTCGCATGCATATGCGTTTACATGCCTGCACATGCAGGACAGCGTAAAACCATAGCCGTGGGTGACATCTTCCCGCCCATCACAACAGATTACGCTTTCACGGCCCCCGAGCTGGAGTATTTCGGCATTGAGCGCAGCATTTTATCCATGTTCTCCAAAAAAAGTTTCGCCATCCCAGACATACATGCTGAAATTATTCTAGTTGAATTTTTCAATAATTACTGCTCCTCGTGCCAGGCGCAGGCCCCGGTCATGAATGATGTATACAAAGCCGTTCAAAAAAATCCGGTGCTTCAAAAAAAAGTTCGCTTCATCGGTATAGGAGCAGGAAACAATGAACGTGAAGTTCAGCAGTTTAAAGAGCGGCAAGATGTACCCTTCCCCCTTATTGCGGATCAGAGATTTTCCTTCTATGATGCCATGGGAGAGCCGGGCGGCACACCATTTATGCTGGTTCTAAAAAAAAGGGGTAATGAGGCTGTGGTGGTCGGCACACATAATGGACTGACCAAAAATGTGCCGTTTTTCATCAACAGCCTCTCAACAGCCGCCGAACAGGATATCGCAACACTCACCCGGCGCGTTACCGAGCATGAGATACCCTCTGGCGACACCCGTCAACTGCGGCTGAATCTGGCCCCGAAGCAGTCGCTGGAGCAAGTCTCGAACAGCATGACAGCGGCATGTGCCAATTGCGGACCTCTTTCGGATATCAAACAGATCACCTTATCCTCCGGAGGCACGCTCTATATGGCGACAACCGCAATTGATGGCAAAACACTTACACTTTACAGCAAGCTGTTCAGCCAGCAGCCGGTTTGCGATGTATGCCATGGCATTCATTATATCATCACCTTTGATGCAGAGGGAATTATACGCGATTTTCTACCACTGCATTTGACAAAGTACGGCAATATTGACTGGAATGAATATGATATCGAGAACATGCGCAAGCAGCTTATGGGTAAACGACTTAAAAAAGAATTTATTTTTGATCCGGCCATAGATGCAGTAACATCTGCTACCATGAGTTCGGCACTCATTTTCAAGGGAGTAAACGAGCTCCGTTCGATCTATAAAGAACTAAAATAGGGCGAGTCTTGCGACACGTACGCATTACAAGATGAGGTAACAGTATGGGCATAGATCTCACCATTAAAATCGGCGGAGAGGCAGGCCAGGGCATTCAGACGGTTGGCCAATTGCTTGCCGCAGTCTGCCGCGATGCAGGTCTGCATGTTTTCGGCATCAATGATTTCGAGTCGCGCATTCGGGGCGGTCACAGCTTTTATCAGCTGCGCATAGCAGATCATCAGATTAGGGCGCCCTATCACCGCGTCCATCTGTTAATAGCAATGGACGACACCACCCTGGAGATGCACAGCGACCAGATACTGCCGGGTGGCATCTGCCTGCTCAACTCAAAGAACACTGAAGCCGATGGCCTTGTCCAGCCGATTGACTTCCTTAAGCTTGCTCAAGATGCAGGCGGCAACATAATGGCTAACACGGTTGCAACAAGTGCTGCATTGAAGATACTTGGTGCGCCGGCAGAACTGCTTGAAAAAGTCCTGCACAAGCAATTCGCAGATAAAAGCCAGGCAGTGCTTGAAAATAACCTCACGGCTGCAAGGCTCGGAGCAGAGGCCGTCAAAAACACTTCATTCAAACACGAATTTTTATGGAATATCGCCGAACCGGCACAGCGCATGCTCATGGAGGGCGCCACATCACTTTCCCTGGGGGCACTGGCTGGCGATTGCCGTTTTGCAGCATTCTATCCCATGTCGCCGGCCACAAGCATCATGATGAATCTTGCCGCGTGGCAGGACCGATTTCCCCTTGTCGTGGAGCAGGCTGAAGATGAAATTGCCGCAGCCAACATGATTATAGGAGCATCATTTGCCGGAGCACGCTCTCTTACTGCTACGTCCGGGGGCGGCTTCTGCCTCATGACCGAAGCCATCGGGCTTGCAGGCATCTCGGAAACCCCCATCGTTGTCATAAACGCTCAGCGACCCGGCCCGGCAACCGGCCTTGCCACCCGTACTGCCCAGGCTGATCTGCGCCAAGTCTTGCATGCCGGGCAGGACGAATTTCCCCGCTTTGTCTTTGCGCCAGGCTCACCCGAGCAGGCTTATGAGACCACTGCCCGGGCGTTTGACCTGGCCGAAAAATATCAGGTGCCGGCTATTATTCTGGTAGACCAGTATTTTAATGATTCTCTCTACATACTTGATCATGATTTAGCAGCCCCCGATGCGGTACTGCATCACAGTATTGCCGATGCCGACATTGAAAAACCGGTAGACTACAAGCGCTATGCATTAACCGGCTCGGGTATTTCACCCCGAGCCCTTCCCTGCTCGGGTGAAACACTTGTCATGGTCTGCGGTAATGAACATAAAGAGGATGGCCACTCCACCGAATCAGCCGAACTGCGCACTATCATGGTAGACAAGCGCGCCAAAAAGCTGCAGGGCATGATGGCTGAGATGCAGCCGCCTGCGATTATGCGCCCCGCTACAAAGATCATGCTCCTGTGCTGGGGCTCAACGCTGGGTGTTGTTGCCGAGGCAGTAGAACTGCTGCGCGCAGGCGGCCTAGCTGCAGGCTTTGTCCATTTCTGCGATATCTGGCCGTTTCCCTGCAATGCAGCACTACAGGCTCTTGCCGGGGCCGAGCGCATCATCTGTGTTGAACAGAACAGCACAGCACAGTTTGCCGGCCTTCTGCGTCAGGAAACCGGCATTGCCGTGACTCAGTCAGTTCTTAAATACGATGGCAGGCCCTTCTACCCAGTAGAAATAGCAGACGCCGTCATGAAAGCAGGGAGGTAAAAATGGCATGCCCTAAAGATTTCGACAACAACGTTGAAAACAAATGGTGCCCGGGCTGCGGCAATCACGCAATTCTTGGCTCTATAAAAGACGCCCTTGCAAAGCTTGGCCTTTCGCCCCAGGAGGTTCTGATCGTTTCAGGCATCGGCCAGGCGGCAAAAACGCCCCATTACCTGAACTGCAATTTTTTTCACGGCCTTCATGGCCGGGCGCTGCCCGTGGCAACGGGGGCAAAGACGGCAAACCACAAACTGACTATTCTTGTCAATTCCGGCGATGGTGACTGCTATGGCGAGGGCGGCAACCATTTCATGAATGCCATACGCCGCAATCTGGACATTACGCTGCTGGTGCATGACAATAAAGTTTACGGGCTGACCAAGGGGCAGGCATCGCCCACATCGGATCTGCACATGATCACCCGCGCACAGCCCCACGGTGTCATACTTGAGCCCTTTGCGCCCCTTGCCGTAGCTCTGGCTCTCAAAGCAGGCTTTGTCGCCCGCGGCTATGCCGGCGACACCGAACATTTAAGCATGATTATTCAGGAAGGCGTACGGCACAGGGGGTTCAGCCTGATTGACATCCTGCAGCCCTGCGTATCGTTTAACCACGTGAACACCTACCAGTGGTACGGGCAGCGGGTGTATGACCTGTCAAAGGATGCCCATGACAGCTCCGACTATATGGCAGCCATGGTGAAAGCCCGGCAGTGGGGCGATAAAATCCCTATAGGCATACTGTACCGGGAAGAAAGCCTTTCATTTACCGACCGCATCGATGGGCTAAAGGATGGACCCCTTGTTGACCGTAAATACGATGCCTCCCGGCTTCAAAAACTGCTGGCTGAATTTTAAAAAACATTTATTCTCTCGCTCATGAGCACAAAGCAAAAAATCCTTCATAAGGCGCTGTGCTCACCTATCCGGATTAACAGCTTTACTCTCTGAACGCTGTTAAACTGTAAAACACCGTTCCCAAGAAGTCTATCTTGCTGCCTTACGAATCCGCATGGGTCTTACAGATAGAAGAATCACTGCATATAATGCCGTCCTGCAGAACATATGACTGGTCTGTAAGCTGCTGCAATATTCTGTTATGGCTGATAACGATACAGGCGCGGGTGCGGTCGGGAGAGGCGGCGCTGCGATCCCACAGCAAACGCATGCCCTCGATTAGAGACTCGTCAAGATGATTGGTAGGCTCATCCAGGATAAGAATTTTGGGTTTACGCAGAAGCGACCGAGCTATTGCAATACGCTGCCGCTGACCGCCTGATAGAAGCATGCCATGGTCGCCGATGTCGCTGTCGTATCCGTCGGGAAGCTCCATGATGTCGTCATGGATCATGACCTGCCGACACACCTCCAATATGTCCTGTTCATCGCAGCAATCCAAACCATAGACAAGGTTTTCTCTAATTGTCCCGGCAAACAGCAGAGGCTCCTGAAGCACCACGCCGATCTGCCTGCGGTAATAGGATATATCCAGATCATCAAGGGGAATGCCATCAATGAGAATACGACCTCTGAGAGGTCGGTAGAAACCCATCAGGATGTACATCAGGGTGCTTTTCCCTGAGCCGCTCAGTCCATTTATCGTGATGGTTTGGCCAGTAGAAATATTGACGGTGAGATGGATATTATGAAGAAAGAATGGGCTCGTGGTTTTGCCTCCATCAGGAACGGCATAACGGAAATCTACCGATTCAAGACAAATGGACTGTGACAGGTCATGTTTGCGGGTGCCGCAATATGGAGCGCTTTCGGAGGCCGCAAAAGCGGGAGAGGTTTCAGCTGAGAGCTGTCGGCTGTGCCTGGCAGGAGGCAAAATGCGCTGCAGCACGGACAGAGACTCAAAGCCTTCCACCAGAGTGGGCATCGAACCGACAACGGATACAGCATGGGAATTCAACAGCCCCAACGCTGCATAAAAAGCGGCAAGTTCGCCCATTGACAGCGTTCCCTTTATGACCATGAATCCGCCGATAAGCATGACCATAACCCCGGTTACCATCAGGGCATGCTGCTGAATAACACCCATGAGCGCCGAGAACCAGGCTGCAGTGATTTGAGATCTGCGCAGTTCGTCGATAGAGGCATGCTGCTTTTTTTGCTCATGGGCCTCCGCAGCCGATATTCTAATGAGTTCGCTGAACGTGAGGATAAAGGACACACCTTTGCTGAAAGCTGAGAAAGCACTGTGGAATATTTTGATACGGGCTTTCAGCCTTCTGTTCATGGCCATGCTGAACAGGGAGAACAGCGGGAAAAGGACCATGCAGATAATGCTAAGCTTAGCATTCATGGAGATGATCACAACGGCCAGGCACAGAGTGACCAATGCGCCGGGGATGCACTGGTTCAGAAGTGCGCCCAGCATGTAATCAACCCGCAGGGTATCCTGAACGATTTGTGAATGAATTTTATCGTGGTCTTCGCGAGAGTGATACAGACGTGTGCCAGCCAACTGTGCGTTTACCAGTTCTGCGCGAAGATTCCCAACAGCTGATTTAATGGCGCGAAGCGAAATGAACCGGTTTGCCAGCTGCACAGCTCCGCTGATGAGCAGCAGCCCTGTTATGGCTAACAGGATAATGATCAGCTGCCGACTATTGTGCTGCGGCAAGGCATCATCAATAACCCGGCGAACCAGCAGTGCTACTGGAAACAGGCTGAAAGACTGCGCACAGGAAAGCAACACGGAAATATAGATTGATTTGCGTGTTCCGGCAAAGAGTGATATCAGGTTGCCTACGGCTCGGAATGCAGATGGTTTTGTCTGACTCACTACAAGGCTCCTTGTGTTTTAATCAACACTCAACGTAAAAGTCTTATTTCCTAAAGCTTTCAAGAATGCTTGTTTGAGGATAATTCTAGCATGATTTCAGAAAACACGTACAACAGTTTATGTCATACATCTCAGTGGGCTGCATAGGTAAGTCAGCTTCCTCCGGCAGAGCCGGAGGCTTGCCGTTTGCTGGCTCCTCAAAGGGGCTTAATCGTAAATAAAAAAACCTGATTTGTTTTGCAACCTAAAGCGTTGTATCGCCCAGCCTTTGATAATTTGAACATATCCCCGTTTGTGCATGCAGGGGGTTTGGCTTCTTTCGGGACTACCATCATCTTTTTTCCAAAAATGGCACTACATACTCCCGGAACTGTCAAACTCCAGGAGTCTTCCAGCAGAGCTAGGGGTTTACGTATTATTATTAAAATGTTAAACTGTCAATTCAATGTCTGTTCGAAAAAACTTTTTCTTATTGACTCAAAGACTTAATTTGTATGGGATAATTTCATGCAACATCTACAGATTTATAAAAAATCATATAAAAAATGTAGGTATCTGTTCGTAATCCTTGAAATTCATTTGACAAAAGTTCGAATTTATATTATATTTTAATTGAAGAATGCAGTCACACCATTGTTGCTAAATATTAAAAAAGCAACTCTGAAAGGAAGGTCGTAAAAGATGATTAAAGGAATAATTGAAAGAAATGTTTCAGAGTACTCGACTCCGGGAAAGAAGCCCTATGAGACGCCAGAGCTTAATGAGCTTGGCACTTTAGAAGAACTCACCCGCTGGGAAGCCAGCGTAAGAGTATGAGGAGGATACCAATGAAAATCATGAGAATACTGGCACTGATTGTATTTTCCTGTACTCTGATTGCGGGATGTAAATTGGCAGATAAAGACAAGGCTGACAAAACGTTTAATCTACAGGTGGAAATAAGCGGTATTGCGGAGTTTGACTCTTTCAATAGCAGAACAGGTGTTGGAATAAACAGTGTGTTTGATTCTCAAGTTGATAAAGTATTTGTCAAAGCTTTTCAGCAAGACACGAGAATTCATCTGCCTCAGGGAGGTGTTGCTGGCAGCGTTTTGCAACTGACCAGAAACACTAGCAAAAATAAGTGGGAGGGAGTAGTTGTTTTAACAAATCCCGAACCCAGTGGTACTGTTGTTTTTTTAGCTTATGCTGTAGCTGCTAATGGAAGGCATTTGTACAGCGGAACAGTTACAAAAACCAATATTCAAAATGATCCTGGTCTGCCTTTCGAAATTCCCGTGACTGGCAGCAACCTCGGAACAACAGCCGCCTATGAACTTGGTGGATGGGGACCAGGGGGAGGTTTTATATTTAATGTCAGGGCCAGTTATACAACTAGCGGCTATACGCCAAGTTGGCGGTATATGGAAGTGGCTCCCTTAAGCTGGAACGGGAATGGGGAGAATTCAGCACAGTGGGGGCTTTACGGCACCTACATTGGTGGCACCTTTGTAAATACTGGAAAAGGTGCTGAAAATACGGCTGTACTTGTAAATTTTGCAAACGATCATTCTTTATCGGGAACGGCTGCACAGCAATGTTATGATTCTAATTTTAATGCATCCAACGACTGGGTTCTGCCAAGCATTAATGAGCTTATACTCATGCAATCTAATCTGATTGATAATGACTGGGGTGATTTAAGTGCTTCGGGAAAGTACTGGAGTTCGTCTGAGTACGACGCAGAAATGGGGTCCATATACGATTTCAACGTACCTTTGTCAATCACCAACAACAAGAATTACAGTTTTTACTTTCGTCCTGTACGGATTTTCTGACAAGCAATGCAGCCGTGTGATTAAAATATTTTTGAAATGCGTGGCACGCTTACTCAGGGTCTAGGAAATATTTTGCTCAACTCAGGTATCCCCTTCTTCCGATATAATCCGGAAGAGGGGGATATTTTTTTGGCATTTCCAATTATCTGGTTGGCTTTTATTTGCCGACCTGACTAGTTCCGGTAATGCTGATCCAAAATCAGGCCATCATCAGAAAGGATAGTGGGTGTCTTATCATTGCGACAGCATTGCATATCAATCTAGAACTACTATCAAAACACCCTATCACTGTTGGTCATTTCGACCACTGCGACTTCACTCAGGGCAGTCTTCGGGATCCGCAGACTTTCGCATAGCACATCAAACTTTGGCTGAAGTACAATTAAGGTGTAAAGATTGATACGTAAGGGCGAAACATTAGGACTCAACCGCTACGGCGGAGTGCACATGACATCAAAAATGGTTAGTGCACAGTTTTTCGGTCGTGACAACAGACAAAAAAACGTTTACAGAGTTCTTGTGAAATGCTCTAAAAAGCAATCGCCCCGTCCGGAAATCCAAGAGTGCTTTATTGGAGCATTCGGGAATACAGTTCCTATCATCCAGAGTTAAAGCTTTTTTTTGATTGACACCGGCGCTGAGTGGAATCATAGATATATTATGAATAATGAATTCCCACTTCTGGTAAAGCTTTGTGCGATTGCGCGAGGACTTCCTGTCTTTTCGGATGCATCCTTGCAAAATTTGTATTCGACCACAGCCAGCCCCCGATTGACCCTGGACGAAAATCGACTGCTTCGACAGGCTCTGCAGCATAAAACAGTTTCATCATTGTATGCGGGACTCAGCATAACAGAAACCCTGCTGAGCCAGCCAAGCATGAAAAAACTCAAGCGGCTCATGAGCATCGAGAAGGCGTCAAGAAGTTTTCTGATGCAGGAGTGGCGCAGCATTGATGAAGCCTGCCAGCGCCATGGTATTCCCGTAATGACCATCAAAGGCCCTGCCGCCTCCCTGCAGCTTTATGGCGATTCGATTATACGCGAGTACACAGACCTTGATATGATCGTTAATATGCAGGACAAGTGCGGCATGGCGCCGATTATGAAAGATCTTGGCTACGCCATAAAGCCACCTCTTCCAGATATGGACCAAAACGGTGAAAGTGACCATTCCCCCCTTCCAGCATCAGGTGAGCAGCCTCTCAAACCGCACCGGTTATGGATCTATTACCGCTTTATACGGGAGCCCATACTTCCGTTTCACATAACTTTTTCAAAACAAACATCTCCTTTTCGGGTTGAAATCAATAATAGAGTGTTTAGAGAAGGCAGCAGTGAAAACGGAATGAGTCTTAAACAGGTTTTTGCCCGTTCGGAAACCGTTGTTCAGGATGGATATGCTTTTGCCACCCTCGGGCTTGCAGACCATGCAGTGTTCATGCTCCAACACGGTGCCAAACACAGCTGGTGCCTGCTGCACTGGATTTTAGATGCTGCAGCTATCTTACATCACAACGACCCTGAACTCCATAGAGAGATGGCTTTAAAAATTCAAAGCCTTCAGTGGGAGCGTCAACTGGCCCTGATCGTGATCATTGTCCAGAAGCTGTTTCCTATTGCCGTTCCAGAACCCTTTGAGAATTTGATTGCACCATACCTGCAATCAATGACAACACCAGCCCGCATTGCCCTTAATCAACTGCAGCAGGCCGATGACAGCAGATCTTTATCGAAGGTAACAAATATCATGCGCTTTATCTTCGGCTACCAGTTGCCTCTGGCGCAGGGCTGTAAGGAAAAAATAAAAATACTCTTGCAACTATGTATGATAAAACCGGCTGATGCCGAAACCATTCCGCTGCCACTGTTCCTGCAACCGCTGTATTTGCTGCTGGGTCCATTTTTTATTTTCTCTCATAGGATCAAAAGATTATTAGCAAGGAGATAAAAAACATGAATATCCCAAAACAAGTGAAAATCTCTAATGATTCAATTTCCGTCATCCCTGCGCAGGCGGGGATCCAGGATTCTCTAATGGCCGTGGATTCCTGCTTTCGCAGGAATCACATTTATAGAGGTAGCTTAAAGATGACACAGGGCTTACTTTGCCTTTGTGTGCTGCTGCTTCTGCCCTTGCTGGCAGGCTGCTGGCTGACTCCTCCCAAAGCAACCGATGTTTCTGGCGGCATGCTGGTGAGGCATGGCTCATACCTGTACCGAGTAGGGGGCAAAAATTATTTCGGCGCCGTAAGCACGACAATTCAGATGGCGAGGATGAACCTCGATGATTCAGGTATGGTTGCGCCCCTGCAGTGGGTTCAGACAACACCGCTTCCCGAGGGCCGTGCCTATGCTGCTGTTTTTGCTGCTGGCGATCTGCTGTATGTTCTGGGAGGCGAAGGGGATAATGGCACCCTCACTTCAACCATATACTATACCCGCATCAACCCCGATGACGGCACCCTGGGTTTCGGCGACACGAAGTTTTGGGAGAAAAACTCCATACCAATGCCCGAAAAACTATCGCATGCAGCCCTGGAGATCTATGACGGCCGCATCTTTTTGATCGGCGGCAAAACGCCCCAGGGAGCAGTCGATTCTATCATCCATGCCAGGCTGTATCAAGATGGCATGATCGGCCAGTGGTATACCAGCCCGCAAAAGCTTCCCTCGCCCCGGTATGGTGCTGCCTCTACCATCCATAATGATGCGCTTGTAGTTGCCGGTGGAGCAGATGCTGAAGATACTGCTTTAAACGACCTTGCGACCTACCCTATCGGTTCTTGCGGGCTTCTTGGTGACCAGCAAGCTGCCGTGCTTCCCAAAGCGCTGTATGCCCCTGTTCTGCTCTCTGATGGGGACACGCTGATCCTTGCCGGAGGCTACGATAATGAGCTCAAGGGCTCTGAGGCCAGCTATCGCTACAGCGACGGGGCCTGGACAGAAGAACAATTTGCTATTAAGGCCGAGGGCCCTACATCGGGCCGCGCAGCAGGCGATCTCTGGTATGTGCAGCAGTCACGGCTGAAAAATTGTTCCGTCATCAAGCAGCTGACAGGTCTTGAACTTGCCCCTGATCGACCCATAATCTTCCCCGGCTCAGGCCTGGTGCCTGTAGGCAGCCCTGTCCGGGCAAAAGCAGAACCGGGGACAACACTGTATTATCATGCCGGAACTGACCCCTCGGATGCCTGGGAGCCCCTTGATTCTATCAGCACGCTGACAACACCGGTCTCGTATACCTTTGGCGCTTTTTCCCCTTCATATCCCTCTGAGGCAGCCTCGGCGCAGGTAAACAGCACCTATCGCATGCGTTCAACCAGCTTCCTTGTTTCTGTCTCAGGTGTGCTGGAGCTGAAAGAACCGGCCTCAGGGCTTGCTACCATCAACATGAGGGATCACATAGATGATACAATTTCTACTCCTTTGAGCCTGGTGTGGTGTCGTCTGACAGTCAATACGAATGATGATATGCAGCTATCCTTTGCCGATGCCGATTCACCTACAATCGGCTCTTCGTATACCGGCAGAGTCAAGCTTACCCTGTTTGAAATCGACCTGTATACCGAAGCACTTGATATAAACGGGCTGCCGGTGCGGGACTATACCTCCGGTACGGACCAGCCCGTGCGGCTTGCGCTCCAACCGGGGAGTTATTATCTGCGTATTGAAGATCTGGACGGGCTGACCGGAAGGACAATTGGGCTGGCCGTTTACGGGCAATGAATCCGGGCTGCCTGCAACGGAGAGAAATTTAGGTGTTAGTATAATGTATACTGCATTTGGGATGCAGATTAGCTCGGAGGTCCGGCTGCTCCTGCCGGTATGGAATCCGGCTTGCATTGTGCCAGAAGCGTCTTCGGATACGTCGGCATGGCATGTCGACATTGTCTATGGGAAAATACCCCGTGACTTCGAACTGCCCCATGCCATTGGGGCTATACGCTACGGCATGGGTAACGGCATCGGAATCGATAGCAAATGGATAGGTGTTGACGTCCCCAGTGTGGCGCGCTATCAGATAGAGGGAATTTCCCGTATTGTCGTAGAGCCTGCGCCAGGAGCTGATGAAAAACGGATCGCTCTGTTTATATGCGGCCTGATCCTGGCATTCCTGCTCAAGCAAAGACCGATCATAACCCTTCACGGCAGTGCGGTTGTAGGTGGGGGGGGAGCACTGGTTTTTATCGGTGCCCAGGGGAGCGGCAAATCAACCATGGCAGCCCTGCTTACCTCTGCAGGGTACCGGATTCTCTGTGACGATATCATTCCAATAGCAGATGGCCCGGTTGTTCTGCCGGGCGTTTCGCACGTGAAGCTCCTGCCCGATGCCTTCGAGCTACTGGTGGGCAATCCCGATGAGGCAGCTCATTTGTTTGACGGGGTTGACAAGTTTCATGCAGATCTCGGCGGCACTACTTGCGCCGCACCGCTGTGCGCAATTTTCGTTCTAGAACCGGCTGACGTTTATGCTCAGGGAGTGGGGCAGCTTTTGGTTGAGCCTATCACGGGCATGAAAAAAATAAGAGCCCTGCTGCAGCATGTTTCCAGCATCAAGGGGCTTGATGATGGTGCAGAACAATTTTTGCGACTGACGAAACGTTTGAGCTCGGTTCCGGTATACAGGGTTGTACGCCCAGCCTGTGGCTGCGACAGAGTCGAGTTGATTTCTCGAATTATAAAGACAGGAGCAATCGAGGAGGTGTGCGATGAAATTTGCTGATTCGGTTTTGATAAGCCGGGTTGATGATGAACTGGTGCTGCTGGACAAGAAGTGTGGTATCTATTACGGGCTGAATCCCGTTGGCTACAGGATGGTATCGCTTCTGATGGAGCATGGTGATTTCGATACCGTTGTCGGACTGCTCTGCGAAGAGTTTAATGCGCCCAAAGAACGTATCAGCAGCGATCTGCGCAATCTCCTCGATGACCTTGCCGCAAAAGGTCTGATTCATGCTGAAGATTAAGTGGTCAAACGCTTTTTTGGTGATACGGCTGTGGCTGGACCTCGTCGGTGTGGATGTCAGGCTGCGCCTGTTGCATCATGGCTTAAACCGCGGCTTTCTGTTTTCCGATTCTTCAGAAGATGCCCTGGCCCGGCAACCCCTTGATGCTCAGACCGAAGAAGCCGTTGATCGGCTTTCCTGCCTTGTTTCCACAGCAGCCCGGTTCCACGGACCGTTCAATTTTTCCTGTCTGCGGCAGGCGCTGGTGCTGCGCTCGCGGCTTCGCGCCTTGGGGATTGCCTCGCGGCTGGTGTATGGCGTAAAAAAAGAAAACTCAAATGTTTCGGCTCATGCCTGGCTCGAAGCCGGGTCCAAGACCATCAACAGCATACCTGACGTTAAGACCCTGAAGTAGGTTGTAGTAAAAAGGGACTTTGCTTTTCTTGGATTGAAATTTTACGGTTAAACCCTTTCCGCCAAGGCAAAATAGCTATTATCCCCTCTCATGAACAATGCCGATTGAGCTCTTTTGCACCCAACCCTTCTTGCCGTCGCAGAGGGTGATTTTCAGCCAGTCATTTTCTTCAACGGCCACAGCCAGTTCGGCGCCTTCATGAAGCTTAAAAAGAACGGTATCGCTCGGGCTGGTGCCAGAGCGTACCATAACCTCACCGGCAAGCACGACGCCGCTTCGGGTATATACCGTATTGTATAGTTTCACGCTAAAGCTGCCACCGAAAAGCAGCGACAAAAAAAATGAAATATACACGGAAATGCCCAGCATTTCGCCATACATAAAAAATTTAACTATAAGCAGCAGCCAGAAAACAGCATTGACGGCAAGAAACACATAGCACAGTTCCAGGCAGCTGAGCTTAGCGTACCAAAAGCAGACTGTTTTTACCAGACTGTCGCCTTCGCCGCACTCAATTCTATCGGTCGTCTGACCAAGAGCAAACTGCAGGTTTGCTTCCAGATCAGCATCGCGGGGCATAAATAATTCCGCTTTGCGGTAATTGAGTATGGCTCTGCCGTTATCACCTTTTTTCAAATATGCATTGCCCAGATTATACAGCAGCTCGCCATTGGTAATCCCTGCCGCAACCAGCTTTTCATAGCCGTCTGCGGCAGCTTTATAATCTCCGCTTTTATAGGACTGATTAGCCTGCAAAAATAGTGTGGAAATATCCGGCTGCCCTTCATCTGCATGGGTATAGGCGCACAGACATATAAAAACGAGAATAAAGAAGTTCACTGTTTTCATTTTCGCAAAATCCTGTTCAGGTGCAGGACTTGCTTCTGCATCCTGCTTAAAACAGCTTTCCGTTCATCGACACTACACTTTATGAAGCCAAACTGGCCCGAATCGAAAAGCTCAAAAAGACTTTTCAGCTCGTCGATTGTTTCCGCAGATACAGATCCGGCCATTAGCCCGTCAAGATCTTGAGCTGTTAGCGCCTGGCCCGCAATACTGAGCCTGTCGCCAATGAAGTCTTTAAGAGCCTTTGAGCCGGCCTGATAGAACCTATCATCAGGACTTTGCAGGGCTTTCTTTGCTTCAGAAAAGTTCTTAACGTAATTCTTGTAAGCATTTTTCATGCGCATGAAGTCTGGATCGCCAGAAGACCGGTCATGGGTCTTTTTTGCAAATAAAATGAGAAAAAAACAGGCCGCAGGCAGTAAAACAAGCAAAAACACGATTCCAAAAGACGGATTCATGCTCTGAGCAGTCATAGCGGTATGCGTCGTGTGAATGGGTAAAATATCCTTACCCAGCAGCTGAACCTCCTGCTTGCCCGCAGATGGCTGCCCGGCCGCCTGTACAAGATCGATTTTCTCCTTGTCTGCCGCGGGGCTAACGCTCACAACACTTGCAGGCCCGGCCGCAGCTTTGTAACTCTGGGCTGCGGGATCAAAATATGAAATGCTTATCGCAGGAACAGTGATGGATCCCGGCACGAGAGGAACGAGAGCCTTTTTAATCACCAGTTTACCGCCTATTTTGCCGTTTATAAGCGCTGGTTCAAAAACGGGTTTATCATCATAGACTTTGAAATTCTGCAGCTGCCCCATATCGATGTTCTGGATATTTTTTAGATTGCCCGTGCCCGATACTGTCACCGTAAGCGTAATCGACTCACCAGCAACAGCCCTGTTTTTGCCGAGTTGGCTTGTGAGCGAAAAATCACCTACTAAATTTTTAAAATCAGCCGGTTTTCCCTCAACTGGTAAAGTCTTAACCATGACCGAAATGGGCTCGGTTCTGAAAGCTTTCGGAACTGATTCTGTAAATCCGAAAAAAGAATCATCAAAAAAAGGTTCTCCGCCCCGCCGCGACCTCTTCTGTGACACAACCGCAGCCTGAAGGGTTGAGGGAGATATCTCAATCAAGCCTGTCTTCAAAGGAAAAAGCGCCTGTCGTATTTCAGTTACCAGGTACTGCTGGCCATTTATAACCTTCTGATATTCTTTCTCTTTTCCGAGGCTCTCAACAAGAAAACCGTCAAAAGAAGGCTGTTCGGTCAGACTGGCGCTGGCAATTTTTACCCGGCGGCAAAACAGCAGCGTATAGATAATCTGCTCATTTAAATAAGGGTTTGCATTGTCGACAGAGGCTGTAACAAACACCTCATCAGTTTGTTTATCTTGAGGCTCTGATTTGGAGATAGTGACGGTCAGGGGGTTGCTCTTAATCTGCTTCCCGTTTGCGTCGAGTATAAAGGGGCCTATGGTAAAAGCGCCGGTCTTTTGGGGGTAGAGTATGTAATTATATTCAAGCTTCGAAGACATGCGACCGTTGATGATGGTCATCTGGCTGGACGTGCCTCTTGACTGAAATTTAAAAGCGCTCAAGTCGGGCATCATCGGCTCTTCGCGCGTTCCTTCAACGGTTACTTTCAGGACAATATAATCATCAAGTGAGGCCTGATTTTTATCAACAGCAGCAGTAATATTGAGTTCGGAGGCACTGCATACCGAAACTGCAAAACAGGTCATCAGAAAGCAGGAAAAAATAAACATCCATCGCGTTATGCCCAGCATGTTTATCCTCACAGGTTACCAATCCTTACCAGTTCGCGTATTACCGGACGTCTTTACGCGCTGCTTGCCCTCTTTAAGATTATCACGGTTTTCCCTGACGCTGTTGAGCCACTGCTGAGCCTCGTCTTTACTCATCTCATGGGTATCATCGGCTGCGACTGGCTGCTTTTCATCTTGCGCCCCCTTTTCATTGCCGGATTCAGCAGGCGGCTGATCCTGCTTCTGCTGTTGCTGTGCCTGTTGCTGATCTTGATCTGGCTGCTGATCCCGGCCTTCCTGCTTTGTGTCTTTCTTCTCCTGCTGCTGTTGCTGCCCAGGGCTCTGTGTCTGATTATCCGGCTGTTGCTGAGGATTTTTACAGTTCTGTTCTTTTTTCTGTTCCTGTTCCTGCTGCTGCTTCTGCGTATTGTTAGCCTCGTTCATGCGCCGTTTGATTTCCTCCCGCACAAACTCGATATTCTGCTGAGCATCTTTGTCCTCAGGGTCAAGAGCAATTGCTTTTTTATAATATTCGATGGCATCCTCAAGCTTACCCTGCCGATACAGGGTATTGCCGGCATTAAAAAGTGCTTTTTCTTCAAGTCGGGCATCCCTGGCAGTAGCCGCAACATCAAGATATCCTTTCAAAGCCTCTTCATAGTTCTTCATCATGTATTTTGATGAAGCAATATCATACTTGAGTTGAGCATTCTCGGGATTTTCTATCTGGCCGTCTACAAATGCATTAAGCGCATCGTCATATTTTTCCTGAGCATACAGCTCACTGCCTTTTTTTACTGTTTCATGAAGCGTAGCTGCGCTGCAGATTACCGGCATAAGCAGCAGAAAAGCATATACATAGCATGCGGATTTCAGCATGTGTGCAGACGTTAAACCGGGTTGCATGTTGGTGCTTGCGGATAGACTCATTGCTCAGATTGCTCAGGTAAAGACTGTTCAATGGAAGTGATAATATGGCGTGCCCGATCGTAAAATTCTTTGGGTACAAGTATCATGCCCCAGCCCTTTTGCGGAATAAAAATACCATCAAAGGAGGTGTCTACAAAACTGCGAATCAGCACGGGGATGTCGTCCTTTTCCAGTGCATCCCGCATGACATCGGCTGCAAAACGGTCTCCTGCGGTCTGCACAGGTATAAATTCCTCGGCCGACTCATGTTCGCGGGCCAGACGAATCTTGTCCTGTTCGGCCTGCCCCACAAGAGCTGAGCCGCAGTCGGCACATTTAGCGATATCATCACGGTATTCAGTGCAGCATTTGGGGCAAAATTTCATGGCAACACTCCCTCCCTCGGGACTTATTTAAAACTGATTTCAATGATCGTATACGTACGCACACCGCCCGGGGTTTTCACTGCCACGCTGTCACCTTCCTCTTTGCCGATAAAGGCGCGCGCTATGGGCGAACTCAGGGAAATCTTCCCGAGCGACACATCGGCTTCATCGATGCCAACTATTGTGTATGATACCTCTTCTCCCTTATCCTCGTCCTGCAGTAATACCGTGGCGCCAAACACAACCCGATCTGAAGTTAGCATGCTTGTATCGATCACCCTTGCATTTGAAAGCCTCTGCTCAACCTCGCGGATCCGGGTTTCGATAAAAGACTTTTTTTCCTTGGCTGCGGTATATTCTGCATTCTCCGACAAATCGCCATGCGCCGCTGCGATCTGCATTTCCTTGATGATCTCCTGCAGGTCGTAGACCGTCATTCGCCTGAGTTTTTCCTTCAAATCCTCATACCCCTGTCTGGTCATAATATTGTCGCTCATACCGGTTCAGCCTTTGAGTGAGTCTTAAAAACAGAAAGGATGACTGCTGAGAGCCATCCACCCGAATTAAATTATTAAATTTTGTATTACATCACACGCGAGACCTTGTCAACTACAAACAAAATAACACCGCTATATTGTTCCGGGTCAGAGGATAGAGTTTGCTGGCTTCAACGTCAAAAAGAACTGCCAACACCAACTGCACAAATTATATGGATTGACGAAAGTCTTTTATCGAGAAAGAAGCAATACAGGGAGGGTAGACAATAATAAATAGGCGGCACAAGCCTATATGCCGAGCCCGGAGGACAAATACCGTCAAGTTGTTCAATTGAAACTATTTCAATAAAAAATAACCCTTGGTAGTGAACGGATTCTAGAGAGTGTTGAGCAGCTCATCTTTACAACAGTCCTTTTTTGCCGCATGTAGGGTGACTTATTTAACTTGCCGCTTTATTATGTTTTTTGTCAACCCCGTTGACTCTCGTTTTTTTTCAGGAGATTTCTATTGCATATTAATTATAAATAAGTAAACTTTAGAACTCATACCTTATTATTTCATAACGGAGTTAATCATGGATGCATCCGAACTGCTGATATTTGCTGTCGCACAAAAAGCCTCTGATGTTCATATAAGCGCCGGTGAGTCGCCCATTTTGCGCATTCATGGAGAACTGCGCAGGATGGAAATGCCGGCAATGACCGCTGAACAAATACATAAGATGATATATGACATTCTCAATGATCGGCAGCGTAAAACTTTTGAAGAAACAAAAGAGCTTGATTTCTCCATTTCTCTTGGCGAATACGGACGATTTCGCGTCAATTGTTTTTTTCAGCAGCGTGGCGAAGCGGCTGTTTTCAGATTGATTTCCAGTAAAATTTATACATTTGAAGAACTTGGGCTGCCACGGATCTGCCGCCAGATAGCAAAAAACCGCAGGGGCCTTGTCCTTGTCACCGGCCCTACGGGCTGCGGTAAAACGACTACCCTTGCCGCCATCATCAATCTTATAAATCACGACCGCAAAGAGCATATCATTACCATCGAAGA
>CAIWCT010000428.1 GCA_903911225.1 uncultured delta proteobacterium
AAGGCATTTCGTGAATTCAAGAACGCTACTGAGGATATAAAACAAAATTTTGATCTTGACACTATCACCCGGGATGAAACGCCTCCGCTACCCAAACAGCCCACTCCGGCTGGCACAGAAGCTGACAAAGCTACTACCAAAGAATCGGCCTGATGGACGAAGAAAAACTCCCCCTGACCTCACATCTGGAAGAATTGCGCAAGCGCCTCATAATAAGTCTTGTCGCTACCGGCATCGGTTTCTGCGTCTGCTACGGCTTCTCAGAGCAAATTTTTCTGCTCCTATCCGCTCCGCTTATTAAATCCATGCCCGAGGGCAGTTCTTTCATATTCACCGGCGTTACTGAAGCCTTCTTTACCTATATGAAGCTTGCTTTATTTGCCGGCGTTTTTGTGGCAAGCCCCGTTATTATTTATCAAACATGGGCTTTTGTCGCACCCGGACTCTATGACAAAGAAAGACGCAGCATCATGCCTTTTGTCTTTCTTGCAGTTATTTTTTTTATCGGCGGGACGGCTTTTGCCTATTTCATCGTCTTCCCATCGGCCTTCAAGTTTTTTCTTACCTATAACACGCAGTATGTAAAAATAATGCCGTCAATCGGTGAATACCTTTCTTTCAGCTGTATCTTTCTGCTGTCATTCGGCGTTGTTTTTGAAATGCCGGTTTTCATAATCTGTTTGGCGCGTCTCGGAATCATCACTCATAATCATCTTCAAAAATCCCGCAAGATGGTCATTATCGGCATTTTCATCGCTGCGGCAATCCTGACGCCAACGCCGGATGCTGTTAATCAATTGCTTATGGCTGTGCCGATGCTGGTTTTATACGAACTTAGTATTATTGCAGTACGGTTTTTTGAAAAAAAAAAGGAACCTCAGATTGATTAGCTGATTTTCTGCATTTTTTTCCTGAATGCCGCCATGAGCGGATACCCATCATGAGCCGGCTGTTCTGCAAGTTGCTGCAAAAGTTTTTTCTCTGCTCGCGTTATTTTTTTCGGCATTTCGATATGAAAGCGGTACACCATATCGCCATGTTTGTTATTCTTCTCTGAAACAGCCCCCTTCCCTTTAAGGCGGATCTCAGCCCCGTTCTTTAACCCTCTTATGATTTTTATTTTATTCATACCGTCAAAGCAAGGCACCGACACGGATCCACCAAGCATGGCAAGATAAACTGAAATTGGAACAGCACAAATAATATCAAGCCCATCGCGCTCAAAAAAAGGGGGCTTTTCCACATGCACCACAATCATAAAATCGCCAGCCGAACCACCATCTTTGCCCTGCAGCCCCATACCCGGAACCTGTAGCCTCGATCCGGTTTCAACACCGGCCGGAATACGAATATAAACTTTACGCTCAGACCACGCAGTACCTTTCCCTTTACAGCCAAGGCAATGCGCTGTCGCAATTTTCCCCGATCCCTTGCAGTTAGCGCAGAGTTGGGGGAAACCACGCCTGTCTTTCTCCTGCCCTCTGCCCCGGCACTGAGGGCAACTAACCATTTTTGCCCCCGCCCTTATTCCAGTGCCACTGCATTGGGGGCATATACCCAAAAAAGGGATATGAATTTCAGTATCGGCTCCGAGCGCTGCATCTCTGAAGCTCACTTTTAGATTCTGACGCAGGTCCCGTCCCTTTTTGCCGCGATTTTTGTTTACATCCTTTTTAAAATAAAACCCTTCGTAAAAATCACGCAGAACTTCATCCTCGGGCATATAAAAGTCGTTTTGTGGAGGCGGTGTTGTTGCACGGAGTTTTGATTCTGCAGCCTGACGACTGAGCGCATCGTCGTAATCAACACGTTTATCCGCATTGCCAATCGTTTCATAGGCCTCATTTACAAGCTTGAATTTTTCCTCAGCAAGCTCATCACCAGGATTTCTATCAGGGTGATATTTCATTGCAAGGCTACGGTAAGCTTTTTTTATAGCGGCAGCACTTGCCGAAAGTTCGACACCAAGCACCTTATAATAATCGGGCTTCATGTGCCGCCTGCACCATCAAGCATCACTTCGGGGTAATAGCACATGTGTGACCGGCACTGACGGCTATAGGTTTGCTGATACAGCTTGCGTGAGATCTGGTAAAATTCGGATCTTGAGATGTTTCCATCAAGCATATCAAGAAGACGCTTAAGAAACTGTATATCAAGCACCTTACGCTCAAGCGGATTTCCCCTGCCCACAACCTTCATACTTCCAATACCGAGCTTTTGAAACTCATACATTGCGCAAGCGCCGCAGGGATGGTCATCAACATGCACGCGCTCCCATATGCGTTGCCGTTCTATCATTGAAGCCTGCAGCATGAACGGCACATTCATGTCGCGGGAGCATACCTGAACTTCAAAAGGCAGCATACAGGCATTTTTGAACATGGGGAGCACCTCTTTGCGTGCAAGTCCATGCTGAAAGGTGCAAAAACCGTCAATATTTATACAGCGGGAATTGAGAACAAATACCGTTGTTTCCATGGGGGGCATTATTGCCGTAATATCGGCGATTTCAGCAATGGAGAGATGCCGCGGAAAAGTTATATTGCTTGCACCCTGCTGTTGAAAAAAGGCCACTGAGCGCCAGTTGAAAACAGTACCGCCGGTACTTATATGAATCGCAGCAGGATAGCCCTGCTCTTTTATAAACTGCATAAGCCCAAAATCAGTAAGGATAAAAGCATCTATCCCTGAATCTACCGCCCCATCAAGATACCACTTGATAAGATCGTATTGCGCGTTCGTATAGTAATGCTCATTGACCGTAAAGTATACCGGGATATCCCGGGCATGAGCCCGGCTGACAGCCTCTTTCAAATCCTCAAAACGCCGAAAATGCCCTTTGCCGGCAGGCCGCCGGTTTATGGAAATAACCGGATATTTCTCATACCAGCTATCCTCTAAGACCCCGCAAAAAAATTCACCTGCACCGGCCTTCGCAAGTTCATCGACTTCTTCGATGCTGTCAAGTGGAGATAGTATCTTCATTTCTTTCATACTCAGACCGGCAGCTCCGGCTGTATAACAATCCGGTCAACCTGCTGCCCGGTAACAACGTCGGGGATGGATTCATTTGTAAAAAAAACTGTATTGCCTCGCCTGATAAGCGGTAGTGTCATCACGGGATTATACAGGTTAAAACTGTAATTCAGGCACTCTTTTCCGCAAGGGAAAACGCCGATAGAATCCATTTTTTCAGGGTCATCGCAGTTTGCAGTCAAACAAAAACGGGTTGCTGAAACAAAAGCAAACGGCAAATACAATGATTTGCGGATGCTCCCGTCCGTGCCCTCAAGTTTCAGCCCCTGCAAAAGATTGTCAAACTCGACACGGCTGATGCCCTGTTGCTTCAGAAAGCGCACGGCTGAAGGAACATCGAGATTGCAGCCCTGAAAATAGTCCTGTGTCGAGGGGGGTATTTGATTAAAAATATTCATAATGCGGGGCCCACGCTTGCTCTTGTTGAGCAGTCGCCCAAGAACGGGCTTAAGCTGAGGATACTCGCTGCGCAGCAGTTGAAGAACCCCCCAGTCATTGACAACCACTTCAGCATCAGGACAAGTCTGCGCAAGCACCGGCAGAAGTTCTTCAAGCCGGCCAAGCCCTCTGTTGGTAACAAACGGCGTCATCCAGGTGAAGTCAAGGTCTCTTTCGCGGACAATGCGCAGTACCGTTTCCAGTTCGGGCCGAGACGGTATCAGGCGCTCGCAAAATTCTGCTCCAAAATAGAGCCGTGTAAAATCTTCGCTAAGGTAATACAGTTGATCAGTGCTATGGATATAAAGGGCCTGTTCCATACAATGTCCAGAAAACTTCTAAAAGCACCGGCAGTATTACCCCGGTATTACATGACAGAACGACCGGAGTCAATCAAACGGCGTTTCATTCATAAGGCGCACGACTGGCACGCCATTAAAAAAATCTATAATATTCAAACATCCATAGGCCTGATCAATACGGGGAACCATTTTCAGATCAAGGCCCAGTGCATGACAAAGAATAACACGGTTCACACCGCCATGGGCCACAAGCAGTATATTGTTGCCCCGGTACTGCTCAAGGAAGGCTGTAAGCTTAGGTAGTACACGATCGCGCATATCGGCAAAGCTTTCTCCTCCCTGTATCCTGTAGCCTGCTATGTCCAATGATCGAAGATCAAACTCCTGCGGAAAACGTTCAATAATCTCCTCGCGGGTAAAGCCCTCCCAACGTCCAAGATGTATCTCCCTAAAAGCAGGCTCCGCTGCCGGCTCAAGCCCGATAGCTCTGCCGATGATCCAGGCAGACTCAACCGTACGCATGAGGTCGCTTGACAGCAGCGTATCTATTTTTTCCATACTCAGCCTTCGGGCAAGCCGCGCAATCTGGGCTCGGCCTTTATCATTAAGAGCCACATCCATATGCCCCACATAACGCCATTCATGCGATGTGACAAGCTCGCCATGCCGCACAAGATAGAGCCGGGTCCGACCTGAGCTCATCTGTTCAGAATCACGGTGGGGGATGGAGCCTTGAGACAAAGCCTGGCTGTTCAATAAATCCGGGATTGCACTATTCATGGCGTGCTCTGTATTGAGAGGTTATGATACTTTGCAAGAAACAAACACAGAGATGCTCCGCCAGGCATCTCTGCAAATTAACATCAAAGATGCATCCTGTCACGAATCATACGCACTAAAGTTGTATTGTCGGTATGCCCTGTCATATTTGCAGTAATCCGTGCGCGGATGGGGCGGCCCAGCAAATAAAAATCTCCAATCATGTCTAAAATCTTGTGGCGCACGAATTCATCGGGAAACCGAAGCTCAGTATTTACAATCTTTTCATTATCAATAAGAATAAAATTATTAAGCTTACCGCCGCTAGCCAACCCCCGCTCTTGAAGGGCCTCAATATCCCGCAAAAAGCCGAATGTGCGGGCCGGAGCTATCTCCTTCTTGAAGGATTCCTCGTCGTGCATGACAAAAGTGTATTCCTGCCGTCCGACCGGCTTAGGATACTGCAGCTTATAATGAATTGAGAATTGCTCCGCCGGCTCGACTATCATATATTTTTTAGCGCCATTGACGTCACCCAAAACAAATTTTTCGGTAAGGACGATATCATACGCAGAAGCATCCTGCTCTTCAATGCCCGCATCCTCTATCATCTTACAAAAATCAACGGCAGAGCCGTCCATGATAGGCACTTCATTATTGATCTTGATCATGAGATTTGTGATGCGATAGGCATGCAGCGTTGCAAGGCAATGCTCAATCGTGCGTGCTGTGGAGTTAGTGTTCTGCAAGCATGTTGAATAGTCGGTGGACACCACATAATCGATTGACGCTGGAATAGTATCATCGCTTGAAATATTTCCAAATATTATACCGCTGCCGGGAGGCAATGGGGTTAGAATAAGGCCTGTCTTATCTCCCGAATGCAGTCCTTGTCCGCTCACAACCATGGCTCGCTTAAGGGTTCTCTGCAATCGTTTACCTGACGGGTTTTCTTTCGCAAGAGCAATGCCGTACTCTTTTATTAATTTTTTCAGCTCTTTCTCTCTGACGTGTATTTCACCCGCAGTTTTAGCAACATTTCGATCATTTTTGCGCAAATGATACAAGAGATAATTTTTACGCCATGCAGCTTCCGCATCTGTCATACTTGGAAACTGTTCGTAATACCGAGAGGTTGTGTGCTGTGCTTCTTCGCGAAGCGAAGAAGGAATGTCCTGCACTGAAATAGCTTTTGTCGGCACCGATACAGCAATTTTTTCAGTAAGATTCTTCAGTTCCTTTACATTTCCCGGCCAGTCATAATTCACCAGCAACTCAAGGGACTCGTCATCGAACTGTTTTTCCCTGAAACCGTATTCCTTGCTAAACTGGCCGAGAAAAGCGTTGAGCATAGCCGGTATGTCGCTGCGACGCTCTCGTAAGGGCGGAAGAAGTATGGTTTGCTGAAAACTCTTTATAAGTACATTTTGCAGAGCACTCTCATGGCCTGTCTTGATTGTAGCACCGACAACCCGCAAAGATCCTTCTTTATGCGGCATTTGGCTAAGCTGCTCGGCAAGCCGCTTTTGCATGTCAGGCGATAGCGTATCAAGTGCCTGCAGAAAGAGCACTCCCGCCCCCTCTGCTGCCAGCAGACCATTTTTGCCGTGTTGAATATCGCCAAACAATTTCGCCGAAAGTTCCTCCTGCGTCAAAAAAGCACAATTAATTTTTGCAAATGTTTTTTTCTTAAATCCAGCACCCGCGTGAATAAGCTGTGCAGCATGCTCTTTGCCCGTCCCTGTTTCACCCAAAAGCAGAACATGTCCCTTACCGGCAGCAGCACATTTGATCTCCTCCATCACCTT
Organism: uncultured delta proteobacterium; assembly: GCA_903911225.1. Taxonomy (GTDB): domain Bacteria; phylum Desulfobacterota; class WTBG01; order CAIYCZ01; family CAIRTM01; genus CAIWCT01. The sequence continues at coordinate 6,347 of CAIWCT010000428.1, forward strand.
AACAATAGCAAGACTGTTTCCGGATAAAGCAGGCAGCTCATCACGGCTATCGGTGGCTTTCAATCCGGGTGATCCTTTACCGGTCATCTGCTGCTTTTCCTTTATTTTCTTGATGATATCAATGACGGCATCAAGAGAAAAAGGCTTTTCAAGAAAATCAAATGCCCCATGCTTCACGGCCTGAACAGCTGTATTAACAGTGCCGTGACCGGTCATCATGACAACGTCTATAGAACTGTCGAAATCCTTAACAGCCTTTAAAGTTTGAATGCCATCCATACCGGGAAGCCAGATATCAAGAAAAATTATATCCACGGGATGAGATTTTACGATTTCAAGGGCACGATTGCCGTCTGAAGCCGTTAGCAGAATATGCCCCTCATCCTCAAGACTGCCGCGAAGAGAATTTACAATTGAAGGTTCGTCGTCAACCAGCAGTATTGCTAAGTTTTTCATTATATGTTTCCCTTCTGAAACTTATGACCGGCGAAACCGGCAGCTGAATGATGAAACAGGCGCCTTTGGGATGATTGTCGCGCACGCGAATAAACCCATTGTGGTCTGATACAATCGTATTGACGATAGCCAGTCCCAGGCCGGTTCCGGCCTGTTTTGTGGAAAAATAAGGATCAAAAATTTTGGTTTTAAGCGAAGGCGGGATGCCGCAGCCGGTGTCCGCAACCTCGATGATTACCACGTCAAGGGCCTTATTGTATGCTGTCTTGACCGTTACCGTCCCGCCATTTTCCATGGAGTGGACCGCATTGTCAAGCAGATTGATAAGCACTCGCTTGATCTGGTCCCGGTCAAAATTAAACCGAATCTGCTCCATTTCGCTCACTGCACTAAACACAATGGTTTTGTGTGCTTCGCGGTACAATTTAAGGGTCTCATCAACCACCTCGTTAAGCTCATTGGGCAGGGGATTTGTTGCGGGCATACGGGCAAAACTTGAAAACTCATTGACCATGGTCTTGAGCTCATCGACCTGATTGATGATAACCGTTGTGCATTCATCAAAAACTTCCGCATCGACCTTGATCTGCGGCTGAAACTTCTTCTTCAGCCGCTGCGCTGAAAGCTTGATCGGGGTGAGCGGGTTCTTCACCTCATGGGCTATCCTGCGTGCAACCTCTTTCCAGGCAAATGCCCGCTGCGCCTGCTGCAGCTGCGTAAGGTCTTCAGCCACCAGAACAAGCCCCATGCTTGTGCCATCGGCGTCAAAAAACATATTTGAACGCACGTACAAAAACACCATCCGGTCGGCAAGCGACAATGCTATCTGCTGCTCTACAGATCGAAGCCTGTTGAAAATAATCTCGCTTATAAAATCTCGCAGCGGCGCAAGCTCTTCATGAGCAAAAACATCACTGTATGAGCGGTTAACGGCCTGCGCAAAGGTGGTATTGAACATTCGTTCCGCTGAATTATTGAATGCAGTTATAACACCGTCCTGATCTGTTGAAACAACAACCGAGGCAACATTATCAAGCAAAATCTCCATGTACAGCCGCCGGTGCTCAAGCTCCCGAATGGTTTCCCGCAGATTGCTGGTCGTTGATTCAACCTGCTGAGTGCTTGCTTTGAGATCATGGGTCATTTTATTAAATGAATTTATCAAGCTGCCGATCTCGTCATCAGACGACGGCTCTATCTCAACATCCAGATTCCCCTGAGCTATCTGTTCTGTCGCAGTTGCCAATGAGCTGATGGGTACGGATATCACCTTTGAAAGATGAAATCCAAACCACGTTGCAGAAAAAATAATGAGCAGCGTCACAGCAGACAGCAAAATAATATAAATACCCTTGATGGGGCCTTTGGATATTTTAAGCTGTTTATATTCCTGATAAGCCCGGTTGATCTCGTCCATTTTGATGACAAGGCTCTTGGGATTATAAAAATTCACAATTACGGCGCCAATTATCTCCTGCTTGCCACCAATAGCCCGCATAGGAACAACGCCTCGAATGATATCACCGTCGTCCGCAGGCTGAATGCGGGTAACCTCCTTGCCTTCAAGCGCCAGCTGCACAAGCGCCCTATCAGAGCCGATAAAATCCTTATCCGGCACATCGGCACGTGCAACCTTGACCAGCAACTCACCATTCACTGAAAATATTTCGACCACGCCAAGGTCGTATTCGGACTGTTTTTCAGCAACAAGGGTCCATAATGACTCTGATGCGCGCTCCAGGAGCAGTTTCTTGTCTGCGATACGGCCTGCGATCTGTCGGGAATAATGTAGCGCTTTTGCAGATGAATTCCGATAATATGCATCTACAACATTCAGGGACTCTTCAAGAGAATTCTCCACTTTAAAGCTGAACCAGTTTTCAATCGTATTGGTTATAAAGCTGATGGATACCCAGAACAGAAGCATGGTAGGCACCAGCGACAAACCAACAAAAGCTATAACAAGTTTTGTACGCAGCTTTGAGCCGAGAATGCCGCGCCTTCGCTCAAAAAAAAGTTTAACAATATTGCGAACCACGAGAAAAAGTAGCAGAAGAAGCAAAATGGCGTTAAGATTTATAAGACTGAATACAAGAATATTCTGGGGCACCAAAGCCTCGCCGGTGCGACCGGTTACATACAGCAAAAGCGATGTCAGCGCGAGCACAACAGGTATTGCAATAAAAATAATAACCTGTTCCCGCTTGCGTCGCTTCTGCTCCTCCCGCATTTGTCGCTGCAGCGTATCCTTGTCGATGGCCATGTTAGTTATATCCCCAAAAGTGCTCAAATTTTTATTACCATAACACAAATTCGCGTTGAGTTGCATGTGTTAATAAATAATGGCATCCTGGACGGATACAAGAAACTGCAGCAGGAAATCCTCAGTCAAACAAACACATTTTTTATTGGCTTTTTTAGCATCTGACGGATTATAATAGTATGAATAACCTTGACAATGCAGTTGAATTATGTTTTTTTATACCCTCAAAAATCGCTGAACGACCATAAAGCCTAAAATATTTACGGATCCAAAAAAAGCAATAATTAAAAAGCACTACTTAAGCACACAGGGAGACGAACTTGAAACAGACATTCCAACCAAGCATCTTAAAACGCAAAAGAACTCATGGCTTTCTTGAGCGCATGAGCACAAAGTCAGGACAGAACGTTATCAAAAGAAGACGTCGAAAAGGCAGAAAAATACTGAGCGCATAACGCAAAAACATATGTCCAACTTCTCCTTAAAGCGCATTGAACGAATAAAAAAAAGCGCTGAATTTATCATTATATATCAAAAAGGAGCAAGAAAAGAGTCTCGGCACTTTAAGGTTGCAATCCTAAAGAACAACCTTCTATGGAGCCGCCTGGGGATAACCGTCGGCAAAAAGATTGGAAACTCGGTACAGCGCAACCATGTAAAACGCCGTATTCGAGAATATTTCAGGCTGCATAAAGCATTGCTTCCATCATCGAGCGATATTGTTTTTACAGCAAAACCAGGGGCAGACCATCTGCTTTATATCGGTATCGCTAACGAAATCGACCAGTTGTTTGTTGCAGATGCTCATCAACCTGAATTGCATTTGAATGAATAAACACTTACTTTGTTCTGTATCAGAGCCCAAAAACTGGATTAACAGGGCCTCCATATTTCTTATACGCTGTTATCAGGTGCTGATATCCCCCGTTCTGGGTTCTCACTGCCGTTTTATCCCCACCTGCTCAAATTATGCCATAACGGCCTTTGCAAGGTATCCTTTTTTTAAAGCATGCCGACTCACATGCTGGCGACTGCTCAAATGCCATCCGTTTCATCCAGGGGGCTATGATCCGGTCTAAACCTTTTACTGCTTCCACACGATACAACTAGAGAAACTGTAGGATTCAGCTTGTCGGCTGAATCCATGCCATAAATCCTTATATAAGGAACTGTTCATGGACAATGAAAAAAGAATTCTTCTGGCTGTTGCGCTGTCGATAGCCGTACTATTCAGCTATCAGTACCTGTTTACCCCGCCCCCAAAAAAGGTCGTATCAAATCCTGCACCGGTCGCCGAACAACAACAGCAGTCCCCGGCGGTCATTGCGCAGCCTCAAACAAAAATTGAAAGTACTCAGCTAGCACCGCCGATTAAGACGCCGCTTTCTGTGGCCGATCATGACATCACCGTGGATACGACTTTTTTCACCACACGCTTTTCACAAACAACTGCCGGCCCTGAAAGCTTTTTGCTGCATAATTATAAGGGATATCTCGATCCATCAGCCGCAGAGCGCCTGGTGAAAAAATTCTTCCCCGAACAGTCATCAGCACCCACAGACACTGATCAGCAATACAAGGAACTCATCCATGCACGCACAGCCCAGGAACTGCCCCTGCGCACACTTTTTATAGATACAAGCTCAGCCATCTCCGGAACAGAGCTGTGGCAAGTCAACCAGAGCACACTGCATCTGGGCGACAAATCACAGGAAGGCGCCATCATATTTTCCCAGCAGGATCCGCAGGGCCTGAAACTTTCAAAACAGTTCACGTTCAGGCAGAATGACTACAAAATCGGCCTGCTCCTTACCTTGAAAAACGATGCCGTATCGCCCCGGACAGGCACGCCTGTCATTGAATGGAAAGCCCATGTTCCTAACCAGGAAAGCAGCGGTTTTTTTAGCAACAAATCTACCGATGTGGCGCAGTTCAGCTATTTGCTAAAAGACAAGGTGGTTAAACAGGATCTCGCCAAAATCAAGGAAGAAACGCCTATTGAAGGCGACATTCTCTGGACTGCCATAGAGGAAAAATATTTCATTTCAGCACTGCTTTTGCAGGATCAGAAGCCTGCACAGGTACGAGTCGGCAAAACACCAGATGGCATAGTGGTGTACCAACTTATGTTTCCAGCCACTACGCTCCAGCCAGGGCAGGAGGCACAGTACCGCATGCAGCTGTATATGGGCCCAAAAGACATGGACATCATGGCGCAACAAAACGCACAGCTTGAGAAGACACTTGATTTCGGGTGGTTCGATATTATCGCAAAGCCGCTACTTATGTGTCTCAAATTCTTCTACGGTTTTCTTGGCAATTACGGTCTTGCGATCATTTTGCTGACAATTATCATCAAAATTCTCTTCTGGCCCCTTACACATAAAAGTTTTGAATCCATGAAGGGCATGCAGAAAATTCAGCCCGAACTGACGGCCCTTAAGGAAAAATATAAAGACAACAAAGAAGAATTCGCACGGCAGCAGCTCTCGCTCTACAAG
>CAIWCT010000429.1 GCA_903911225.1 uncultured delta proteobacterium
CCATCGATAACCAGTCTATTGCAGGCTATGTCGCCACTACCGGCATGACCGTCAACATTCCCGATGCCTATAGCATCGCAGGATCCCTGCCCTTTTCATTTGATAAAAAATTCGACGATTTAAGCGGCTACAGAACGCGATCCATTCTCGCATTTCCTCTAAAAACACCACAAAATCAAATTCTTGGCGTGCTCCAGCTCATCAACGCAAAAAACAATCGGAACGATGTTATATCTTTTTCAGCAGAAGAAGAACCGTTTATCATGCATTTTGCAAACACCGCCGCCATTGCTCTGGAACGAGCGCAAATGACCCGCGAGATCATTCTCAGGATGCTGCGCATGGCTGAAATGCGCGACCCCAAAGAGACTGGAGCTCACGTTAATCGCGTGGGAGCATATGCCGCAGTCATTTATGAAGAATGGGCAACAAAAAAAGGCGTGCCGCAAGCTGAAATCGAAAAGAACAAAGACGTTCTGCGAATTGCGGCCATGCTGCACGATGTCGGAAAAGTTGCCATATCCGACACGATTCTCAAAAAGCCTGCGCGCCTTGATGCCGATGAGATTGTATGCATGAAGCAGCACACGAATCTCGGAGCGCAGCTCTTTGCCGATGCGCAGTCCGAGCTGGATAAAGCGGCCTATTATATCGCTCTGGAACATCATGAACGGTGGGACGGTCAGGGGTATCCGAGTTGCTCAGTCCCTGATGCAGACCCCTCACGCACAGACAATGATTCAGCCAGCGACATATCCACGCCCAAAAAAGGTCAGGCAATTCACCTTTTCGGACGCATCGTGGCGGTGGCCGACGTCTATGACGCGCTGTCATCAAAACGCTGCTATAAGGAATCCTGGGATGAGGATAAAGTGCTTGAAAACTTACAGCAGGAAGCAGGTAAACAGTTCGATCCGGAAATGGTTGAAGCATTTTTCAACGTACTGGACAATATTCGCAACATCCGAGAGCAGTATCCTGACGAAAACTAAAAGCACAGCCCCCCCCGGCGCCACCTTCAATCCTGAACAGCCTTATTCATTCACAAACACCATCAGCCGCTCTGAAGCATGTATGCGTGCTGCAGGATAGTGTTCTGCTGCGACATCACCATCTTTCTCTATAGTGTCTACAATATTCTTTTTGTCTTCCCCCCCAACTAGAAACAGCACATGACGGGCTTTGTTCAGTAATGGCAGTGTCAGGGTAATGCGTTTCCTTGAGCCTATGCCAATTGGCGCCTCGACTGCCGCAACCCAGCAGTCATCTTCATCAAGAGACGGACTGCCGGGAAAAAGCGATGCAGTGTGGCCGTCCGCGCCAATACCGAGCAGCACCATATCAAAAAGCTCTGCCTCGCAATCAGCATCTTTTCCATGATTTTCCCAAAACGCCCTTAGTTCATCTTCATATGCACGGGCAGACTCCTGCCACCCAAGCTCGGTTTGAATACGGTGAATATTGCCCTGCAAAACAGGCACATTGGAAAGCAGGGCGTCAAAGGCCATTTTGTAATTGCTTTCAGAATGCTCCGACGGCACACAGCGTTCATCACCCCAAAAAACGCATACCACGGGCCACGGCACTGCAGCAGCATATTGCCCGGCAGCAAGAAGTTCATACAGCCTGCGGGGTGTTGAGCCTCCGGAGAATACGAGGGTCGCATAGCCCTGACGCTGAACAGCAGAGACAAGAACATCGGCAACATACCGCGCGGCCTCACGGCTCATAACTTCAGAATCAGAAAAACGTCTAATTGTCAGATGGGCATTCATGTTTTGGCAACAAATTCAAGGGATTTGACCAGACATGTCAGCATACGGTTCACCGGCGTTGAAATGCCGAGACGCTTACCGTAGGCCGCCACAACACCATTGATGCTGTCGATTTCGGTATGCCTGCCGGAGCGGATATCCTGAAACATCGAGGAAATATTATCTGTTGTTGCACGGCAGACTTCTGCGGTGCGGGCAACAGGGTCAATATATGGCAGGGCTATTCCCAGTCGGAACGCCACAGCAGCCCCCTCATGCACAGCCCTTTCCATGACGGCATGCAAATGTTCAATATCCCCTATCCTGCCGTTTTGTACTTCCATTATAGCAGTCAATGCATTTATGCCTACATTTACCAGCAGCTTGCCCCAGAGAACCGAATGAATGTCTGCCGACACTATCGCAGGGATACCTGAACCCTGAAAAACCGCCTGAACAGCATGCGCCCGAGGGGCTCCTTCCGGCGCGAGCGCTCCGATTACCGTATCGCCCCTGCCCGCATGCCGGATCCTGCCACTGCCCAAAAGCGTCGCGCCATGTGCCGTAGTCCCTGCAAGTATCTGAGACTGCGGCACATATTTATTGATTGCTTCGATATTACCCAGTCCGTTCTGCAGCGTCAGCACTGTGGTATCAGGGCCAATTACGGGCAAACATGCTTGTACGGCATTGTCGGTATCATATGCTTTCACGAGCAGTAAAAGCATATCTGCAATCCCAGTATCATAAACGTTTGAGGTTATAGAAGGCATGGTGACCTGTAGTTCAGCGCCTTCACGCTCTATGCTGACCCCTGAGCAGCGTATCGCATTCACCCGGCCCGCATCCTTTTCCAATAAACACAGCTCATGCTTAGCCTCGGCAAGCATGCCTGCAAACAAACACCCCATGGCGCCGGCACCGGCAATAACAATCTTCACAAGATATACATCCCGAATATGGTTTTTATGCTCATTTACTACAACAAGAATGGTCGCCGAAGCTGCAAAACCAGCCAAAAATGGCTTGACAATTAAGATGGTAAAATATAAGCTCGTAATTTAAATATATATAACTGGGCATGGCATTTTCATCAACTATAAATTTGTTCAATTTCAAATAAAATCGCAAAGGAGACCCAACGTTGATCAGCAAAACATTCAAGCAGGAAAAAGTGGGCTGTCAATTGCTGGAAGCCGGCAAAGCGCAGCCATACGCGCCAGGGACCAAACCGCAGATGGCCCCTGTATGGGACAAGTCATTGTGCGTGCGTTGCGCACTGTGCTATATCTACTGCCCCGACGCAGCCATCAGCCGTCAGGATGATGGCTATTTTGATGCGGATATCAAGCTGTGCAAGGGATGCGGCATCTGTCATCGCGAGTGCTGGTTCGGCGCCGTCAGCATGCAGGAGGTTGAATAATGGATAAATACACACTCTACGCTGCTCAATTCTTACCGTTCAAAGAGCATTTCGCACCCAAAGGTAAAAATGCCTGCTAG
>CAIWCT010000430.1 GCA_903911225.1 uncultured delta proteobacterium
ATAGTTGAAAAAATCAATAACGGCAAAAAAGACTGACCGGCCCTGCCTTTTCTTAAAAAACCGTACGTCCCTGCATTCTCCAGGGCTTTATTCCCCTGACTCGTTGGTCGTTGGTTGTTGGTCGTTTAAAACGATAAACGATCAACCATCAACAATAAACAATTCCGACTTCCGATCTCCGACCTCCTGAACCCCGACCTCCATTATGCCTTTGCATATTAAAAATTAATATTGATGGCCTAGTAAAAAGCTCCCCGCAATGACACGCGCTGGGCCTTTTTGTTAAAGAACCGGCAGCTTAGGCCATCAGCCCGTCAATATCCACATTGGCTTTCACAATGTTTTTCAGCAGTTCGACTTTGTCTGCCGCATCCCGGGTCAGCAGCGGCTCCAGGCGGTCGATCTGACGGACCACCTGAAACGTATCGGGCGTGACGAGCAGCATGGGAGTGCCGCTCTCTTCAGCCCTGGCGATAATGTTGGCAGGGGGAAGTATGTTATTGGTAAGGATGATGCCCGCAGCATCGTGATTGAGAGCGGCAAGAATCATGTCGCTGCGGTCGCCGCCCGTTATGATCAGCTTGTCCTCTTTTTTAAAAAGAGGCTTTTGCGCGGCCACATTGCCCGACATAGCGCCGATGAAAATGTTTTTTACCCTGCGGCCAAGATTGGCCTCAGCGGTTAAGACCTTGGCAAAAAGTTTGTCGGCAAGGAACCGAAGTGAAAAATACGTCAGCTCGCTCTGATACGGCAGCACGCCAAGCACATTCAGGCCGGCTTGTTTGATTTCAGGCAGGTAGGTTTCTTTAAATTCATCAACATTGTGGACTTTATTGACGATAATGCCGGCGACCTTGATCTCTTTCATGTCGACACTGCGCTTCACGAACATGATATCGTCAAGAATCGTGTCATCGTCGCCGCTGATGACGAACAGGACCTTGCCATTCAGATAGCGGGCAAGAGAAAGGGCATCAAGATGCACTGAAGTGCCATAGGAAATCGACTTGCCAGCCTCGACGATCAGCAGGTCCCTGCCAACTCCGATGGTCTGGGCAAGATCAAACACCTTGTCCTTGATGGACTCCTGGGTGTACATGAAGCGGAGCTTGGAGTGGTCGAAGCCGAGGCTCATGTCATCGGGATGCTCCTTCAAGGCGTAGAGGCCCGTCATGAGCGCTGCGTCATAATCCCACAAACGTTTCTTGCTGTACAGAAGCCGGTCGCCGAAGGGCTTCATATAGCCGACTTTTTTCTGCAGTGCCTCGGTCAGGCCGACGATACAACTGGTTTTTCCGGTACTGCTTCGAAGTGATGCAACAATCAAAGTATTCATGTGTCTCTCCTCTCATCAATGTGAAGCATGATCCCTTCTGCTCCGGCGGCCGGGTATCGTGCTTTTCTCTTAGCCTGGAACATGCCTGGTTTCACTGGTTGATGCATTATTGCTTTGCGGCTTCCTTTGCAAGCAGTATCCGCACGTCGACAGCCTTTGATCCCTCACCCTGCTCATAGACCATGAGCGGGTTGATTTCAATATCAGCAATAATTGTGCATTTGCTGATGAGGGCGCCCAGCTTTATAATAATGGCCACCAGGCTGTCCATGTCCTTCGGGTCCTCGCCGCGCGCGCCGAGCAGCAGCGGGTAGGAGCGCGTTTCCTTGATCATATTCATGATCTCTCGGCGGCTGATGGGCAGGGCCCGAAAAGCAACATCCTTCATAACTTCAACATAAATGCCCCCGAGACCGAACATGATGATGGGCCCGAAGGTGTTGTCGCGGCGCGCGCCGATGATTGTCTCAACGTCTTTCTTCAGCATCTGTGCGATCTCGACGCCCTCAATTTTGGCATCCGGCTTATAGGCCTTGCAGCTCTGCATGATTGCCTGATAGGCGTCGATGATTTCATCGCGATCATCCAGGTTAAGCGCTACGCCGCCGGCATCGCTCTTGTGGATGATGTCCTTGGAGACGATTTTCATCACCACGGGATAGCCGCATTTTTCAGCACA
>CAIWCT010000431.1 GCA_903911225.1 uncultured delta proteobacterium
AATGGGTTAGGGGTATAACTTATTATACCCCATGACCAGCCCGTTTCATATTATCTGCCAACTTTGCCTTTTCTGCTTATAAACCCAGGGCAGACACGCAGGTCTGCCCTTACTGAAAATTCTTTATTCCATCAGGCCAGCCTTAAGCCCTGTTGTCAAAACAGAAAGTTTTGAGCGCGTCATAGAGCACCTTGATGCCGAAGGTGAGCTGCTTGATGCTGGTGCGCTCGTTGTGGCCGTGAATACGGTCGATGGCGTCAAGGGAAGGCTCCATCTGCACGCCGTAGCAGGGTATGCCAAGCTGCCGGAAAAACCGCGAGTCTGTCGCGCCGGGAGACATGTAGGGAAGCATGCGTGCTGTGGGATCATGGCGAATAAAGCTTTGCTCCAGCACGCGGTAAAAGTCGGTGTCGCAGGGCGACTCGGAAGCAATAGAGCCCGACATTTCAATTGTGTAGTCGCCGCAGCCATGGGCGTCAAGAATTTTGGCAAGTGTAATTTTAAATCCCTCAGGCATTTCTCCGGGCAGGATGCGGCAGTCGACTTCGCAGTAGCATTCCCCGGGAATGACATTGGTCTTGCTGCCGGCGGCAATCAGCGTGGGCACAGCCGTATTTTTTACCAGCGCCGCAATAATGCGCCGCAGCGCGGGCTCGGCAATGCGCTCCAGCACTGCCTCGCAGCGGACCGGATCAAGAAGCCCCAGGCATTCTTTTTCCGGCATAAACTGCTGCATGCCTGCAAAACCGCGAAGAAACTTCTCAACAGGAGCTGTGATTTTAACCGGAAACCCATGATCGGCAAGAGCCTGAACGGCACGCGCCATATGAACAACGCAGTTATCATCATGGGGCACCGAAGCATGGCCCGGCCTGCCCCTGAAGGTGATCCGCGTCCAGCAGGCTGCTTTTTCTGCAACCTGGCACAGGTACATGGTGCCGTTGCTGTTTGAAAACCCCATGCCCACCCCTTCATTGATGATATAGCGCGTGCGCAGCTTGCCGGGATGGTGCTTCAAAAGCCACTGCACGCCCCAGGCGCCGCCAATCTCCTCGTCTGCGGTGGCTGCATAGATTAATTTCTTTTCAGGCTCAAAGCCCTGCCGCTTCAAAAGCGCCATTGTCATAAGTTCCATGACGCCAAGCGACTTGCAGTCCACGGCGCCGCGGCCCCAGATATCGCCATCGATAACAGCGCCGGAAAAAGGCGGATGCAGCCACTTGTCGGTCTCTGCCGGCACGACATCGATATGGTGCAGCAGCAGCACATCGGCCGTAGAGCCTGAGGCCTTAAGGCCCGTGATGACGCTGCCCCGGCCGGGCTTTGACTCAATGACCTCGCAGGCGATGCCCTCGCGCTCAAGCAAACTTTTAAGGAAAACCGCCCCTGCGGTTTCATTGCCGGGAGGATTGGTTGTATTAATTTGCAGATAGCGCACCAGGATATCCGCCGCTTCTTTTTCAATGCTGCTCCAGTTGATGCCTGTGTTCATGACAGCTTTCATAAGGGGGGGGTAAAATTTTAATATTTTCCAAACGTAGGGGAGGGGTTTACCCCCAATACATATGAATCAAGAGCTCCTTCTCCCCTTGCGGGAGAAGGTCGGGATGAGGGGTGATATAAAATGCCCCCTCACCTCTAATCCTCTCCCCCCCCCGCGGAGGTTG
>CAIWCT010000432.1 GCA_903911225.1 uncultured delta proteobacterium
CCACGGCTTATGCCGAATGCTCTCGGGAGTAATCTGCACATGAATAAATGAACGGAAACGGTCAATGATTTTTTTGAGCGGAGCGCTCAGATGATGGAAATAGACCGGGGATGCAAAAACCAGGGCATCGGCCTTCTGAATCTGCTGGCTCAGAGACGGCCAGTCATCGCCCCGCAGAGCGCAGCGCCTGAGAATATTGCAGCGCAGGCATCCCGAGCAGTATTTAAGGCTCAGGTCCTGGGCGACAAGCTCACGGGCCTCACCGCCGCTGTCGCGCACGCCGCGCAGCAGCTCCGCCAGCAGGACAGACGTATTGCCCTTTCTGCGGGGGCTTCCATTAAAAGCAAGAACGTTCATAAACGAAAGTCCTCAGGTCCCCTTGGTGAATGACGTGTCCTTGAAATAATCGCTCAGCCAGACAATGCGGCCGCCTGAAAAGCGCATGAACGTCATGCCGCGGTTGCTGTATGGCTCACCTTCTGCCGTCCGGCCCTCATTGGTCCATACAACACAGGCCCGCTCATCATCCGCCAGCACTTCTTCTACCGTGAACACAAGCCGCCCGTATTTTCGAAAAAGCAGCTTCAGAAAAACAAGCATCCGCCTGGACCCGTCGATAGCGCCGGCGCCCGGGAAATCGAATATGACCTCTGTGCAAATATGCCCCTCCAGATCAGCAAAATCCCGGGCGTTCATGGCATCAAAAAAAGTTCGCGCTCGCAGCCCTGTTTGTGTCATCCCTGTCCTCATGTAGCCTGTGATCAGCCGCAGGGCAACGGGTAGCCCGCATGCCGAAGATGTGATATACATATCTATCATAAACAGCCGGACAATACCACCGGCAGATCATCGCACAGGGGATATCCATGAGTCGCACACTGCAGTATATAGCTTTCTATTCCGTCTTTTTCGCCGTTCTGTGGGGCATGCATCTGTATGTCGGGCTGCGTCTGGGAAGGCTGCTCGGCTGCCAGAACACCTGGATGCTCGTGGGTGCTTGCACGCTTGTGGCTCTGACCTTTCCCGCATTCAGCCTGCTGGAAAAATTCAACCCCACCACGTTCTCCATGCTCCTCTACGACGCTGCTTCAATCTGGCTGGGCATGGTGTTTCTGCTGTTAAGCATTCTGCTTGTCTATGAAGTCTTCCGCTTCTTTATTCCGCTGCAGCCGAAAACAGCAGCACTCCTGATGACGGGCATCGCCGTTCTGCTTTCACTGTACGGCATCATAAACGCACTTTTCATAACCGTAAATACGGTCGACATACCCATGCAGGGCCTTGAAAATCCTCTCAAAATCGTGCAGCTTTCCGATATTCATGTCGGCACTATTCACAATTCCGGTTTTCTCACCCGCATTGTTGATAAAACAAATGCCCTTGGCCCCGACCTTGTTCTTATAACAGGTGATCTGTTCGACGGCATCGGGCCCGTCAACAGGCAGACCATTGAGCCCCTGACAAAACTTATGGCGAAAACATATTTTGTCATCGGCAATCACGAGCGGTATGACGATATGGAAAAAATACAGTCCATCCTTCCGGACGCGGGAGTTGAAATGCTTCGAAACCGCATAGCTGATTTCAGGGGCGTTCAGATCGTGGGGGTTGACGCGCCCCTGCGCGATGGTGAAAAAAGCAATTCTGTTGTGGGCACCCTGCCCATTGACCGCGCCAGGCCATCGATACTGATGTACCATGTGCCTGTGGGCATTGATGAGGCCGTCAAAGCAGGCATTAATCTACAGCTCTCGGGCCATACGCACAACGGACAGTTATTTCCCTTTACGCTATTTGCAAAACTGCTCTACCCACAGGTAAAGGGTCTCTATACCATAAACGGCATGCACCTCTACGTTTCGCCCGGCACAGGCACCTGGGGCCCTCCCATGCGCATCGGGTCAAGCAATGAAGTAACCCTCATAAACCTCGTGCCGGAGCAATAACAAGGGGTTCACAGAACCCCATCAGACATGACTCGTAAATACATCGCTATCAGTGGCAGCCTGCCGGTGCTACAAGCTGCTCGCCTTTCATATTAACAGCAAAAAAGCCGGTCAATAAAGACCGGCTTTGTGTATGCAATATCTGGCTGCTTCTGCCATACAGGAGGTCAGCCGCCGCTGACGCCCTGCTGTACCTTTTCTTTACTGCTTTGGCTTGTGCCGTATTGTTTCTCTGTATTTTTCAAACTTAAAATTCGGATCATCATCGGGTCCGTGGCAGGTTCGGCATATCTGCTCAACAACGCAGTTGTCGCATGAGCCCCCAAGGCCGACAATATAATTCTGCCCCTTCTTCTTGGGCTCTTTTATATGCCTCTCACCAGGACCGTGGCATGCCTCACACTGAACACCCAGCATGCCTCCGCCGGGGCTGCCCGAACCTGTGGTAAAACGATATTTTTTATCCGGCATAGCTGCTATTGCCTCTGGCGATTGCCCGACAGCGGCATGCGCTGTTGTTGACCACTGCGCATACTCCAGTTCATGGCACTTTTTGCATGACTGCGAACCCTTATAGGATGCCGGATTACTAAAAAGATCGCTTTTGGGCTTATGCTCGCTCAGCAGTTTGATGCGCTGCTCGCGGCTCATAGTTGCAAGATTCGGGGCATTGCTATGCAGTATTTTGGGAAATCGGCGCGAAAAGTTGAAATTAAGAGATTCCTTTTCTGTATGGCAAGACAAACACAGGACCTTCCACTGTTCAGTGGTTTTCTTTTTCGCTTTTATGCCGGTAAAAGCCGAACATGCCTCATAACCCGGGCCATGGCATGATTCACACTGAACGCCTTCAAGAATCCATGCATCATTTTTATCATCAATAACAAAACCGCCGGGCTTCCCCCATCCCGTCACATGACAGTTCACGCAGGCAGGATCATCCTCCTTGCCTTTGCGCTGCACTGATTTAAATGCATAAGGATGTCCGGTGAGGCTCCACTGCATATGTTCTTTCTCATGACACACCTGGCAGCGCTCCTGCCCCGAATATTTTTTTGGTTCCAAAAGGGGCTTATTGGGCAGGCTGCACAGTTTGCGCAACTCCATGACATAGATATCCCGCATCCGCTCTGAAAAGCCGGTATGTCTGGAAACAATGTTGCCCGAGCGGTCAATGATATAACCAACCGGCACAACACCTACAAAAGACGGAAATAAAGAAGAAATACTATTGCCCTTGTCAAGTAACACCGGAAAGGCAATTTTTTGCTCTTTTATGAATTGTTCTGTCACCGTCTGGTTATGTCGGCTTACGGCAACAATAGAAAACCTGTCTTTGAATTCCGTCCCGGCCAGCAGTCCGTTGAGAAATGCAAGCTCCTCACGGCAGTGGGAGCACATGGGAGAGAAGAACACCAATACAACGGGATTCTTTTCATAGAACTGCTTAATGTTAATCGTCGTATTGTCCATTGCCATGGCCTCGAAAAAAGGCACTGGCGGCATGGCGCCAAGTACGGGCTCGTCTGCAGGTATAAAACCCATCTTGATAAACCGGTTGATATAGACTTTTAGCGCCTGCCTGAGGTTTTTCTGCTGAGCTATGCTTGCAACAGTCACGCTGGACATGAGTTCGCCCTTCTTGTTGAAGATATCAAGGGAAAGGTCTCCTATAAGATTCAAGTTTTTAGTGGCTTCTGCCTTATTCTGAATCAAGAGAGGAAACATTGCCCCATTCTGCTGATTAAATTTCAGCACTTCGTCGGTGCGGTTGTCATTGATATTGATGCCCATAACCTCAAAATTATATTCTCCTCTGATCAGGTACATATCCTGCAAAAACCCAACGGCCTCACCTGCGCGGGGATTGTCGATGGAGTAGGTAAGAATTATTACTGTCTTGCCCTGAAAGCGCTGCGCATCAAAGGGGGAGGATACGGGCTTTGAAACAGCCTGGGGTTTTATAGAGGAAGGGGCATAGGGCTGTGCGCATACTGTCTGCACTGAGGGGATAAGCAAACACAAAAGCGCCACAAGGATAATTTTGTTTCTCATAGAATGATCTTCCTAAACGATTTAAAGTTTCCAACACTATAATTAGTTATTTTTTTTTTGTCAAGCATGCCCGTAGCCACCGTCGGTGATTGCAAATAAGGCGCTTTTGAGTTATACATTACATTAAGGTGACAGGCACTTTGCCCACTGCTTCCGGCAGGAAAGTGTCCGTTTTATTCCCGGCTAACGATGAAGACTGTCAACGCTTTCTAAAAGGAACTGAAATGACCTCCATGCCCCCTTGCAGCAGCGCCCCTGCGGTCAAAACCTACAGCAGTTTTGAAGAATTCCGAAAACTTGCCGTAATGAGCCTCGACACAACTGAAAAGAAAATTTATTACTGCGGCGCAGTTGAGAACCTTGCCGCCGTGTTTGATGAAGAGTTTGACCGCGGCTTCTATATACCAACGCGCGCCAGTCGCGGCATCGCTTTGCAGATGCTCATACCCGACATGCCCGAGTTACAGGATTACAAAAAACGCGATGCCGGCGAAAATCGGGAAACGCGCTTTTTGCGCCCGGAAATGCCTATGGATACATCGTTCATGATCTATGACGATACGGTCATCTTCTTTTCCGAGTCAAATGGACGGAAGGCTTTCGAAGTTACCTCGCCGTATGTAGCGAAAACAATGAAGGCTCTTTTCAACGATATCTGGCGCAATACGCCTTAACACCTCCAAAGGACTGCCTATGAAAATAATCATCGATCAGACAAAATGCAGGGGATCTCTTGAATGCATCAAAACCTGCCCCCGGAAAGCCATACGCCTGGAGAACGGCAAGGCCGTAATTGATCAGGCAAAATGCGACGGCGACGGCATCTGCATACCGGCATGCCCCAACGGCGCCATTGAGCCGGTAGAATAACTTTTTTAAACAAAGCGGCACACAGGATAAATGGTTGCGTCAAGAGCCGGCTTCGGGAATATGTATTTATTAATTCTTTGGTCAAAATATAGTGCAGCCTTCAGTGAGCCAATATATCTCGATGGCTTAGAACACCCATCAACCAGCATTTTTCGTTCAGACACTACTTACAGGTTCTTGCCTTTCAGCGATTGCTGAAAGGGCATGGCTGACAGAGAATCATTGAAAGCTCCTTGCAGTTTTAACCTCCAAAGACTCAACTGCGGCCTGGTGTCTGCAGCCGTGCATGCAAGACAGTAAGAACTGTTGAAAATCGCAACCAGTTCTGCTATTATGTTTAATTTAAACTCATAATTAGTCCATATAAACATCAGACATTAAGGAGCACCACCATGATAGACACGACCGCCATCAGAAAAAATCTGAAACTCCTCATTGAAGGCGATCCGTGGATCGTTGTAGACTTTCAGTTCGTCAAGCCCGGCAAAGGCCAGCCATTTACCCGCACAAAAATGAAAAACCTGATTACCGGCAATGTAATCGAGCGCACCTATAAATCGGGGGAAAAGTTGGATGAAGCTCGAATCGATGAAAATGAAATGGTCTTCCTCTATAATCAGGGAAAAAATTACACCTTCATGGACAATACCACCTACGAGCAGGTCGAACTCTCGGAAGCCAATGTCGGGGATGCGAAAAATTTTCTTGTCGAGAATATGAATGTCGAAGTGCTGTTCTTTAACGAACGGCCCATCAGCGTCGAAGTGACCAACTTCGTAAATCTCCAGATCATTGAAACCGAACCGGCCACCAAAGGCGACACGGTCAGCGGCGCAACCAAGCCGGCTACACTCTCAACGGGCTATACGGTCAATGTGCCCCTTTTCGTGAACAATGAAGAGTGGGTAGTCATCGACACGCGCACCGGATCATATGTGGAGCGGGTAAAAAAATGAGTGGGCAGCCCTCCGTGCGCACCATATTCCCCGACGATTTCACCACCACACTGCGTCTCAGACATACCATTATACAGGCCATACGCCTGTTTTTCGACACACGGGGCTATACCGAGGTCGAAACGCCACTCAGGGTACCATGCCCCTGCATAGACATCTACATAGATGCCTTTCCCGCAGGGGCATCTCTTTTCCTGTCGACGTCTCCGGAATTTCACATGAAAAGGCTCTTGCGCTTAAACCTTGAGCGCATCTACCAGATAGGCCACGCATTCCGGGCTGAGGAAGCGGGCAGGCATCATAGCGCCGAGTTTACCATGCTTGAATGGTATCGCACAGGCACGGATTACCGTGGCATTATGGAAGAAACCGAGCAGCTTGTGCGGCAACTGGCTGAAACGCTGGGACCGCGGTGCACAGCATTAAGCTTTCCGTTTGCGCGCATGACCGTTGCAGAGCTGTATGAAAACCATGCCGGCTGGAACCCCGCCGCCTCCTGGGATGAAGACCGTTATTTTCGCGACTGGGCTGAAAAAATAGAGCCCGCCCTTGCCGGGCTGGGTGCATTTTTTCTCATGGATTTTCCTGCGCCCCTTGCAGCCCTTGCACAAATAGGCCGTGACGATCCGCTGATCTGCGAGCGGTTCGAGCTCTTTATTAACGGCCTTGAAATCGGCAATGCCTATAGCGAACTTCTGGATTATGATGAGCATGTCCGCCGGTTTGAACATGCACATGCATCCCGCACAGCCATGGGAAAGCAGCCCTACCCTGCAGATATTGGATTCATGGAAGCGCTCCGGCTGGGACTTCCGGCCTGCGGCGGCATTGCCGTTGGCATCGACCGTCTCATCATGGCGCTTCTGGGGCTTGACACTATAGGACAGGTGCAGGCATTCCCGGCAGAAAGGCTCTGACATGTTCCGAAAAAAAAAGCACCTTAAAATTCTTGCCGATAAACCCGATATCTTCGCCGCCCTGCCTGCTGAGGTGCTCGACGAGCAGACAGTCGCCCAGTTACGGCAAATACCCCGGCTTGCCGTTGCCGAAATCGCAGGGCCGGCAGATATCCATGCTCTGAGTGAGATCCTGAAACACTATAAGCCCGATGGCCTGCTGCCCACATTCTCCTATACCGGCACAGAATACGGCGACTGGTCGAAGCTCGCACAAGTGGCGGCAGACCTCAAAAAAACCTTCGAAAAAAATTTAAACATTTATGTCGCCGAGCCCATTGTGCTTGGCTCACCAGTGCTCTGGAAGGCGCTGCGCACGGTGCATGAGAGGCAACTCGTGCAACGCTTCGGTTTCACCTCAACCTGTCTGGGGTGCAGGCTCTACAGCTTCGCCCTGCGGGTGCCCCTCTGCAAAAAAATCGATGCTGGATTTTACATACCTTCGCTGCACGGCTTGCTGCAACGCCACTGTCCGGCCCATACGACGCCGATTGAGAGAAAATACTTCACCTTTCTCATGTCGGGCTATGGCATAGATGTATGGCATCAGGCAGAGCATTATGAAATTAATAATGAAGATACAGGCGATGATGATGCCTGCATGTCCTGCGTGCTTACTGCTGATCCGGAAAACGGCATTGCACAGGAAAAGCTGATCCGCTACTTCGAGTCATTCGCACTGCCCACCGCAGGCGGTATACTGAGCATTGCAGTCTCTGGAGCACAGGTTGACTATGCCCGGATAATTACAGAAAAGGCAGACGCAAAAACAGGCGTCATAAAAATAAAAGCCAAAATACAGTAGTCGGAATCCAGAATAGAGATCAGATAAGCTGCCGCTCCACAAAACAACAATGAATGTTGATTTCCAGCACTGCATATAACAACCCTTTATCCTCATTGCTAATTCCCATTCCACAAGCCCTTGGGATTTCGAGTCAACAAGAAATATTTTGCTTAAACAGGTATGCAGTGGGAAGGAGGCCCGGGCAGCGTGGGGCTCAGAGCCCACAGGCAGCATAGCCACCGGCCTCGAAAGTGGCAACATTACACGTTACCGCCACGGGCGTGTATACCCCCATAACCTCAGAGGCTAGCTGGCCGAGTGCAACATTGCTCACGGTCTCTGCAAATCCCGGGTCGGGAAGCATGTGACGGAACGCCATAAGCAGATTGGTCGAGGTGCTGCCCCACTCGACCCAGGTGACATTGTCCAGCATAGTGGCATTGGACGGCCGTTCGGCGGGTGTCGAAACCACGATCGTGTAGTAGCCCGATCCGTCGAGCGGCGCCTCGTGATCAACCGCACAGAAACTCACCGGATACGGTTTGCGGTACTCGTTGGTGCAGAACGACCAGTAACGCAGCTGGGCCGGGGTGGCCGGCGACTGACCAGCCAGGGTGTCGGGTGTGGTCGGCGCCTTGCCCCGCACAACGATCACCTTGCCCGGCTGGTATGCGGCGATTGAGGCCAGGTAGGCGTTATCACGATTCGGGTAGCCTGCCACGGTCATGGGTCGCTTGAAAACGGGCGGATCGCTCGGAGGCACATTGGTGGCCGGGCCAAACAGGTCGATCAATAATGCGGCACTGGCGGACGGGGCCTGGGTGGAGCAGGTTGGCAGCACAGCTGTCGTCACGCCGCTGGCATCGACCACAGACATCTGCGGAAGGGAAACGCCACCAGTCTGGTCAACAGGATTGTCGGGCACGTACACGCGAAGCATTACCGAACCGACAAGAGGGGTACTCATCGTGTTGGCGCCGTCCTGGCCATCATGTGCGGTGGCATCGGGACTGATCGTCACGGTCCACCGGCGGTTCGCAGGGATGGTTGATGCCGCCAGGTTGCTAAACGGGTTGTCGCTGCCAAAGTCAGGAACTATCAACCGGTCGGATATATGGTCGATAGCGTCACCCCGCAGGTTGTAAGTATGCAGCGACATGTAGCGGGCATAGGGGTAGGACCCCGACAAGACAAGCTTCTGGCCCGACAACAGTTTGTATTTGGTCACAAAATAAGTGGCGGTAGCATCAGGAAAGGCGAAGTTAAAATTGCTCTTGTCCGCTTTTATCGACCATGCGCACGAAATCCCCGCCGTGGGATTTGATGGAGCACAGGCAGCAATCCACAGCACAGCAAACGCGAGCACGCACCGGACAATCCTGAAATGAACTGTGTTAGAACAAACCGCCATCTGTTTTCCTACAGAATTAACCTGCCGTAATTATTAAAAGTATAATCTATTGGAGTCACTATCTATTAGTAATACCTAAACTGTCAGCGCGCAAGCTGCACTTTAAATAGCCTATTCACAATATCTCTAAGTTCTGAGCGTAGACAGCCGGCTCGATTTTATTGCATCCTATGTTTGATAAGCGGTGATTCACATAATTTCTATTTAACCATCAGGATTGCCGTACTATCGAAATTTTTAACGGTCAGACCCCGGCACAAGATATTGTAATACGGTTTGCCTCTCGGACAGCTGCCGTCCCACCGTCCGCACATGGCCTTCATCCTCTGTCTTAAGACCCTACGCGCAATAGCCGCATTACATCATATAAAACAACACTATTAAAAAAAAGTCGCCGAAGGTTCATGCCCAGAGGGCTACAATTGCCCAAGGTGAGCAAAACCAACTGCGACTAAGTAAAAAAATAGCCCGGGAAGAAAAAGGAGGCGACGTGTTTGCGCCTCATGCATTATGAACAAAGGCATGGGATCATCTTCATATGTCAGATTGCGATGCTAAACTAACAAAATATTTTACTTAATAAGACATCTGAAGATGCGATCTTTTCTTCCACAAACAATAGCTAACTGAACCTCTTTTTCCTGTTTATGGACGCCTCCCTGTTGATTCCCGTATAAAACTTTTCGGTTTTGAGTCACTTGGCGTGCTTGGCAAGATAACTGGCGACGCCTTCCGCAGTGGGCTTCATGGCTTCTTCGCCTTGTTTCCAGTTTGCCGGACAGACTTCCCCATGCGTATCGGAAAACTGCACTGCATCAACCATCCTGAGCGCCTCGTCTACGTTTCTGCCCAGGGGCAGGTCATTAATTATGCAATGCCGCACCGTGCCGGTCGGGTCGATCAGAAACAGTCCGCGCAATGCCACTGAATCATTAAAAAGTATGCCGTAGGATTTCGCAATCGCCTTGTTAAGGTCCTGCACAAGCGGATACTGGATATTGCCGATGCCGCCTTTTTCAATGGGGGTGTTCTTCCAGGCCAGATGAGTGAATTTGGAATCAACTGAAACGCCGATAACCTCACAGTTCCTGCTTTTGAATTCAGCCAGCTTTTTATTAAACGCCAGGATTTCGGAAGGGCAGACAAAGGTGAAGTCTAGGGGATAAAACAGAAGAAGGACGTATGTACCCTTTAGTCCTGAAAGAGTTATGGCGCCGAATGTATTATCGGGCATAACCGCTTCGGCTGTAAAATCGGGGGCTTGCTGGGTAACCAGTGTAGTAAGACTCATAATCTTGCTCCTTTTCATTAAAGTTGATATGAATGCCTGCTTATGTAAGCTCTATTGAAAACGATTTTACTATAACGTGAGAGAGGTTGTTCGTCAAGTGATGCTCCCCCACCTACAAGGCGTGTCATCCCGGCAGATAAGATATATTTTTATGATACGTGCCGCTTTACCCCGCCTGCAAAGCGGGGCTTACGCGGCACATCCTGGTCAGCAACCACCCGTGTAGCGGTTAGCTTGAATTCCCATAAAAGATGAAGACAAGGCAACGAAGCACCAGGTTGCTTTCTGTCCCCACAGCCTTTGTCGATGGTTTTAGACAGACAATGAAGTAAACTACTACCGCCTGAAGGCGGTAGCTTTGAATTCGGCTGCAAGCCGACTAAAGATCATCATCTGTTTTGAAATTGTCATCCTGTGGTTCTAACCCTTGTTGCTCGATATATTTTATGACTACTTCATCTGTTACA
>CAIWCT010000433.1 GCA_903911225.1 uncultured delta proteobacterium
TGTAACAGATGAAGTAGTCATAAAATATATCGAGCAACAAGGGTTAGAACCACAGGATGACAATTTCAAAACAGATGATGATCTTTAGTCGGCTTGCAGCCGAATTCAAAGCTACCGCCTTCAGGCGGTAGTAGTTTACTTAAAAAATCGTAGATGAAACCGAGTGGGTCGGACGAGACAAAGCGGCTACTGAAGTGAGAGATAGACGGGAGGCGCAGTACTCCAGGTTGGCGCCATTGATAGAATCCTGATATACTAATAGTTAAAGGCTAACTTGCTCAAAAAGTAGTAGATTCTCAGGTAAGGCATCTATATGAAATCAAGGACATTTATAGTCATGCTGTCATTAATTGGTTGCATGGTTCTGCCATTCACGGCCTATGGGCTTATGCTGGGACTAAGCACGGAAAAGCTCACCCGTGATGCAGCGCTGATCGTTACGGGTGATGTTGAGGACGTATCCTCACAATGGAGTGTAGATAATAAATACATCACGACTACTGCTGTTGTCAGTGTTCAACAGATTATGAAGGGCAAGCTTGAACAAAAAAAAGTTCGGGTTATGTATATGGGTGGCCATGTTGGCAACATTGTCATGCGAGAGTCAGATGTTGCACAGCTTAGCACGGGCGAGAAAGTGCTCCTGTTTCTTTCTCCTGATGAACAGGAGAGCGGCACCTACAGAATTCAGGGCAGGGGGCAGGGCAAATATAGCATAGGTGATGACCTTATCGCCCGAAAACATGGTTTTTCCGTTGACACAGCTCATGAGCAGATGGACATTACCATACCCTTTGAAACTCTTACCGGGAAAATCCGTAAATATGTCGGTGAACAATAATCAACCGCTTCGCTGTATCGCCTTGCTGTGCACCTGCAGCGTTCTTGTGCTGTGGTCATGCAGTGAGAATGCCCATGGCTTTCAAGTCTCAAAAACCGATGGGGGACTCGCCATACGGTGGCCTACCACAAGTGCAGGCTTTTATATTAATCCGGCA
Organism: uncultured delta proteobacterium; assembly: GCA_903911225.1. Taxonomy (GTDB): domain Bacteria; phylum Desulfobacterota; class WTBG01; order CAIYCZ01; family CAIRTM01; genus CAIWCT01. Next base: position 999 of record CAIWCT010000433.1, read on the forward strand.
GGCGCTCCTTCGGCCGGGCTGTCGGCAATTCAAGCGGCAATGCAGACCTGGATAAATGTTACAACATCAAATTTCAGTTTCGTATATAAAGGCCAGACTTCAAGCACTTCCTTCGGTCAAAATGACGGCTCGAATATGGTTTGTTTCGGGGCGCTGGTGGGTGCACAGTATGACAGTACCTTAGCTGTTAACACGATCTTTTTCAATGGGCAGACAGGCCTGCTGTCGGACAGCGATATTAAGTTTAATACGAACTTTACCTGGGCAACGGGCAATTCTCCGGATGCTTATGATGTTCAGACCATTGCGCTGCATGAGCTGGGGCATGCACTTGCGCTGGATGATCTCTATGAAAGCGGCGATACAGCAAAGGTAATGTACGGTTATTGTGACCCGGGGGAAATAAAACGGTTTCTCTCTCAGGATGACATGGACGGCATAACCTATCTTTACCCCGGAGGTGGAACCACCACAACTACAACTATTACAGGGTCATGCCCGGCCGAGTTCGTGCTTGGGCAGGATCATCCGGATCTGCAACAGCTGCGGTCTTTACGCGACGGCTTGCTTTCCCGCAGCGTCGTCGGTCATAGAATAATACAAATGTATTACAATAATTCCGATAGCATCAATGCAGCAATTGAGCGCAGCCCGGTGCTTCGGGACGCAGCCCGGAGTTTTTTTGAGACTGCAGCTCTGGTTATGGTAAAGAAGCAGTAAGATTTACTTCGCCTATTAGAATGTGTCGTAATTACCTTAACAAAACAGGAGGATTACGCTATGAAAATACTGGCTGTCTGTGGAGGTTTAAGGCAGGAAAGCAATACGAACAAGCTGGTTAGAAAAATTGCTGAAGCATCCGGGGTCGATTATGAAATTGCAGATCTTGGCAAACTGGAAGTAAAGCCCTGCACAGGGTGCTCTGACTGCATGATGAATGAAGGAAAGTGCCCCATAGAGGATGATATGCAGGGGCTTTACGGAAAACTGCTGGAGGCAGACGGGATTATTCTTGGTTCACCAACATACTTCATGAACATTTCCGGCGCCGTTAAGTGTTTTATAGACAGGAGTCTGGCCCTTTTTTACCGGGGTATCGGCCCCATGTATGATCCTGATATGCCCTTTATGGGGCAGCGGCCTCTAGCGGGCAAGTTCGGCGTGATCGTAACAACGGTTGCCGGCGCAGGTCACGAAAAGACTATAGTGGAGCTGGCTCTCTGCATGGGAACCTCGCAGAGACTGAACCTTGTAGCTGAAATTGCTGAGGCAATAGGCATGAATGATGTCGATGATATGCCCGAGGTCATAAAGCGCGCGGAGGCAGCCGGTAAAAAGCTGGGGGATGCTCTTCGAAAAAAATGAAAAGATTTAGGGTTAAATCATTATCTTAATCCTGGCACACACAGCAAATATAAGATTTTGAGATAAAGATTTTACCCGTAATCTAGGTGGCCGATAGAATATATTTTTTATCTGCATACAGCCGGGTAGTAACATAAATTTAATGCCTGCGACACGTCGTCTATCCCTTTAAAATTGGTCGCAAGACAACAAGTATCTTTAGACTTTGACTGAATGTGTTTCGGAGTAATGACTTCAAAACTATTCGAGTTTTCTAATCTGCTCCATAAACCCCATTCTGGTATCTTCAGAAAGATTTTTATTTTCTAAAGCGCTTCTATAAACTTTCAGCGCCTCTGCTGTTTTATTGTGCTTCAGAAATATATCAGCCAGCAGGGCATATGTTTCAGGATGTGCGACTTTTTTAGCAACCATTTTTTTAAGAATTGCTATTGCCAGCTCGGGCTTGCCGCTTCGGTTTAGATAATAGGCATAGGTATAGGCGTATTTCGGATCATCGGGTTCCATCATATGGGCTTTACGGCACCATTCGAGAGAATTGTTTGGTTTCTCACCGGCAAACATAACGGCAAGATTATAATAGGCGGCTGCATTTGCCGGGTCATGCTTGATGGCAGTTCGAAAGGCTGTCTCGGCTTCAACAATGCGGTTCTGCTCCATAAGCAGAAATCCAAGTGTCAGATGGGCTTTTGCATTATTGGGGTCGATCTTAAGTGCCTTACGGAGAGTTTTTTCTGCGTTTGGCTGCTGGCCGAGATAATAATAGGCCATTGCGCTGTTGATAAGAGCCTGCGTATTGTTGGGCTCCAGCCTGAGTGTTTGTTCATACATAGCAAGAGCGCGTGTTGTGTCGCGGCGCTCCAGATAGAGATTCCCAATATTAAAATAAGATTGTGCATCATCCGGGCGGGCGGTAAGCATTGTTGTGAATTCAGAAAATGCTTTTTCAAA
>CAIWCT010000434.1 GCA_903911225.1 uncultured delta proteobacterium
GGTGATCAAAATAGATTTTACCGCAAATGCCGCACATAAAAAGTTCAAGGTTCAAAAGTTCAAAGTTCAAGGTCCAAAATAAAAAAAACAGGCGCCTTGTGATAAAAAAAGGGGCGCACAGCCTATGTGCGTCCCTTTATACATCAAGATAGTACCTGGTTCTATGAAATAATTACAGGCCTGCTTTTGATCGAAGAATGTCAGCCATGTCGGTCTTTTCCCAGAAGAAATCTTCATCCTCCCGGCCGAAGTGGCCATAGGCCGCCGTTTTTTTATAAATCGGCCGCAGCAGATTGAGCTTTTTGATAATGGCAGAGGGCCGGAAGTCGAACACCTCGCTCACGATGGCTGCTATTTTGTCGGGCGTAATTTTTGTGCTCGTACCAAAGGTGTTAATCATGACCGACACGGGCTTGGCAACGCCGATGGCATAGGCAAGCTGCACTTCGCAGGCGCCGGCAAGGCCTGCAGCCACCACATTTTTGGCGGCATAGCGGGCCATATAGGCTGCGGAGCGGTCGACCTTGGAGGGGTCTTTGCCTGAAAAAGCGCCGCCGCCGTGGCGCCCCACGCCGCCATAGGTGTCGCAGATGATCTTGCGTCCCGTGAGGCCGCAATCGCCCTGCGGTCCGCCCACAACGAAACGGCCCGTGGCATTGATATAAAATTTGGTCTTTTCATCCATCATGGACTCGGGAATCACTTTTTTAATGACCTCCTCGATAATGCCTTCCTTGATGTCCTTGTCCTTCACGTCGGGGCGGTGCTGCGTAGCGATTACCACTGCATCGCAGCGTACAGGCTTGCGGTTTTTGTATTCGATGGTAACCTGTGATTTGCCGTCCGGGCGCAGGAAATCAAGGATATTATTTTTGCGCACGAAGGCAAGGCGGCTCGTGAGGCCGTGGGCGAACATGATGGGCATGGGCATCAGCTCGGGGGTTTCATCGCAGGCATACCCGAACATCATGCCCTGATCGCCGGCGCCCTGCTCGTGGCCGGCATGCTCGTCGACGCCCATGGCTATGTCGGCCGACTGGCGGTCGATGGAGCTCATGATGGCGCAGGTCTCATAGTCAAAACCCATGGACGAATCCGTGTAGCCGATTTCCTTGATCGTGCTGCGGACGATGTCCGGGAAATGTGCATAGCAGTCCGTGGTAATCTCGCCTGCGATGATAGCCACGCCCGTGGTTACCATGGTTTCGCATGCTACGCGGCACTTTTTGTCCTGCGCCATAATTGCGTCAAGCACAGCGTCGGATATCTGGTCGGCGATCTTATCAGGATGGCCTTCGGTAACTGATTCTGAAGAGTAAAGAAAATTGGTCATTGACATAACAGCAAATCCTCCGAATTATAATTATAATGTTTAAAGACATTTTATAGGACATTGGATTTCGTAAGTCAAATTAATTTAAGTTGCATATTCTGGTGCTTTTCCTGTACATTTGGCGCAAACAGGGTACTAGTTGGCGCAGCGGCACCATTTTTTTGTTCAGGAAGGAACCACAATAGTCGATACTACTATATGCCGGATCGGCTCCAGGGCTTTGCGGCTCGGAGGCGCGGTGCTCAAGGATCATTATGGCCATGTGGGCCGGATCATGCACAAGGGTAAGATCGACCTGGTGACCGATGTGGATCACCTGTCCGAAGATACGGTGGTGCAGTTCCTCTCTGCAAACTGCCCGGAATGTGGTATATTGAGTGAAGAGCGTGTCGAGATAGTCTCCCGGTCAAACAGCCGCTGGATTCTTGACCCGCTTGACGGAACGACCAACTATGCCCACGGCTATCCGTTTTTCTGCATCTCTCTGGCTTTTGAGCAGGAGGGCAGTGTCGTCTGGGGCGGCGTGTATGATCCGCTGCGGGACGAGCTTTTCACGGCACAGCACGGGGAAGGCGCACGGCTCAATGACCAAGAGGTGAAGGTTTCTCAAACCCGGGATATGGGCTCAGCGCTTTTGTGTACGGGCTTTCCTTATGATGTGCATGAAAGCGCCGAAAACAATATTGATCATTTTGTGCGTTTTTTAAAAAAGGCCCGTGCTGTCAGGCGCGACGGCTCGGCAGCCCTTGATCTGTGCTATGTTGCCTGCGGCCGATTTGACGGATTTTGGGAAATGAAGTTAAAGGCCTGGGATATTGCGGCAGGCTGGCTCATGGTGCAGGAGGCCGGTGGCAGGGTGACGGGATTTGACGGTACGGCCTCGACCCCCGCACGCCATGATATACTAGCCTCCAATGGGGCCGTTCATGAAGCCATGCTGGAAATGCTTGCGGTATGAGGAACTGTAAAGGAATGAAAAGATACATTGTATTTGCGTTTGCCCTTACACTGGCCACTGGCGCTGCAGCAGGACCGGCTCGCGCAGATATTTATAAATATATTGATAAAAACGGCGTTGTGCATTTTACCAATGTGCCCACAACCCCGCAGTACCGGCTGTACCAGAAAAGCAATCATCCTGCCGATGATGTTGAGACTGAAAAGCCCGTAGCATTTCATTTTTTCTCGGGCGGCGATGAAACGCGCTATGACAAGGTCATTGAATCCCTGTGCAGCAAATATGCAGTTGATACTGCACTTGTCAAGGCGGTTATTAAAACAGAGTCCGACTTTGACCCCTTTGCCGTATCGTCAAAGGGTGCCCAGGGACTCATGCAGCTTATGCCCGGCACGGCCCGCGATATGCAGGTGCGAAATCCATTTGACCCCACACAGAACCTTCAGGGCGGCATCTGCTATCTGCGCCGCATGCTCGACATGTTCAACGGAGACATGAAGCTTGCCCTTGCTGCCTACAATGCCGGGTTTAATACGGTTATCGGCTGCGGCTGGCGCGTGCCCAATATTCCAGAAACGCGTGACTATGTGCAAAAGGTCATGTACCATATCAAAAAGTACAGATAGAAAAATCCAATAGCAGAACTCTGTAACCTTAAAGCCGGCCCAGTCCCGTGGAAAAAATACCCGTTCAGATAAAACGATGCACCGGTTGTGATGATGTGCCCCTGCCGCGCTACATGACCGAACATGCCGCCGGGATGGATGTCTGCGCTGCAGTGTCTGAAGCTGTGGTGCTTGAGCCCGGGCAGCGCGCCCTCATACCGGCAGGCTTTTCCATCGCCCTGCAGCCAGGCGTGGAGGCGCAGATACGGCCTCGCAGCGGACTGGCCATCAATCACGGCATCGGGCTGTTAAATGCTCCGGGCACCATCGATGCCGACTACCGGGGCGAAGTGAAAATAATACTGATCAACCAGGGCCAGGAGCCCTTCACCATACGGCGCGGCGAGCGCATTGCGCAGATGGTGATTTGTCGCGTACTGGAAAGCAGGTGGGAAGAGGTTTCGGAGCTGCCGGCAACCGAGCGAGACATCGGCGGATTTGGACATACGGGACGGTAAAAAAAAAGGCAGGACCCCGCGGGATCCTGCCTTTTGATTCTACAGCAGATGGGCTTATTTTGCCGCTTTTGCAGGAGTGACGGGTTTAAGAGTTGTCTCGCCTTCAAAGATGATATACTCTTTAAGCTTGTCGACCTTTTTTTGCTTGATGCCCGGAACTTTCATGAGGTCTTCAATACTCTTGAAGTTGCCGTTTTTGGTGCGGTAGTCAACAAGAGCTTTTGTCTTTGCCGGGCCGACGCCGGGCAGCATGTTGAGCTGGTCAACTGTTGCGGTATTAATATTGATCTTGCCGGTCACGGTCGCCTTCTGGGCCTTAACTGCTTTAGCGGGCTTTGCAGCCTGCTCGGTTGTGACCGTTTTGTCTGCCTGCTGAGCCATACAGGGCACTACGCTAAAAGCAAAAAGCACGGCAGCTACCAGGAACCTAAGAACATGTATCTTCTTCATTTACTTTCTCCTTAAACGTTGGGTTGTGTTATTATGGTGTACTATTAGCATCAAAAAATAGTTAATTCTTAGAATGTAATACTGGGTTAATTAATATCTGTCAATCATTTTTTATAATTTTTTTTTAAAATGTTTTCACCACTTGTAAGCATCATCATTCCTACATATAACCGCAGCTATTGCATTTCTGAGGCGCTTGATTCAATTTTCGGTCAAACCTATGGGCACTATGAGCTTATTGTTGTTGATGACGGGTCAACAGACGACACAGCGCGTGTGCTCGACCGGTATGCAGGCCGACTCAACAGCCTGCGCACGCACCATGCCGGACCCAGCGCAGCACGAAATACAGGCATTCGGGCCAGCCGCGGGGACTATATGGCATTCCTGGATTCAGACGATCTGTGGACTGCCCGCAAGCTTGAACAGCAGGTTCATTTTTTTTCAAAAAACCCTGATGCCCGCATCTGCCAAACCGAAGAAATCTGGATAAGAAATGGCATACGGGTAAATCCCATGAAAAAACATAAAAAATATTCGGGCTGGATATTCAGGCAGTGCCTGCCCTTGTGCATTGTGAGCCCGTCGGCCGTAATGCTGCATCGCAGCATATTTGACCGCGTGGGCCTTTTTGATGAAACGCTAGCTGCCTGCGAAGACTATGACCTGTGGCTGCGCATTGCCCCGCACTACCCCATTTATCTTATCGACAAGCCGCTGATTATCAAGCGCGGCGGGCATGACGACCAGCAGTCGCGTATAATTCCCACCCTCGATAAATTACGCATACAGGCGCTGTGCAAGAGTCTTGCAAGCGGCAGCCTGAACGGCGCGCAGTACGGGCTTGCCCTGGCAGAGCTTGAAAAAAAATGCGCAGTCTACGGGGCAGGCTGCATCAAGCGCGGCAAGTCTGATGAAGGAAAAGCCTGTATTGCTCTGCCGGAAAAATATGCCTTGGCGCTACAATCTGTGGTCAATAAAAAGTAGAAGCCAGCTGAAAAGTTCGGAGCTATGAGTTCGGAGTTCGGAGTAAAGACATAAAGTCAGTTTGGTATCAGCAATTCAGTGTTTTTTAAACTCCCTACTCCGAACTCATAACTCCGAACTCCCTACTCCTTACTCCGAGCTGCTGAATACCGGCTTCTTTTTTACGGCCCTTAAACAGTATTAAAATTTACATAACAGGGAACTTCAATGCCGCTTATAAGAAACAAACTTTTCTATGCAGTAAAAAAGCTCACCGGCAAGGCTATTGGTGATTTTAATCTTGTGAGCGACGGAGACCGGATTGCTGTCGGCGTTTCAGGCGGCAAGGATTCCTACAGCCTGCTGCACATGCTTGACACATTGCGGCGCCGGGCTCCGGTGAAGTACAGCCTTGTGGCTGTTAACATCGACGCGGGCTATCCCGGCTATCGCACCGGCGTGATAGAAGAGCACCTGAAATCATGTGGATTTGAATACCGTATGGTGAAAACCGATATCTACCGGATTGTCGAGGCAAAGCGCAATCCCGGCACTTCGTACTGCTCGTTCTGTGCGCGGCTGCGGCGCGGCTGCCTCTACTCGACAGCCCAGGAGCTTGGCTGCAACAAGCTTGCTCTGGGGCATCATCTGGACGATTTTATAGAAACGCTGCTTTTAAACCAGTTTTTTGTGGGCGCGCTTGCCGCCATGAGCCCCCGGATGCTTGCCGACAATGGCGCGCAGACGGTCATCAGGCCTTTTGTGTATGTGGAGGAATCGGCTATTGCACAGTTTGCTGCAGAGAACGGCTTCCCCACTGTTTCATGCGCCTGCCCGGTGAGCGGCAGCTTTGATATTAACCGCAAACGGATGAAAAATCTCATTACGAAATTGGCCTGTGAAATTCCCCATATCCGCTCAAGCATGATACACGCTCTTGCAAATGTGCAGCCGCGCTATCTTATGGACGGGCGCTTCACCCCGTTTGCCGATTCTGAACCCGCTGCAAACCCGGATATTGAAGAATTCTAAAGGTATGCCCGTTTGCAGAGCAACAGCTTAAAACAGGCGGGCAGTGTGAAAAGCAGCAATACGCAACGCACCGTGCAACCGGTCAATCCCCATAATCGCCCGTGGTAATATCAACCAGTTTGCCGTTTTCAAATCTCAGCACCTGCATGAACCGGTTAGGGCCGAAGTTGTAGAGCCATTTTTCAACCTGCACATGAATCACCGAAACAATTGGAGCCTGCGTTTCCGGTATGCCGCCCGACCGGGGCATTTCAAAACGGCCATAACCCCGCACAGCGCGCTCTTCTTCCCAGCTGTCAATATAGTCGGGCTCGCCGCATTTGCGCAGCACTTCGAATTTTGTATTCCGTTTCGAAACAAGTTTGCCGTCGCACTGAAAAGCATGCGCGGTACCGTTCAGCAAAACTGCAGTCAACAGCAGAACACACAACCGACAGAAAAATCTTTTCATACCGTTATCTCCTCATGCAATAAAAGAAGTCCTGGCAGCAGGCAAAACGCTGCATGAGCGCGAGCCGTCTATTCAGCAGGCTGTTGAAAAACGCCCTCTGCTGCGTTGCGCTCATCATGCTTCACTGCGGCGTACAAAAAGTACGCCGCATTTCGCATGATTTCTCACGCCTTGCATCTGAGCATTTTTGAACAGCCTTCCCCTATTGACTTATTCAACACCCTGTCAGGGCTTTTTTTCAATGGTGTTTTGCAAAATATCGGCAACTGCTTCTCTGTAGCCGTGTGCGCCATAGCTAAGCTGTTTGCCCATAATCCGGCTGATCTCTTCTTGTGTGTAGATACGGTCAAAATCGGTATTGCGCAGGCCTTCAATATTTGTAAAAAGCTCGGCGTTGATCTTGATGCCTTCACTGCCAGGCTGTACGTTTATCTCAAGCCTTGAATAAATCTTGCCGTCTCTGCCCTTATGGTACACCAGCACTTTTTTTATTTCCGGGTCATTCTTGAATGTATACACCAGCCCTGGCAGATAGCCCCTGTCAGGCGCCACATGCGGCATCCCTTCCTTTTCAGCAAGGCCGCTATTCTCACCAGCGGCGGTTATTTCCATTGTATAAAAGTCCTGATTTGCGGCTGGCGCAATCGAGACCTTTATATCAGTGGCGACTTGATCCTTTGAAATTTTCGTCAGCGGATCGGAAAAACCCTTGAACAGGTCAACGGTAAATCCTTCCCATATCGGCCTGAGCAGCATACGGCATTTTTTGTTCTCAACAAGCCCCGGGTCACATTTTTTGTTCAGCACAAAAACAACAGGCTTGCCTGGGTCGGGTTTGAACAGAGGTTCTTCGCTTCCTTCATCATAGGAATACGTTTTTTCGTAGATTTCTCGCGCAGCTTCGCAGCAGCGTTTTTCTATGGATCTGATATGTAATTTTTTTATAAGAAGCCCTGTAAGGGTAAAATTGCCGGTAGCATCGGTTTCGGTCCGCACTGTTTCCACGCCGACAAACCGCATGCGATAGGTGCTTAGATATTCTTTTCCGACGGTTATTTTTGCTTTGGCAACAGGCTGGCCATACTGATCTATGACCTTGCCGTAGAAAATTATTGCCGTATCAGAAGAAGTGCCTGTCGGCTGACCCTGATCGCTTTTTCCGCTATACGTATCCGCTGCAAAAATGTCATAAGCCCAAAAAAAACTCAGTACAAAAGCGGCACACAGCACTGCTTGTTTTTTCATAGTAATACTTCCCTCTCTGTTTTTGTTTTATTGATGGTGGATCAGGGGCGTTTTTACAGCAGGCTGTCATAAATGCCCTCAAGCTTGCGCGCCTGTTTTACGGCATCATACTCTTTCTCTATATGTTCGCGACCGGCGCGGCCCATTGTCTCCCATACCTGCGGGTGTGTCACCAGGTATTCTAGCCGGTCGGTAAGGCCGTCCACATCCTTCTCCGCTACCAGCAGGCCGCTTGTACCGTCGATGATAACTTCGGGTATATCGCAGTGCAGGGTCGAGATGACGGGCATGCCGTAGCCCGACATCTCTATGAGCGTCACGGGCGCGCCGCCTTCGGTCTCGCCGTCTGAGCCGACAATGCTGTGGGAGAGAAAGATATCGTGCTTTTTGGCCTCCTCTATGAAAGCCGGGTAGTCGAGAAAACCGAGCATATTGATTTTTTCGTCAAGGCCCCTGCGCTTTATAACCTCCATGACCTCTTTTTTATAGGCAGCTTCCCGCCCACTGTTGCCGGCATCACCGATGATACTGAGCTCGACATTAGCATGCTTTTGCAGGACATTGGCATAGGCCTCAAGGCAATAGGTTATGCCCTTTTTGTCTCGGAACGTGCTTGCAACCAGCACGCGCACCTTGCGCCCGGTTTCCAGGCGGCGAGGGATAAAGGCGATTTTTTCAAGGTCAATCCCGAGGCGCTGCACCAGCACGCTTTCGGGCTTTGCGCCAAGCTCGATGAGCACCCGGCGCATGTGGCCGCCCTCGGCAAGAAATCGTTCGCAGCGGGCGAACAGCTCGCGGTAGCGCTTTTTCCACACAATCTCCTGCGCCATCATGGATGCGTCGTGGCCGTAGAACATGGTCACCTGGGGCACACCCAGTTTTTCTTTCAGCTTCAGGTCGAAATAGCCCCGGTTGCCGAAGTGAGAATGCACAAGAGCTGCGCCCCGTTTCTTTAATACTTGATAGAAATACGGGTAGTAGAAGTCTGTGCGCTTGGCAAACTCACGCTGAAAGAACCTGTTGATGCCTGAAAGGCCGGAAAGAAAATATGTATCGTTCCACGGTAAAACGTCAAGGTTCTGCCTGCGCGTGGCAATAACCAGGCTGTGATACTTCTGCACATTGGTGAGCTGGCTGTATATCCAGCTGCCCGTGCGGAAGAGATAAGTGTGCAGTGAGTGAGCTATGATTTTTTTCATGATTGCTGTTAAATGTGAGCCCAAAATGGGGCAATACTACCCCAGACGGGAAATTATTTCCAGCCCTATAAATCTTAAAGCTCCTCAAGTTGCGCAGGGTAGTTCAGGCAATCTGCAGCCGGCTGTTTTTTTTAGAAATGGTTCTGCCTGGAGGCATGACGGTATGTCTGCTTTCACAACAGGCATATTCTCTTGCCATTTTAAGGCAATCCTGCTAAAAAATTTAATCAAAATGCACACTTCAATCATAATCGTAGAGCTATGACACCTGCGCCCAAACGAATTCTTATCATACGACTGAGCGCCATCGGCGATGTGCTGCGCGTGCTGCCCGCTTTTCAGGTGCTCAAAAAGCAGTTTCACGGCTGCCATATCGGCTGGGTGGTTGAAGAAGGGCAAAGGATATATTGCAGGCACATCCCGGCATTGACGAGGTTTTTGTTTTCCCCAAAAAGAGCATCAAGCGCAAGCTCAAGTCCATCTCCGGCATCGGATCGGGCCTTTCCGAATTCTTCTCCTTTATGAAAAGGATACGGCATGAGCGGTTTGATATGGTCATTGATTTTCACGGACTTTTCAAAAGCGGCATCATCAGTTTTTTTAGCGGCGCGCCGGAGCGCGTCGGCTTTGATGCGGGTGCATGCAAAGAGTTTAACTTTCTTTTCAATAACCAGCGCTTCTCCCTTGAAAACAAGCATGTCAGCCGCATAGAGCGCAACCTCTCGCTGCTGCGGAGCATGGGGCTCGACACGGCCCACGATCCCCCGACGATTTATGTGCCTGAAGAAGATCAGGACGTAGTCCGGCACTTTTTCAGGCAGCAGCATATTGACCGCAGGCGGCCCATTGTGGCCATTCATCCCGGCACAAGCCCCACCACCCCGTATAAACGCTGGGAGCCGCATCGCTATGCCGTGGTTGCGGACAAGGCCATCGAAGAAAGCGCAGCACAGGTTCTCTTCACCTGGGCAGGCAAAGAGATCGAGATGGTCAACCAGATTGTGGGCATGATGAAGTATAAGGCTTTTATCGCGCCCGAGCTTACCAATCTCTGTCAGCTTGCCGAGGTGTTCCGCTGCAGCGATCTATATCTCGGGGGCGATACGGGGCCCATGCACCTGGCTGCTTTCGTCGGCATTCCGGTGGTGGCTGTATTCGGGCCTACCGACCATGTTGTCAATGAGCCCTATGCCATGACGCCGCATATCATCATCCGCGATGAGATCAAATGCAGCCCGTGCAGAAAATATACCTGCTCCCGGCGCGACTGCATGCACGATATCACTGAAGAGAATGTGATTAAGGCCGTGCGAATCATGCTTGAAACGGCCAGGGACAGGAAGGCGCAGGCAGGCGTTCTGTCGTAGGCAGCTTTTCCACTATCCAGAGTGTCAGCATCTATGTCCACACTAAAACTTACCGCCGCCATAATCACCTTCAACGAAGAAAAAAATATCTGCCGCTGCCTTGAAAGCGTGCGCTGGATGGATGAACTTATCGTGGTGGACTCCTTCAGCACCGACCGCACCGTTGAGCTTGCCCGGCAGTATACCGATAAAGTGCTGCAAAGAGCGTGGCCCGGCCATGTGCTGCAGAAGCAGTTTGCCCTGGAGCAGGCAACCGGGGACTGGATCATCTCACTTGATGCCGATGAAGAGCTTTCAGCTGCTGCCGCCGCCGAGATGCTCTCCGCTCTGGCTGATGCCCCGCCGGAGGTCAACGGCTACAGCTTTCCCCGCCAGTCGTTTTATCTGGGGCGCTGGATCAGGCATGGGGGATGGTATCCCGACCGCAAGGTGCGCCTTGTGCGCCGTGGCCATGCCCGCTGGGGCGGCCAGGATCCGCATGATAAACTTGTGGCCGACGGCCAGACCCGCGACCTGCAGGGCAATATCATTCATTATGTCTACAGTGACATTGCTCACCAGCTCCGGACGGTTGACAGCTTTTCAGGCATTACCGCCAGGCTTTGGCTCGAGAAAGGCAAACCAGCTGGGCTGGCAGCCATGCTCTGCAAACCTGTGTTTAAATTTTTTGGCACCTATGTCTGGAAGCTTGGCATGCTCGATGGCATGCCGGGCCTTATCATTTCGGTCATATCGGCATATTATGTGTTTTTGAAATACGCAAAGCTATGGGAGTTGCAGAAGTCGAAGTCTTGCGTGCATATAAAGCAGCAATAATTGTTGAATCTGATTATCTCCAAAGCTGAAGTTGACTGTGGCAGCAATTCTCTTGAGCTCTCTGGATTCCCGCGTGCGCGGGAATGACAAGTTTTTTCAGTATATTTTCTCTCTAGCTGTCATCCCCGCGAAGCTTGTCCTCGACCTGATCGGGGAGCGGGGATCCGGATTTTTGGGTTACTTCAGCTTTGGAGATAACCATCTTGTTGAATTTCAGCTTTTTCGGGTATTCAGTTCCCGTGCTACCGGATTTCAAGACAAATGGGCTTAAAGGTTTGAGCTTTTAAATTTTAAATCTTTTAAAAAAACGGTTCACTTTTAATTCATAAATGATATAAGTCTAATTGAAACTTGACTTATAAAAATATCCTGCTAAAAACGATATGACAACAAGGCCAGACGCTTTGCGCAGAGCCGGGTTAGGCGGGTAATGGCGGAGTTTCAAGATTTCTACAGGTAAAGTCCGGTGTTGAGGCTTCTCTGTCGGCTATGATCAGCTCAGAGTGTTGAAGCATCTGAGATTGCAGAGGCTTGAAGACTGTGCGTTTTTGCGCGGTATTGAAGGCGGAGTAACAGGCGCTATAATATCTTCGTATACTTATTCTATAGCTGTAAAAGAGCTTTGCTTATTGTTTTTTTTAACGGGCTTGTGCGTTTTGTATTGCTGGTATCGTGTCGGGTGATTTGAAGCCAAAAATAGCGATTGATTTTTTACGGAATCATCCGACTATAATAAAGTGGCACCTTAAAGGCATACAAAATTAGTGGGGAGTCTGCCATGAGAAGAATATATGCCGCTGTTTTTATCACAGTAGTGCTCATTGCCGGTCTGGCAGGACGCGCAGAGGCGTATAAGTTCGATTGTGTTTTTGACGCAGGCTCTGACGGAATTACGATCAGTTTCACAAAAGGACCTCTGTCGCTGCGGACGCAAACTGTTACACTTCAGGGGCCGGATTCTCTTCCGCAGACGCTCCGTATTATGCCAGGGCTTCAGGTCCTGCTGTCAATAGCATCGATAGACCCCGACAAGCCGCAGCTGACCCTGCACTATGTCATTGAGAGCGGGTTCCTCATCAATGGAGATCAGGAAGGTGACGTAACACTGCCCTTCGAACATGGCTACATTACAAACAGATGGATCTATGAGGACGTCGATCCCGGCATAAATTATGATGTGTACGGATCTATGAAAGTAGCGCTGTGGAGCTCCAACTATGCTCTGCAGTTTGGGCTGTCGGATCTAAACGGTAAATGGACAGCTCAGGCCACTCGGAAGGTCAATGAAATCCATCAAACGATCACCCGGGAAGGCGGTTTGCAATTTGCAGATATCAACCTCGTATTTAACCCGCGGCTGTTGTACAACAAAGTTGCGTTTAATATCACCATGACGCCTCAGTCGAGTACGTGGCCTTCTCCTGATAATGCCACGTTTATTGGTACCTTGCCCATTCCATACGGCAATTATCATTTTTGGTTTTACCGCGACCAGAAGAACTGAGCCAGCATGTGCAGAAAAGATCAACTGACAAATATACTATCCCAAAAGAAGGAGCATAACATGAGAAAAAGAGTTGCCGCAGCCGCTGTCACCGTACTGATACTGCTTGCCATGACCGGACGCGCCGAGGCCTTCAATATTGGCTACGACGCCGGCCCTGATGGATTTGTTATCACCTATACGAGGTTTCCGCTGCTTGGCTCCGGCAAGCTGGAGCTTGCAGACCCCCAGGATCCGGCGCAGGAACTCAGGTTCCGTTTCATAATCCTGCCCTTCGCCACGCTCAGCATTGCAATCAAGTCCATGGAGCCGGATGCCTTATCTCCCCAGCTTACGCTCCACTATGTGCTCTCAACCTGGCTACTGCCCAAGGCTGAGCTTGATGGCGACATCACCCTGCCGTTCGGGCACGCCGGCCTGTCAAACAGGAACAGCTATATCGGTGTGCACCCTGACTATGAGATGGAGGGGGTGCTGAGTGTGGGACGAAGCACGTCAAGCTATGTTTTGGATTTTGGTCTGTGGAATCTGACCGGCATATGGAAGGCCGAAACAACTGCCTACACACCGAGCATCCAGCAGTCAATCTCCAGGAGCAACGGCGACAAATTTGTCGATATCAGACTGAATTTTGACCCACGGCTGTTTACCAATAAAATCGACTTTCTTATAACCGTAACCCCGCATCAACCGGCAACAAAGGACGACACCTTCGTGCTTGCCGGTTCACTGCCGATAGCCTTCGGAAGCTATCATTTCTTTTATTATCGCGACTAGGAGAACTGAGCCCGCGCCGGGGGAATGCCCTGGCTGCTATAACCCCTTTTATTAATAAGGAGTCCTATGAAACACAACGCATTGCTGAGCAGTATCGCCATAGGTATCCTGTTCATGAGCAGCATTTTTTTGCAGTGCGCAACAGCCCAGGCTGACAGCGGCAACCCGCAACTGCGTACCTGGCTGCGCGAAAACAAGGTGATTCCCCGGCTGGTGAAGCTTGACCGTCAGGACGGATTTACCTACGGCCTAAGCTTCAGGGGCGGAAGTATGCCCAACATCGTCATTGCACCGGGCTGGAACCGCACCTGGCTGCTGCAGATTGAAGGAGAAGAAGCGCTGCTGCAAGCTGACGCACGGGGGAGTATGCAGGTCATAGCTCAAACTGACGGCATTGCGCTCTATCTCTGCTACTTAAAAAGAATTACAGAGTTTCTCCTCGGCGTGCCGACCTGCACAGTTCCTTTATGCTATGTAGATAAGGTGTTAAACCTGCTCATAGCATTACAAGTCTGTACTGCCGCTGCGGCGACTTGACAGCCGGGAGAAAGTAGAGAGTAGCAGGCAGGCGCACACCAGGTGCAACTACACAGAAATAAGGGACCGGTTTTATGTGGTCGGATTTTCCGGAGCATGGGCCATCACCTGTGCAACAGATTTAATTGACCGGCTAAACAGCTGCTCCCTTAGTTTCCACTCATCGATACCCCGATAGCCCAAAAAAGCACGGGCTTTCCCCTTGGCATTAAACTCTGATTTGTCTTAATGCGGCCCGGGCGCGTTCAGCTTTGTCCTTGCCATTTTGCCGCTGTGAAGGTATATATAACCCTCGGTTAGACGTATTTAATGCCGGACACGCTACGCGTAGTCCGGCCTGCATTTTTTAAAATCGGAGATTATTTATGGGCCTCTATACCGGCTCGGCAAGCTATGTGCGCTACCGCTTAATCGATGATCCGCCCGAGCGGGTGAAGGAATTTGCTCTGGAGAAGCTCAAGGAGTTTTCCTTCCGCGAGATCGAGACAGGAACCCTGAACGAAAAATCGGCAGGGTGGGTGTCTGCCGAGAACATGGCCTCAACGTTTTTCGATGACCTGCATTTTTCAAAGGAACCCTATTTTGCCTTTTCGCTTCGAATCGACGTGCGCCGCGTGCCGGGCCTTGCCATGAAGGCGGCCATGCTGCGTGAAGAGATCAAATACAAAAAAAATTCGGGCCTTGAGGTGCTCAGGAAAAAAGACCGGGATCTTCTAAAGGATCAGGTGCGGCAGGAGCTTGTAAAAAGGTCGCTGCCTTCACCGACACTTTTTGACGTGTGCTGGAATACGGCGACAAACGCGATACTCTTTTTTTCCACCAGCGCCGCGGCAAATGAGGAATTCGTTGGCTGGTTCCTTCGTGCTTTCGGCCTCAAGCTTGGCCGGCTGCTGCCCTATGATCTGGCCGGCGTTGCCGCAGAGAAGCATCCAGGCCTGGAAATCCGTTTCCCTACAGTGAGCTTTACCAATGAATGACGAGGCCATCCGCAAACAAAATACCTTCGGCCGTGATTTTCTCACCTGGCTCTGCTACAAAACCGACCAGAGCGCAGGCAAGATTGAGATGGCCTCGGGCGATATCTTTTTTCTCTGGATAGACGGCAAAATCGTCATGGAAGACGACCGGTCTGCCCCTCCCAACATTGTCTCCTATACGGGCGATGATTTCACCAATCAGGACATAAAACTCGCGGTGCGGGCGGGCAAGAAGGCGCGCGAGGCGCGGCTGCGCATTGAGAAGGGTCAAAACACCTGGACCTTCACCCTTCGGGGCGACCGTATGGAACTTTCAGGCCTGAAGATCGACATGCCCAAGGCCGCCGACAAAGACGAGCAGTTTTTCGGCCGCATCATGTGCATTGAATCGCTTAATATACTGCTGGACGGGCTGTACACCGAATTTCTCATGGACGTGCATAGCGAGCAGTGGAAGACAGCGGGATATCAAAAATTTCAGAAGTGGCTGAAAACAGCATAACCTACGGGGTTAGGAATTTCAGGGAGCAGATCCATGCTTGACATCAAATTCGTACGTGATAATCCGGAGACCATACAACAAAAGCTTGCGACACGCGGCGGCGAAATAGCAGGGCTTGACGAATTGCTGTCGCTTGACGGGCAGCGGCGGGAGGTGCTGCAACGTCTTGAAAAACAGCGTGCTGAGCGCAACAGAGCATCCGATGAAATAGCTGCTGCCAAAAAGCAGAAGCAGGATGTGCCCCCCGAAAGGTTTGCCGGGCTCAAGCAGGTATCAAACGATATAAAGACCCTTGAGGAGGAACTCAAGAAGTTTGAGGCTGCGCAGGAAGCCCTGCTCATGACCATTCCCAACCTCCCGGGCGACACGACACCGGTTGGGAACTCAGCAGATGACAATCCCGTAGTTCGCACCTGGGGAGAAAAACCGCAGTTTGCCTTTGAACCCAAACAGCACTTCGACATCGGCGAAAAACTGGATATCCTTGACTTTGAGCGGGCGGTGAAGATAACCGGCGCCCGTTTCAGCCTCTACAAGGGCGCAGGCGCCAGGCTCGAGCGGGCACTCATCAATTTCATGCTCGACCTGCACACCACCCAGCATGGCTATACCGAGGTGCTGCCGCCACTGATGGTCAACAGCCAGTCAATGACCGGTACGGGCCAGTTGCCAAAATTCAAAGAAGACCTTTTTAAAGTTGAGAACACCGACTATTATCTTATCCCGACAGCCGAAGTACCCGTGACCAATATTCATGCAGGGGAGATACTCACCGATGAAGAACTGCCGGTCAAGTATGTTTCCTACACGCCCTGCTTTAGAAGCGAGGCAGGCTCCTACGGCAAGGATACGCGTGGCCTTATTCGCCAGCACCAGTTCAACAAGGTGGAGCTTGTGAAGTTTGCAAAGCCGGAAACCTCCTATGATGAGCTTGAGGCACTGCTTTTGAACGCCGAGGAGGTTTTACGGCGCCTCAATATCCATTACCGCGTTTCATGCCTCTGCACGGGCGACCTCGGCTTCTCATCTGCAAAAACCTATGATATCGAGGTATGGCTGCCGGGGCAGAACCTCTATCGCGAGATTTCCTCCTGCAGCTGTTTTACCGATTTTCAGGCCCGCCGCGCCGGCATACGCTATCGCCGCAGCGATACTAAAAAGGTTGAATTTGTCCATACGCTTAATGGCTCGGGCCTTGCCGTCGGGAGAACTTTTGTCGCGGTCGTTGAGAATTACCAGCAGCCCGATGGCTCAATCATCATTCCCGAGGTGCTGCAGCCCTATATGGGCGGGCTTAAAAAGATAGGCTAACCCTGCGTAAAAACAGCTATTGCCGCCGTTTCCGCCAAAAACGGCACTTGACTTGCGCAGCCCGATAATGGTAGTATTTTAAGGATGCGGAGGGATGGCCGAGTGGTTGAAGGCGGCGGTCTTGAAAACCGTTGACGGAAACGTCCGTGGGTTCGAATCCTACTCCCTCCGCCATATTACAAAATACACACATACAGCAACACACAAAACCCCTTAGAAATAAGGGGTTTTTTTGTTTCTTCATTCATAGTCGTACAAGTTAAGGCATTGACATGAAGGGGTATTGGGGCTATATTTTAGGCAGTTATACCCCCATACAAAACCTGTACCCCCAAAGGAGCAATGCCATGAGATTGACAGATGTCAAGGTTCGTAACGCAAAGCCCAAAGGTAAACAGTATAAATTATTCGATGGTGATGGCCTATTCCTTCAGGTCATGCCGAACGGTTCTAAATACTGGCGTTACAAATACCGCTTTGATAAGAAGGAGAAAACATTCGCATTAGGTGTATACCCTGAAATTAGCCTATTAGAAGCGCGTAGCAGCCACCTGGAAGCGCGTAAAGCTCTTGCTAATGACATAGACCCCGCAGAGCAGAAAAAGGAACAGAAGAAAGCACAGGCCGATATTACAAACAGCTTTGAAGTAGTGGCGCGGGAATGGTACGGGAAATTTTTACATACATGGACAGCGGCCTATGCAGAAACAATTTTATACCGTCTTGAAACTTATGCTTTCCCGTTTATCGGCGAGAAACCCATTATAGAAGTCACGGCACCGGACGTGCTGCGCGTCTTGCGGCATATTGAAAGCAACGGCGCACTAGTTACAGCGCACAGAATGAGAGGCGTTATTTCTCAAGTTATGCGCTATGCAATTAGTTCAGGTTATGCAGACCGTGACCCGGCAGCAGACACAAAAGGTTCTATCCCTCATGCAAAAGAAAAGCACATGGCGGCAATCACTGATCCGGTACAGTTTGGGGGATTACTGCAAGCCATAGACGGCTATCAGGGCAGTTTTTCCGTTAAGTGTGCCTTGCAGCTTCAGGCGCTTACCTTTGTAAGGCCGGGGGAATTACGGCATGCTGAATGGTCAGAGATCGACCTTGACGCAGCACAATGGAGCATACCCGGAGAAAAGATGAAATTAAAAGAACCTCATATTGTGCCGCTATCCGTCCAGGCCGTCAACATTCTTAAAGAGCTTCACCCTTTGACAAAGCGTGGGCGCTATGTGTTCCCGAACGGGCGTACCCTTGAACGTCCTATGAGTGAAAACGCTGTGCTGGCAGCATTGCGGTACTTAGGATTTGGAAAAGATGAAAAGACGGAGATTGTCATTATGACCGGACACGGTTTCCGGGCAGCAGCACGAACTATGCTTGATGAAGTATTGCAACAGCGTGTAGACCTTATAGAGCACCAGCTTGCACATGCCGTGAAAGACCCGAATGGACGCGCCTACAACAGAACCGCGCACCTGCCAGCGCGACGGGTAATGATGCAGCTTTGGGCAGACTACCTTGACGGCTTAAAGGCCGGGGCAAAGGTTCTGCCACTGGTAAAAAATAAAATATGATTAGATTTTCAATTAGGCCCTTGACAATTATTTTTTTATTCTTACATTAGTAGTAATAAGAGTGAAAATTATTTTTGAGATAAAGATGCACATGTAAAAAACATCAACGGCAAATTAAAATTAATTAAATAACAAACGGCTGTTTCGTATCTTCCCGCAAGGGAAACTATATGAAGCCCCATTTTGGAGAAATCCAGAGTGGGGCTTTTTTGTTTTGAAGAAAATAAAAGGGTGTTTGTTGAAAATTCAAAATTAACGCAGAAAGGAAGCACATGAAAAGAAACATAGACTTGAAAGTAAAAATTATTAAAGCCGGGCTCACACAGCGAGAACTAGCCCACAGGACAGGTATTCATGAGGTGAATGTTAGTAAGGCTTTGAATGGGCGACTAAACCTCACTGAAGCTGAATTGGCAAAAATCAATACCGCTCTTGAGGGCCAACATGCAAAGGAGTTAAAGCAATGACAGACCGATTAATCAGACTTCCCGAAATTGTTGGCAACAAAAAGACTGGCGCAAAGGGGCTGTTATCTATCAGCGCTACAAGCTGGTGGAACGGTGTGCGTTCGGGCCGTTTCCCGGCGAGTGTTCACCTGGGGCCGCGTACAACGGCATGGCGTGAATCCGATATTCTGGCAATCGTTCAAAACGGCGCGGCGGGCATTGAATAGGGGGGGGCGCTATGCTTAACTTCTACCGGCAGCACCTGAAAAATATAAGGCCGTCAACGAATGGCTGGCATGATGCGACCTGCCCGTTTCATGATGATAGCAGTCCGTCATTTTCATTTGAACAAGGCGGCAATTGGTTATGCCGTGCCGGTTGCGGCAAGGGCACCGTCCGGGAATTTGCACAGCGCTTGAATGTAACGCCACCGACCAACGGCAAACAGCCGAAAAACGGCACCAGGGGCCGCATAAGCAAGACTTATGACTATGTCGATGAACACGGGCAGCTTGCATATCAGGTATGCCGTTTCGAGCCTAAAGGCTTCAGGCAGCGGCAACCAGACGGCGCGGGCGGCTGGAAATGGAACCTTCGGGGCGTGGAGCCCTTGCCTTACAACCTGCCCGCTTTACTCAAGGCCGATATTGTTTATATTGTCGAAGGCGAAAAGGACGTTTTGAACCTTGAGAAAATAGGCTTGATAGCAACCTGCAATTCAGGCGGCGCGGGAAAATGGCAAGCAGACTTTGCTCGTTATTTCAAGGGCAAGCATTGCATAATCCTACCAGACAACGACGAACCGGGGCGCAAGCATGGTAACGATGTAGCGGCTAAGCTGCGTTGCATGGCGGCAAGCATTAAAATCGTCAACCTGCCGGGGCTACCCGAAAAGGGCGACGTTTCGGACTGGCTGGCAGCAGGTGGGTCGGTTGAACAACTACAGGCCCGAGTCGATGCAGCCCCGAGGGTGGAGATCACCACCGAACCACAGCCGCAGCAGCAGGTCACAACAGAGAAAAAAACAACACATGTCGATGTAGCAGAACTGGCAGTTCAAAAAATCGGCAAAGAGAGTCTCGTTTTTGCGCTTGAATCATTCTGGAAATACGGTGCCGGGTTATGGCAAAAGATTGATGATCGTGAAATCAAGCAGACTATTGTCGAATGCTTGGGACCGAAAGAAACAACGTCACCTTTGGTTTCCAGCATATGCGAACTCCTGAAAACAATCTTATATCAGCAGAACCATGAGTTTGACTGTGAAAAACGCGCCATAAACTGCATAAACGGTGAATTGTTTTGGACTGACGAAAAATGGGAACTACGACCGCACAGGCGTGAGAGTTACCGCACAACACAAATACCCGTTATTTATGATCCTCTGGCAACGGCCCCACGTTTTATTCAAGCAATGCAAGAATGGTTCTTTGGCGATGACGATGCAAAGGGGAAAATGCTCCTGTTATGTCAAGCACTCGGTTATGCGATTCTATCAAACTGCGATTATGAGAAATTCTTTTTGCTAATTGGTAACGGTGCCAACGGCAAATCCGTTTTTCTGGATTTATTGCGGGCGTTAGTCGGAGCGCCAAATGCGTGTGCAGTTCAACCATCTCAACTAGACAACCGATTCCAGCGAGCGCACCTTCTTGGCAGGCTTGTTAATATTGTGACAGAGATTGCAGAGGGGGCTGTGATTAACGATGCCGCACTAAAGGCGATTGTCTCTGGGGAACTAACAACCGCAGAGCATAAACATCAAAACCCCTTTGATTTTTCACCATTTGCCACCTGTTTTTTTGCAGCAAATCACATGCCGCACACTAGCGACTTTTCGGATGCACTTTTCAGACGTGCAATCGTTATTACGTTCAATAGAAAATTTGAAGAATCCCAGCAGGACCGCCACCTAAAAGAAAAGCTTGTTACGGAATTGCCGGGAGTGCTCAACCTTGCGCTTGGAGGTATTGCCGAAGTTTTCAAGAAGGGATGCTTCCATTTACCGGAATCTTCAAAAAGGGCCGCAGAAATGTGGCGGTCAGAATGCGACCAGGCTGTGCAATTTGTTGACGACCGCTGCGAAATGGCTATGGGGGCAAAAGTGTCTAGTGGTGAATTGTACTCTGCATATAAATCTTGGGTTGAAGATATGGGTATCAGGAAACCGCTAGGCCAAAGAAGCTTAACTGTACGATTGACCAGACTTGGGATCGAATCTGGCAAAGGTACTGCTGGCGCTCGTTTACTCTATGGGATCAAATTATGTGCGGCATGAGTGGCGCGAGTGGCATTAGTGGCGCATGGTTCGAGATTAACTGAGTCTTGAAAGTATATAGAGAAAGTAAAAAAAATGAAAAAAGAATTATATAGAGCTGCAATGAGTTCATGCGCCACTTGCGCCACTACCGCCACCTTCACCGACCTGTTTGGGGATTTACTGCGGAGGGCTGATGAACCGACACCACCACCGCCGTCAGCAAAACCACCGGAACCGGCTGAGGTGTTCACCGTGCCTGGCGAGTGCTGGCAATGCCGCCATCATTATGAGTGTCATATCTGCCCGCACGGGCTAAAAGAGCCGCTTGTTATCGGGCGGCGGTATGGCAAAAGAAACGCCTTATAAGGCGCAAACCAGAAAGGATTTTAACAATGGCCGTAATTAAAACCCCGCTAAAAGACTCTTCTTCTGCATATACGCGCAAGGACAAGAAACCTATGCCGAAAAAGCAAAAAGTTGGTTTAAAAACCGTAAAGGAAAATCAAGAGGTTAAGGGTGAAGAAAAGGACACCAGGACAAATATACAGAAGGCCAATGATGCCAAGCGGGGCACTACGCTTTTTTATAAGCAGGGGTGGCATAGGTCATTTATAGATACTATCATGGGCAGGTACGGCGGCATAGAGGCTGCGGCTAAAGCCCTACCGGAAGCGAAAGCCCTTGATATGATATGCAAAGCCGCACATGAGGGCGTTAAGGGTGATGTGCAGACCCAAGACCCAACAAATCAAATTACTCAAATAAACGTGCAAATAAATTATGGCAATCCGAACCAACGAAGCTGAGATAATCGGAACTAGCGTAGCGATATAATGGCGCAACAAAGCCTATTTCACTACAAAAGGAAAACCAGACGGTTACTTCCAAAGAAACCAAGAAAGAGTGTGTGATGAAAACACTAGTCTAGTGTATCTTAAATAACTAGACATAGTTGGGTGACTATGTTAGTTTGGGGGAATGAAAAAACCACTCGTGTTGAATGCCGCTGACAGAAGCCTGCTTGAAGAATGGACCAAAGCCTATGGAACTCCCCAAC
>CAIWCT010000435.1 GCA_903911225.1 uncultured delta proteobacterium
AGGAAAAAGCAGTTGACCGCAGCTCGCAAAAATCGCATAGATTACTGGCGGGCACAACCATTAACCGATGGCGGCTTGTAGTGTTTTAAAGCCGGTTTTGGCGACATTAACTAAAAATCGCGGCGCAACAATGGGCGCGCTCTTATGCTGCTCAAGCACGGCCAGCAGCTTTTTCAGGAAGATTTCACGCGGGTCCTGTGCGTTATCATGCAGAAATTCATAGTGTCCGGGCTTTGACCCATTACCGCACAGCAGATGTACCGACCACTGAAATGGCAGCTGATTATACGGACGCATACCCTTATGCTGCGGCAGGGCCGGATTAATGGTTTCAAAATCCATGAAATAAACGGGCTTGGTAAGCTCGGCAAGCTTTCGGGAAAGTTCGTTTGAAAAGAAAGGCCTCTTTTTCTTCAAGCATTCCCGCATGCGCTGCTGAATGGCTGTTAATTGAAAATTTTCAGGAATCTTTTTTATCGAATCAATGCCCTGAGCCTGCAATTCTGCAAGCTTTTTTTCACTAACTTTATACAAGTTGCCGATCCAGTCCATCGGCTGTTCGGGGTTGCAGCTATCATAAAACTCGCATTCAAACGGTTTTGTGCATTGTTTCCCCGGTTCAATCTTTGGTGGCCGTTTTTTTATGAGCACCTGCCGCTGCCCGGCTATGCGCTTGGGCAGTTCATTTTCTAGAATTTTCATATCAGCTGTCACGTCATCTATCTTGAAGAGCTTTTTCAGGCGGTACTTTTTGCCGTCATGCACATAGTCCTTATTAAGATGCATAAGACTTGCCCTCGCAACTTTCAAGCCGCTCTGTTCAAGCACGTATTTTTGAATGGCCACATCAGGAAGGTGATAGTCTTTGAGTTCGTTGGTTGACTTCACCTCTATCAGATGCCATTTGTTGCGGGGCAGGCGTTCAAGAATATCCACCCGAACATGGATATTGTCACAGGTAAACCCTGCCTCAAAAATGGCAGATATTTTTTTATCCTTCATGAGCAGTTCTGTTTTTTCCGCCGCCTCACGGGAATGCCGGTGATCCTCCTCAACCAGCACCCCACCCTTAAACAGCTCAGTAGCAAGTTTTCCTACCTCTTTTCCCTGATCAAGTATTATCTGGGTGGCCTCTGATACCTCTGCGCCTTCCTCCGGCTCGTTCACCATAAGATAAAGCCGCTTCAGGCACTGCAGGCCTGCAACAAATCTTGATTTTGAAAGCCGTGGTTTTGTTTTTTTGCTGATCATCATATCCCCTTCCTTGAAAGTGCGTTCTATTTACCATTAAACATAGCATGGAACCGTTTCATAGCACGATATGGTTTTGTCTTTTAATTCTTTTCATTTGCTTAGCTGTATCCTATGTGATACAGTTAAAGTATGCTGGAAATTCGACAAACAGAAGACTACGCGCACTGGTTCAGCGGATTGCGCGACCGCGTAGCCAGAACACGTATCAACATTCGCATTCGACGTCTATCACTGGGCAATCCTGGCGATGTGAAGCCCGTTGGCGAATGCGTTTCCGAGCTGCGAATCGATTATGGTCCGGGATAACGCGTCTATTTCGTACAGCGTGGCCAAACACTGTTGGTGCTGCTGGCCGGTGGAGATAAACGCACGCAGGACCGTGATATCCAAAAAGCGCTTGAACTTGCACGCAATCTATAGGAGGTCATCATGGCAAAAACCATTACACGTACCTGGGATCCTGCTGAATACCTTGAAACCGAGGAAGATATGGCCGCTTACCTTGAAGCGGCTTTAGAAGAAGGTGACGCTGCGCTTATTGCTGCCGCACTTGGTGATATTGCCCGGGCCAAGGGAATGACGCAAATTGCACGAGAAACAGGGCTCGGCCGCGAAAGCCTTTACAAAGCGCTTTCACCCGAAGGCAACCCTGAATTTACAACCATTCTCAAGGTGATCAATGCCCTTGGTCTCAAGCTGCATGCAACGGCTGCCCATACATAACCCCCGCCCCTAAGGGCCGGTTGCTTCCCTTGCCATTACTTTCAGTTCTAGCTCACTTTGGAGCCGCAGCCTTTTTAATCCCGCTGCGGGAGCTTGTGGCCGAAAATAGGCACTTTTTTCTTTAAACGGTAGTAGATTGACTTTCGCCGGGGCGCGTCTTTCTTATCAAATATTTTAGAAAAACGCGCAATTAGCTTGGCAATAAGAACGCAGTCCAGCTCCACCTCAATACTGTCTTTTACAATTTCATATTTACCGTAACAAAAGTAGCGTATACATGTTTCATTCTTTCGAACCCTATAGGCAAAGCGCAAAAAGCATTTAAGCGCCGGTATTGGTTCACTGCAGTCAAGAAATAATTCCGCACAATATTGCAAAGTTTCAATGTGTCCAATATATTCGCCATCTTTAGTGAGTGTTTCTGCATATACTTTTTTTAGAATTTTGATAGCACCTGCATTGTCCCTGGCATCCAATCGCACCATGCATTGCCTAAGAAGTAATATTAAAACAGCGGCAGGCATGTTTTTATTTTGAATTGCAGTATTTTCTAAAAGTTCAAGATGCGTACATCTAACCTGACGATCCGAATCGCCGCCAAAGTACGGTATTCTGCATGTCCCCGGTTTGCCAAATATTTTATCTTGTTCAGATAACCATACATCTACTTCTTCGTTAAT
>CAIWCT010000436.1 GCA_903911225.1 uncultured delta proteobacterium
GCGTATGCTCATGGTAAGCGGCCCTGCCAATGAAGTATCGGTCGGGAAAATTTTTGCCGAATTCGGGGCAGAGGTTTTTATCGTGCCCTCAATGAAAAACAAGTTCTACCAGCAGGAAAAAAAGCTCATGCAGGAGCGCTATGGCGTAACATTTATCGAGGAGGATTTCGACCTGATCGGCGATGTGATCGACAGGATTAAGCCCACGGCCGTGTCGGTTGAATTTCAGGCTCAGCCAGAATGCATATCACGGCTCGTGCCTACCTTCATCAATATGCTCTACCTCTGCGAATACGGCTATGACTATGCCCTTGATCTGGGCACGAATTTTTTTAAAAATATGCACAAGCCCGTCTATGAAACATGGCAGGGGCTTATGAAAAAATACGGAGGCTGAACATGGCTCAATCTAAAAATGAATTCAAAATGCAGGAACTGCATATGCCCTCGGCTTTCGAGGGCGCGCTCTGGACGTGCATGGGCATAAAAGGCGCCGACACCATTTTCCATTCGCCGCCGGGCTGCTATATGAACCAGCATGTTAATGCTCTGGTCAATGACTGGACCTGCGAGCTCTACACCACCAATCTATCGTATGCCCATATCATGCAGGGCGCGGAAGACCGCATGGAGGCGACCCTTCAGAAGATCGCGGCAAAAAAGCCGGGCGCGATTTTAATCGTGACCGCGCCCACGGTCGAGGTCACGCGCGATGATGTTGAAGGCGTGGTGAAAAAAGTAAATTCCAAAGATACGCTTATCATCCACCCGCCCATCGGCGGCAGCCTCATAGAAGGCAAGGAGACGGCCTTCGCCCGCATTCTTGATCTTGTCGACCCGGCGGTTAAAAAAGTCCCGCGCACAGTCAATATCATCGGCCCCACGTTTTCAACCTTCAACTGGCGCGCCGATGTGTACGAGCTGACACGCATGCTTGCCGCCATCGGCATATCCGTCAACTGCGTCTATACCGCAGGTGCGACAATAGAGCAGATAAAGCATGCCGCTCAGGCTGAGCTCAATATTTGCATATATCCCTTTGACAGCGGTGTGCCCGTTGCAAAGCAGATGGAGAAGCGTTTCGGCATTCCCTTTGTGTCCGAGATTATTCCCATCGGGTTCGGCAACTCGGCGGCATGGCTTGAGAGCATTGCGGCCTTTTTCAAAATCGATGCCGGATTGTATCTGAAAGAGGCCATGGCAAACGCCTTCGAGTTTATTTCATCAAACATGGTGTTTGCAATCACCTTCGAGATGACCGCGGCCCTGTCCCTTGAAAATCATAATACCTATGCCGTCGGGATAAGCGAATTTCTCAATAAGGAGGCTGGTGTGAGCATCGTGATGGCGTCGGTCGGCAATCCCGATGCCGCCAAACGGCTTGAGGCGCTGTGCGATGATGTGCTTATGTACCCCACCATCGAGCAGAAGCGCGACAAGTTTGTTGAAAAAGGCCCCATGGTCATTTATGGCAATTTTTACGACAAGAAGGTGAGCATGGATGAAGGGTTTAAGAATTTTATCTTTGCCGATATCCCCACCATCGGCTATCTCAGCACCGAGAATTGCCCGTTCATGGGCTTTATGGGCGCAAAGTATCTGATCGAAGGGCTGGTCAATGAAGTGTATATGGGCATATTCCTTGAAACCAAGGGCGAGATGACGGGCCCCATCTCTACGGGCTCTGTGCCCTGGGACATCGAGGCTGAGCAGGCCATGGTGAAGGTGGGAGAGATGATCCCGCACTTTGTGCGCGCCACCGCCCTTAAAAAACTGCATTCCGTGGCCGAGCAGATAGCCAAAGAGCGCAGCACTAACGTGACGCTTGCAATCTTCAGGGAAGTTTCCGACAAGTTTACACCCACCAAGTTCAAAGCAAAGTTTTCATCCGTGTTTGATGACGGCGCAGCGCCTGCTGCGGCAGAAGAGGATGAAGAAGTTCCCATTTCAAGCCTCACCTTCACCATGCCGTGGGACGATGAGGCAAAGGGCATGCTTGAGCTTGTGCCGGTGCCGTTTCGCCAGGCTGCTGTGTCCGGCACCGAGGATTATGCCCGGGGTAAGGGAGTGGCCACAGTAATTGGCGCCACGGTGGAGGAGTTCCGCAAAGAGTTGGGGATGTAGCGCTATAGAAAAGCCCGGTGAACAATTTTATCATTCCTGAAACTTGAACCTGAACTAGCGCCTGGTGCTCAATATGAGTAAATATACCGTTAAATGTTACTCGTTTTGAACGTCTTGTGCTTACAGCACAGTGTTTTTTACGGCCCATCACTGATGAGGTCGTAAAAGTTGAAACTTCAGCAAAATCTTTATACCCGCTAAAACCTGTATCTAGGAATATCAGTTAGTTATAAAGCACTAGACACTGATTTTCCGCCGCCACGGGCGACTTTTTACGAGGCCGACAGAACTCCTTTCCTTTGATTTTGGCGCAAAAAAAATCATGGCGAATAATATTTAGTTTTTAAGAGCAATCCTGCAATTTTAATGTAGATATTGCTAACACTTAAAGCTTTACTTTAAGTGTTAGTTTAAAAAAAAAGATAAGAGCTTATTTCTATTGGCGTATTATTTGCATTAATTATTATAATCTTATTACTTTGCGACTGAACGAAACCAGCCATTTTACGATGTGTTTAAAAAAGTGATTGCAATCCGTTGTGGCAGGATGTAAGCAAAGGCACTTCGGTCCGGTAGTTACGCAAAACTTTTCATGGTAACCGACAGAGGTGTACGACGACCATTTGAACAGAGAATGCGCAGGCGCTTTATTGTAAAATTTGGTTAGCTACCAAAGCTTAAACTGCGGTCAGAAACGGAATGCATACAGCCAACTGGATTCCCGCCGCAGTTTATCCTCGCGAAGGCGCGGACGGGAATGACATAGTTTCTGAGTCTGTTACTTATTCAAACGGACATTCCCGCGAAGTTTGTCCTCGACCTGATAGGGGAGCTGGGATTCATACTGTGTGATGCGCCTGAAAAGACGTTTCCGTTATCTCCGCGAAAGCGGGGATCAATAATACAATGTTAGGTTCAGCTTTGGAGATAACCCGATAATAAAAATGAAAACCGTCCCGGTAAAAAGCAAATAATGATGTGTGTATAGTCGTGGCGGCAAAAAAAATAAAAAAAATATTGCATTCGGGCTCGTTGGATGTTATTAGTCAGTAAGCCTATATGTTTAAAAAATAAATTATCCCTAAACAGAAGAGGTTTGTTTTTATTTCAACCATTAAACAACTTACACAAGGGAGGACTATGGCCGAAAGTTTCAGTTTTAGTTTCAGTTCCTGTTTTTGTAATGTACGTTTAAGAATTAATTCAAAACCAAGGGAGGAAGTATGAAAAAACTGTCTTTATTTGCACTTGCAGCACTGGCCGTGCTGCTCTGGACACAGCATGCCGCCGCCTTTCCGAATGACTATACTGCCCAGGCC
>CAIWCT010000437.1 GCA_903911225.1 uncultured delta proteobacterium
GCTTGTTATGAGGGCTGCGCACAAAAGCAGTCTTTCAGGTTGACATAACACCTCATATCAGACCGCCCGCCGCACCGCAAGATTTTTTATTTCTAAATCGCAGGCCGCCCCAAAAACCTCATCCCATATCTTGCGCCCATATTTACATTGACACACAATCGCCCTTAATTTATATTCTGCCCATCCCAAAGCGAGTTCCTATCAATTATCAATTAATAGGAGTATGGCATGAACGAAATAATTTTTTTAATTGAAGAAGACCCTGAAGGCGGTTTTAACGCCCAGGCGCTGGGGCATTCCATCTTTACCGAGGGGGATACGGAGGATGAGCTGAAGCTCAATATTCTTGATTCAGTTAAATGCCATTTCGAGGCAGCAGAAGCCCCTGCGGTTATCAGGCTGCATTTTGTCAGAGAAGAAGTGATGGCTGTCCATGCATAGAATACCGCGAGACCTTTCCGGCAGGGATTTGTGCAAACTGTTGGAGCGTTTCGGCTATGCAATTACCCGCCAAACCGGTAGCCATATCAGACTTACCGCGCAGCAATTGACACATGAGCATCATATAACCATCCCCAACCACGACCCCCTTAAACTCGGCACCCTCAATAAAATTCTTCACGACATTGCCGAGTCCCTAAAAATATCAAAAGAAAAACTGATTCAGCAATTGTGGGACTGAGATGCCGGAAGCAGAAACAGTGATGGTTGTATGTATCTACTGTTTTTTTAAAATCCGGACGAATAAGACTAAACAGTTAGAAAAAAATAATTAGACACTCCGGCAACAGATCAATGCGCGACCGTTTCAACCTTCCCATCGATGACGTGCTGCCAGCCCTTCGCAAGGCGCTTGCAAGCGGCTCGCGTGCCGTGCTTTCGGCGCCGCCAGGCTCTGGCAAGACAACCTGCGTGCCCCTTGCCCTGCTCGCGGAACCCTGGCTTAAAGGCGGGCGCATCATTATGCTCGAGCCCCGCAGGCTTGCGGCCCGAGCCGCCTGCCGCCGCATGTCGGCAATGCTCGGGCAGGATGTGGGCGGCACTGTGGGCTACCGCATACGCAGGGAAACACAGGTGGGGCCGACTACGCGAATCGAGGTTGTCACCGAAGGGATCCTCACCAGCATGCTCCAGAGCGATCCGGCACTGGAGGGCGTCGGGCTTATCATCTTTGATGAATTTCACGAGCGCAGCCTGAACGCAGATCTCGGCCTTGCGTTATGCCTTGATGCGCAGCAGGCTTTGCGCGAAGATTTGCGCGTGCTTGTCATGTCGGCAACCATGGACAGCGATGCCGTAGCGCGCCTGCTCGGCGATGCGCCGGTGCTGAGCGGGCAGGGGCAACTCTTTGATGTGGAAACGCGCTACCGCAGCAGCGCACTTCGCCTGAATGTCGCAGCAGAGATGGCAGATACCATTATAAAGGCTCTTGGCAGCGATCAGGGAAGCCTGCTTGCCTTTTTACCGGGCGAAGGAGAAATCCGTCGCACGGCTGAACTGCTTGCCAGGCGCAGCCTTCCGCCTGATATTGCCGTGCTGCCCCTTTATGGCAATCTGCCCCGCGATGATCAGGACCGGGCCATAGCGCCTGCCCCGCATGGCTCGCGTAAGGTGGTGCTTGCAACCTCCATTGCCGAAACAAGCCTCACCATTGAAGGCGTCAGCATTATTGTCGACAGCGGCCTTATGCGCCTGCCGCGCTTTGATGCACGCAGCGCCATGACGCGCCTTGTCACCGTGCCGGTTACCCGCGCCTCTGCCGATCAGCGCCGGGGCAGGGCGGGCCGCACAGGCCCGGGCATATGCTACCGGCTCTGGACCGAGAACCAACACGGGCAGCTGCAGGAATACACTCCTCCTGAAATTCGCAGCGCAGATCTTGCCTCATTTGCCCTTGAACTTGCCCTGTGGGGCGAGACCGATATACATCGCCTTTCATGGCTCGAACCGCCTCCGGCTGGCGCTTTGGCCCAGGCTCGCGTGCTTTTGCAGGAGCTTGATGCCCTTGACCCCCAGTATCGCATCACGGAGCATGGCCGCCGCATGGCAGCCCTTCCCGTTCACCCTCGGCTGGGGCATATGCTTGTGCACGGCGCGCAGATGGGGCTCGGGCGGCAGGCATGTTTGCTAGCGGCCCTGCTCAGCGAGCGGGACATACTGCGGTTTGCTCCGGGAATGAAGGATGCTGATCTGCGGCTGCGGCTCGAGGTTTTGCTGGATGCAAGCGCATCTGTCGCCGGATCCACCGTTGAGCGGCAGCTTGCGCACCAGATTCGCCAGCAGGCGGCAGACCTGCAGAGGCTGCTGCAGATTCCCGATGGCCGCGTCAGTCTGGAGGCAACCGGCAGCCTTCTTGCCCATGCCTACCCCGACCGCATTGCCATGAGGCGTGGCCCCGAGGCCGGATATCTGCTTGCAGGGGGCCGCGGCGCTCAGTTTGATAATTATGAACCCCTGAGCGCGCAGGAATTTCTGGTTGCCGCCCATCTCGACGGCGGCCTGCGCTCGGCCCGGATATTTCTTGCAGCCTCTTACAGCCGGCAGGAGCTTGAAGAGCAGTTCTCGGAACATATCATGCAGGAGGATTTTATAGTCTGGGACCATGCAACACGGTCCGTGCTGGCCCGAACGCGCAGGAAATTCGGCAGCCTCGCGCTTGATGACCGGCCCCTGCACAAGCCCGATCCGGAGAAAATTGCCCGCGCTCTTCTTCAAGGCATAGCAGAAGAGGGGCTGCACCTGCTGCCCTGGAACCGGGAGCTGCGCGCCTGGCAGGAGCGCGTACTGTTCCTCCGGCGCGTGCTGCCGGAAGAGGAGTGGCCGGATGTGAGCGATGCCGCCCTTGCGGCAACCCTGGAATTGTGGCTGCTGCCCTTTATGCAGGGCATGAACCGGGCCGAACATGTGCAGCGCCTGCACCTGAAGGAGGCACTGTATGGGCTGCTGCCGTGGCAAGCCCAGAAGCGCCTGGATGAGCTTGCACCCACGCATCTTGCAGTGCCCAGCGGCTCGCGCATAGCACTCGATTATAGCGGTGAAGGGCCTGTTTTGGCTGTGCGGCTGCAGGAGCTTTTCGGCCTTAAGGAAACGCCCCGCATCGCCGCAGGCCGCGTGCCCGTGGTTTTGCATCTGCTGTCTCCTGCCATGCGGCCCATGCAGGTGACGCGCGATCTTGCAAATTTCTGGGCAGTCACCTATTTCGAGGTCCGCCGGGAGCTGCTGCCACGCTATCCCAAGCATTACTGGCCCGAGAATCCCCTGACAGCCCAGCCCACCAGCCGCGCCAAGCCGCGGCGCTGAACATTTTTTTAATCAGCATATATATGAATGTTGAATCCTTGAATTTTCTGATCTCCAGCGGTTGAAGGTTTTTCCTTATAAAAGCGTTTTCATCGTTTTATGCCGGGACAACTCCTGGCCATATCTTTTGGCTGATTTTTTATTAACACACAAGCGTACTCGTCCTATACAAAAACATATATGTCAGCCGGACATAAACAAAAAAGCATGCAGGGAAAGGATCCCCATGGCAGGCGGAGCACGTACATCATTTATGGTTCTAGAGCTTTTAACTTTTTTTTGTAGACTATTCTTTTGCTGTCATCTCGACCGAAGGGAGAGATCTTTAAAGATTTCTCATCCCGCCTGCTGCGGAATTCGAAATGACACCCGGCTACATGATTTAGTTAAATGTTTTAGTTCTGGTAGCGGCTCTGTGTCTTGCCGCTTGCCAGCCTTGTCTTGACAAAAATGCCATCATCGACGGTATCGAATTTATTTACTGTCCGCCGGACTCTTTCCTGATGGGCCGCAATCCGGGTGAGGCGGGCTGCAATGTCTGGGAATGGGTGCAGGATTACGCTCACGGCAGTTATACCGGCGCACCCGTTGACGGCAGCGCGTGGGAAATTCCTGCCACAGATCATAGAGCCGTACGCGGCGGTAGCTGGTACAACAACCAGGGCTGCCGTTCAGCCTTTCACGGCGGCATCGGTCCCGAGGGCAGATACAGCGATTACGGGTTTCGCATCGTCTACAGCCAGCCCTGAATGCGATACTGGAAATTATTGCACAGTGACGGTTGTCTCAGGGGCTTACTGAACATCTCCGCCGGATTGTTTCTTCTGCTTTTCATCATGGTATTCCAGATACTCCCAGATGCGCTCCTCGATATAGGGCGGCACGGTAATGCCCTTCTCCTGGAGGCGCATCTGGTATTTTTTGAAGGAATAGGTGTGGCGGAAGCTGCTGATCATCATGCGGAACACTTCTGCCAGCTCTCCTTCAATCAGAAAGCGCAGCGGCTGCTTGTTCATAAGCAGGTTTTCAACCTCCTTGATCAGCTGTGCGTTCACGCAGCGGCAGGTGCCGTAGTAGAAGATGAAGCGCTGCAGAAGCATGTTATGCACATCATCTGTAAGAACCGCCTCTTCGATGCGGGCAAGGTTCAGGCAATCGCAGATCGACAGCTCAATGCCCCGCTCCTTTAGCTCCTTTAAGCGGCTGAGAACATAGCCGGGCACCGGATAGGAAACATCATCCGGTACGGTGAGCCCCGGGTCGCGGAAGTACAGCACGGTATCAAGGTCCGAGGTGTCGGTTGCCATGCCGAAATTGAGCGAGCCGAGCAGGTGAAAGGCAATCTCATGGCCTTCGGCTTCCATTTCCCGGCAGAAGTCTTCCAGCGCGGCAATGCGCGTGCGGGTGGCCTCGGTCTCATGCTGCTGAAAAAAGCTGCGCAGCGTGTTGAACAGCCGTATCGCCCGGATATGCTTCTGCCGCTTTTTGATGTTTGACAGATACCTGTAGCGCCTGAGATCCATCACCAGCAGCCTGAACTTATCCCCGTGCCTGACGCACTGCTCCACATCATGGATGCTGCCGCCGTCGATCTGCCTCAGCATCCCGCCTGAGAACTGCCGGTTTTCCAGCGTGAATTCGGCGAAGTAGCCGCCCCTCTTTATCCGGTGTATCTCAACGATCCGGCCGAAATTCGAGGGGTTCAGGAAGGTTTTACCCCCTCGAAACACAGCCCCCCAGTCCCCGTGCATATGGCCGCTGAGCACCAGGCGCACATCGCTTTGATCGACAAAGTCACGAATTCCGATACTGCCGATACTGCCGTAGGTGGCGATTGTGTCCAGATAGCCGTATGGCGGCTGATGCAGCAGGAGCACATCGGGGCGCGCTGCGCTGAAAAAGTCATAGGGCTCTGACAGGAGCCTGCCGTTTTCAAAGCGCTCGTTGTATGTGAGGCACAGGTTATCGGGTATGCCGGGTGTGAACACCGGAGACCCGCCGTAGCCGGCGAAAATTATGCCGTTGATGGTTCTGGTTTTCAGGTGCAGATTCCAGGGCGACAGGGCAGTGTTATCAAGGTCCATATCATAGTTGCCCGGAATGGTCAGAATGGCGGGGCAGCCTGAGTCCTCAAAAATTTTTGCCAGGCGGCTGTATTTTTTCAGCATGCTTGCGCGCGCCAGATCGGTGAGCCGAAGAAACTCTCTAGCCAGGGCCTGCTCTATCGGCGATGCCGCAGGACCCTCCAGCATGCTGCGGGCCATTTCAAAGCGGGTGCCGCTCAAGCCATGGCTCAGGCCCCAGGAATAGACGCGCTGCTGCTGGTCGGTGTAGCGCGTGGCAAGCTCCCAGGAGGGAAAAGCGCTGTAGAGCAGGTCGCCGGCAATGATATAGAGGTCTGCCTGCGTCGTCCTGAAAAGTTTTTTCAGGTTTATGAAGGACTCGTGTATGTCGGAGGCGAAGATTATTTTCATGAAATTATCGGCTATGGTCCTCTGTCATACAAAAAAATGTGCGCCCTTGAGCCGCTCAAGCAGCTCGCTGAGCATCATGGCGGTAGCTCCCCAGACGTTGTCCCCGCCCAGCCGGTAAAACGGTACGGTTAATTCCGTGTTATTCATAATTCGTATTTCCGTGCATCCCATGGAAGGATCCAGAAACAGGCCAAGCGGCGTTTCTATGATTTCAGCAACTTCGTCTTTATTTTTTCTGAGCTCGGGCTGCCCCGGGTGCCAGGCCACAAACGGGTGGACGAGAAAGTCCGACGGCGAGATGTAAACGGGCGCCAGCTCGCCCAGCACCTCGATGCAGCTGCGCTGGAGCCCGACCTCCTCCTGTGTTTCCCGCAGAGCCGTTTCAAGAAGCTGCTCGCCGGGCTCCTGCCTGCCGCCGGGAAATGAAATCTGGCCCGGGTGGTATTTTAAATCATCCTGCCGCCGGATAAGAAGTATATGCGGCGAGCTGAATTTTTCATACAGCACCAGCAGCACCGCCCCTATGTGCGGAATGCCGGGCTTATCGGCAGGCCGCTTCAGGGGCCGCGGCGAGGGCGACATGGCGCTGTGGGCCGCAGCCGTGTTAAAGCCGCGAAGGCTGAGAGCTGCGCGTATGAGCTCAGGGGAAAGCATCATTGTTGCTGTTGTTTTTTTAATTTTGTTCATATAGTATTGTTTATATATCAACATCAGATTTCTTGCAATCAGGATAGGTGAGGCCTCATGAAAAAGAATGCAGCCGCAGGGTTGGCAAAGTGCGCCTTGCGTACATACACATATTTTTGTTTCAGCTGTTTGCTGCTTGCGGCTGCCGCAGGCGCTGCCCATGCCAAGCTGAATGTGTTTGTGAGCATTCTGCCGCAGGCATATTTTGCCGGGCAGGTGGGCGGCGACGAGGTGGCGGTAAGCGTGCTCGTGGGGCCGGGCCAGTCGCCCCATGCTTTTGAGCCGACGCCAAAGCAGGTAATGGCCCTGACGCAGGCTGATATTTTTTTTAAAATAGGCCTGCCCTTTGAAGACAGGCTGCTCGGGAAGATCGGCGGCATTTTAAAAAACGCCGCCGTTGTAGATACCCGGCAGGGCATAGCGCTCCGGCCCTCGGAAGATACTGATGAGCACGCCGGGGAGCACGCTGGCCCCGACCCCCATATCTGGCTTGCGCCGAAGCTGATACGGCAGCAGGCGCAGACCATGGCCGACGGGCTGTGTACACGCGATGCAGCCCACTGTGCCGTCTATCGCAGCAACCTTGCTGCATTTCAAGCCGGGCTTGACGCGCTTGATGCCGAGCTCAGCCGCCGCCTCGCCCCTTTTGCAGGCAGGGAAATTTTTGTTTTTCATCCGGCCCTTGGCTATTTTTCCGATGCCTATAAGCTTAAACAGGTACCCATCGAGATGGCGGGCAAGGAGCCGGGCTCAAAATCTTTTGCCGCTCTGGTTGACCGCGCCAGGGCAGCGGGCGTGAAGACGATTTTTGCCGAGCGGCAGTTTTCCCCGAAAAGCGCGCAGGCCGTAGCTGCACAGATCGGGGCAGGGGTCGTGATGATCGATCCGCTCGGGAAGAACTGCTTTGAGAATTTGCGCAGCATTGCCGACCAGATAGCTGCCGCGTTTAACAAATGATGCTTGTATGTGAGCCGGCCTATGCCAACAGTCACGGGCGCTGTTTTTAATCGACAAAAAGCATTCCTGCTCTATGCCATCATGGGGCTTGGCGTCGCCATAAGATTTCTCCGCCTGATGGATGGCCGCTCTCTGTGGCTTGATGAGACAATGCTTGCGGATAATTTTATGAAATACTCGTACCGTGCCCTGGCCGGCCCTCTTGACTCATTGCAGTCTGCGCCTCTTTTTTATCTGTGGATTGAAAAGGCCCTCGCGGATGCTTTCGGGTTTAGCGAAAAGCTTCTGCGCCTGCCGGCATGTATTGCCAGCGTCGCCGCTATTCCTTTGCTGTACCTGCTGCTGCGCAGGTGCGTGAGCTATTGGCCGATGCTGTTCGGAATGTCGCTCTTTGCATTTCTGCCATCGGTGGTTTATTACTCGGCGGAAGTGAAGCAATACGCATTCGACCTTTTTTTTGCTCTCCTGCTTATGTACCAGGCATGTGTCCTTGAGGATGCAAGAAGCCCCTTGCGCAGTATTGCTTTTGCCATTACAGGCGCGCTTGCCGTATGGTCGTCAACCTCCGCGGTATTTGTTGAAGCAGGTATCGGCACCGTGCTTATATGCAGTGCTGTTCTTGATAAGCGAAAAAAAGATATGCTGCTTTTTGCGGGTATTTGTTCCGTATGGCTGGCATGCTTTGCCCTTAATTATGAGTTGATACTGTCAAAACAGATTGCCGACGGAGGGTTTCAGAAAGTCTGGATAAAAGCTTTTTTGCCGCTGGTACCGACCTGCATGGAAGACTTGGGGATTCTGGCGTACCATTTTTTTCATTTTTTCTCGTCGCCGTTTTTTACCTGGCATGAAGTGGCCCATCGCCTGATTATGCCGTCATCATCCGCGCTTGTCGCCTTCGGATTTTTTTTGGGATGCTGCCGCCTGTACCGCCGCAACAGGGCGGATGTGTATTTTTTGCTCATGCCCGTGCTTGTTGCCATTATTGCTTCGGCGATGCATATGTATCCGTTTCGCGAACGGTTTTTGATTTTTCTTGTCCCGTCAATAGTCGTGCTCGTGTGCGCCGGCGTAGAGCAGGTGGCTGAAAGTTTCGGCAGAGAGCTTCGCGCAGCGGCACTGGTAATGCCCGGGCTGCTGCTCTTCCTGGCGGTTCTCGGCGCTGCAATGGTATTTGCCCGGCCAAATAAATACGAGGATGTGCGGCCTGCATTTGAATATGTTGCAGAGCATATGCAGCCCGGCGATGTGGTCTATATCCATAACCGGCTGAGCCCGCAATATTATTTCTACTCTAAATATGTAAAAAGCTGCCGGCTTAAAAATCCAAAAATCATTTTCGGCGCTACGGACGCCGAAGGCCTTAAAGGTCTCCACAGGGATTATGAAGCACTGAAGAAATATGATCGCATATGGTATCTTTACGGCCCGCCCTGGGATTTAAAAGATAATGAGGGCGGTTTTATCGGTGCAGGCCTTTCCCAAAAAATGGAGCTGCA
>CAIWCT010000438.1 GCA_903911225.1 uncultured delta proteobacterium
CCATATCGTGGGCAGCCTGAGCGCGCAACCAATAGCCCTTGGATAGGCCAAAGAACCGGCACAACCGCAAGTCGGTATCAGCTGTAATTGAACGCTTACCTGCAACAATTTCACTGATACGCTGAGCGGGAACGCCAATTTCCTTGGCCAAACGATACTGGCTAAGAACCATGGGTTTCAGAAATTCTTCCAGGAGGATTTCTCCGGGAGTAACAGGTTCCAGCTTGCTCATAATAGACTCTCCTCAATGGTAATCAACGATTTCTACATTTTCAGCCCCTGCAGCCGTCCAACGAAAGCAGACACGCCACTGATCGTTAATACGAATGCTGTATTGAGCGGAACGATCGCCCGTTAGAGCTTCAAGATGGTTTCCAGGTGGCACCCTCAGATCATCAAGCCGGTCGGCAATCTCGAGCTGTCTAAGCTTGCGCCGTGCAACTTTAGCGATGTGAACGAACTGCTTGACACGCAGTCCTTTCGAGAGCGCTTCGGTGTATTCACATTTAAATGATTTGATCATCTTGATAGATAGTAACGTATGACGTGAATAACGTCAAGCATGATTATCGTCTGTAGTGTGTATGCAGCATAGAGGAACCCACCGATAATTTTTAAATCATTTTTAATGGTGGGTTTCACCCACCCTTGCTGCTCACCAGGAATTTACATAAACCCCTGCCATCATCGAGACAAAGCCGACAACGGTTGCGATCCAGCCTGCCCAGAGGAATGTCACAAGCGTGTCGGATACTCTCGTCTGCTTAATGAACGGGCATATTTTATTAAGAATTGTCACGCCGATCAAAAAAAGAATAACACCGTCGCGAACAAGATGATCAAACATATGCAGATTCCTCAGTCGCTTATGCTATTTGACGCTCTTGCATCTTTCGGCAGCACTGTACCAGATGAGTGCAGGCTGAACAAACACATAAACGTTTTCAGTTAGCTTCATAAATTCATACATAGCTCACTGCCCGTTTAACGGCAGATGTTATGAGTCTGCTGATTTTGGAAGCACCAGTTTGATTACATGCGTTTGTTATCTGCTTTATTCTGACTCCATGGAGAAGCAGTCTCCAGCTTGACCGTTTCACCTATTGCAGGCAGGGTAAACGGCTCATAGGAATTGTCGCCCCAGCGGAACCAGAGATACCGCTCATCTTCAAGGGGCGCTTTAAACCGGAACAGCATCTCAGAGGGCATGCCACTATCCTCGGCCAGCACTTCAACAGACATGCCGGCAAGGTCAATCCTGTCGCCGGTATGCTTCTGTCTGCTTTTATCCAGCATCATGAAATTGGATTTCATGGGAGAAGAACCATAATCCATGATGATTTTGAGCGTAGAGCCATCAATCCGCGTTATCGTGAGAGATCCGATTCCCGAGACAAGAGAAAGCATGGGGTTGACCTGCTCTTGCAGCGCCCTGTAGTGCATGACATTGGCAACAAAAATTAGATGCATGGGAGTGTTAACCAATACAAAGATTCGGTTTTTATTTTCAGCGCCCGAGGGCAGGGTAGCGCTTACCTGCTCTATTTTTCTAGCTATTGCAATGACATGTTTATTTGCATTCTGCGAGCTCATCGGTGTGATTATTCCGTGTATCAGAAAAAATTCTCCGAAAAGAAACCATGCCGCCACCTTCCAGAGCCGTGAAGCCGGTTGTTCCGCCATGCTCCTGAAGCAGAAAAAAGCCCGGGCCATGAGCCCTGCCGCGCCAAGGCTTACAAACATGAGATTCCGGTCGCCGGGCGAGACAGCGCAAATCGGTATAACAGCAAGAATCGTTCCCGCAGCCCAAAATCGCACATTCCTGTCCCGCCGCAGCAGGGGTAAAAGAACCATAAGGAAAAATACGGTAAACACGATTCCGGCTGCAACGCATGCCGCCGGTGCTAGCATGAAAACAAAAACCGGCGGTGCGGCAAACTGCCCGAGCAGGTTTACCGGCGCTCTTATAAGGACTGCCTTGAGAAAGATCAGGGGATCATGCACCGGATCGACATAAAAACCCCCCATCACGTCGGCGGCGCCAAAGCCCATCAGGGCATATGCTGCTTTCCAAAAAACAACGATGATTAAAAAGGGCACAAGACCTGCAAGGCGCCTGCGTAGCGTTCCGCCTTGCAGAAACAGGGCATAAGCAAAAAGATAGGCAAGCGTTGTAATGCCCGCCTCGGCTGACAGCAGGGAAAGGATAAAAAACAGAAAAGCTAAAATAGCGCCTTTTTTCCAGCTTGCATGTTTCAACCGGTCATAGCAGACAAGACAGCACGCGCCAAACAGGCAGGCAAGAAGCGAGTTGCGGTTTGCAATCCACCCGGCGGTTGGACCGTGAGCGTAATCAACTGAAAACAAAAGCGCGGCAAGCCCGGCCGCCCAGCCTGCGCCCATAAGATTGCGGTACAGCACAGCCGAAACAGCAACAAGCAGCGCAAGCCAGAAAAGGTTTTGGGCATGCATCAGCATAGGGCTGTCAGGCCACAGCAGGTAATCAAGGCAGTGCGAAAGCGAGCTGAGAGGCCGGAAGAAAAAGATTTTTATCTTCTCACTGAACATCCAGGTGTAGATGCCGATGTTTTTTAATCGCGTTGCATCTTCAGGCTCGCCGCTCATGAAGCAAAACAGGTTAAGCGGTGAAGCACTCGCGGGAATCAGACTTTTTTCGCCCTTGAACACCAGGCGGTGAAAATTATCATCAAGGCTGAACCCGTTCCACAGAGTTGTCAGACTAAAGGCCAGGGCGATTAGCACTGCAACAGCAGGCATCAACGGATGCTGAAGCAATCGGCTGAACTTTTTTAGTGCTGCTGCCATTATGCAGCCCCTTAGACAGTTTGAGTCGAGTAATTGATTTGTTTATAGACTCTACCCCGTTGCTTTTTTCATGGTTGAGAAAGAGTCATAATTTAGATAAAAATTTGGCCCTCATGGTACGCGTTTATTTTTTTTGTTAACAAATTTTAAACCAAAAACATAGCCGCTTTTTATCTCGTGCTTGAGCCAGATCAAATACGCCCGCCGGTTGACGGTTTGCCCATCGTGCTGATAACGCATTTCAAACGGCAGATTTACCTTAGTCTTGAAGCATATACCGCTATCGGATACATTAACAACTTTTGCCTTGATCAGGTCAAAATCGCCGATAAACTCAAGATTAGAGTGAAGTTTTTTGCGGGGCTGCGGCGCATTCAGCTCATCGGATTTTGTCTGCGCATCTGCAATGCGTTTTTTGAGCTTTTCAATTCTTAGTTGCAGTTTTTTGAGTTCGGCTTCCAGCTCATGTATTGTTTTTTTGCTTGCAGACATGATGCCTCCTAATCATTATGGAGTTAGGAAAATCAGGGGCTAAATCATTATCGTGATTTTTTAAGGTTGTTTAAAAAGCAATTTGTCAAGATAAAGATTTGACCCCACTTGCCGTCGGGATTCCTTTATTGTCTGATCCGGATCGGTGATCAATCAAACAAATTAGAAAAGAACAGCATATAAGTGAAGCCCTGCTAATGTTTTATCTAGAAGGGCCACAAAGACAATAGCCGCCAATTGGAGGGTGACTAAGATTAACCCTTTGGTTCTACCTGGAACTTTAATAGTTAAATAGGTTGTAATATTAATCATTATGCTCAGAAGGATTATAGACCACGTTTCCTTTGGGTCCCAACTCCAGCTGGCACCCCAAGCGTACTGTGCCCATATGGAACCTGAAAGGATTGTGAGAAAATGCATTGTTACAGCGAATAGCTGGAGTCTTAATAACACTCTTGGCATGGGAATTTTTTGTGTGAGCCGTATGATGCAGAGAATAAACGAGGTGAATCCTGCAGAATAGGCTATGAGCCCTATAGGAACATGTATGTTTATACAAGGGTTTTGTAATGCAGGAATTAACGGGGAAGTATAAAGTCTGAAGTAGAAATACATTATGGTAAGCATCGAAATTATGGCTGCGAATGTATAACCGAAATTATCATGGATTGGAGTAAACTTGCCATGATAGGTGTCCTTCTCGACAGTTGAACGTAAAGACGGCAATAGTGAGACGACGATGAATGCTGGGATAGAAAAAAATATTGCAAAGAAGGTCCATAAGGCGCTATTTAGCTTTTTGAACTCAGCTATTTTTATGACACAATACATGGGGCCTATCACGACAAATATAAATAGCGGGATGCCTACTACGAACCCCAAAACAGAAGCTGTACTACTCATAGCACGCCCTCCCTTTAACTGTTTGTCTGAGTAGATAAGACATTACGGTTCTATTTACCCCTTATTTCTTCATGTTCTCCATTACTCCACAGCCCTGAAGGTAACTGCCTGCACTTGTTCCTTTGGTGGCCTGGAGAAAAAGACAGCTTTTTTCCAGGTTGCGCCGCCGTCGGCAGACCTGTAGAGGTTACCGTCATAACCGCTCAAGATAAACTGCCCGTCGCCATAGGCGCCGCCGCCGATCCAGGCAGTGAAATTGTTGGGTGTTATGTCTTCCCAGTGCGCGCCGGTATCGACTGATGTTGTAATTTTTTTATCACCGGCCAGGATTAAAATATCGCTGCCGTTGTATGAGCCATATGTCA
The DNA here is from genome assembly GCA_903911225.1 of uncultured delta proteobacterium. GTDB lineage: Bacteria > Desulfobacterota > WTBG01 > CAIYCZ01 > CAIRTM01 > CAIWCT01. Next base: position 4,587 of record CAIWCT010000438.1, read on the forward strand.
CCACGGGAAAATTCATGGGAATGCCGGTGGGGATCTTTTGCCAATCAACACTCGCGGTGAAATTATCTGCAGCAATGTAGACCTTATTATTCAAGTTTGCGATAACAAAAGAGCCGTTGCCATAGGTCAGGCCATCGAACGTAGTGGTTGTATTATCAAGTAGCTGCACAAACTGCCAACTGTCGTTATCCGTGGGATCATCGGTATAATAGACGCCCAATGCGCTCGTGGCGACAAAGCGGCCGCCTCCGTAGGCGATCTTTAACAGGCCAAGCGGGCTTACTACTGTGCCGGCATGCCAGCTTGTGTCGTAATGCCACACTGTGGCGTCAGCAGAGATAGCCACGAACAGGCCGCTGCCATAGGTGATGCCGAGGATATTTTTACCGCTGCTGATCGTCTCGGATGTCCACTGTTTGCCGTCTTCGGATGAGTACGCATCACCGTTTGAGCTGACAGCCACAAATTTGCCATTGCCGTATGCAACGGCGTTTAATTGGTCATCGGAAACTGCTTTGCAGGCCCAGGCAGCGCCATCGACAGACCAGCAGATATCTCCTGCCGAGCCAACGGCCACGAACCGTGCGGGCGTGTCATTAAAAAGATTGTGGCAACCATTTGCAGAAAGGGCAAGAAGCAGAACTAAGCACAGGGTCAATCGTTTCATAAAAAATCCTTCCAGAGTAAGCCGGGATAAATTTTAACAACACACGTTTGTAATGAGTATAAAATTTAATTTTTTATATATCCATACATGAAAATAGGCAAATATTATTTTGGTTTAAAAATAAAAAACATAAGGTGTTTTTTTGCAGTTGAAACAGGTAAAATAAAATATAATTTGTAAAGCATTTATCATATTTTTTATTCATGCGGGTTTTTATTGGGGGGTTAATAGTCTGTTTAAATAATTCCTTGCGGAAAGTTTGGCGGTGTGTTAAAAAATCTTGTTTTTGTTTGCATCCTGTAAAGCATAAAATATTTACACGATGCATAAACCAACAACCCGAAACCAGGCATATAGCCGGTAAAGGACCTTTACGGAAGGTTCCTGTTGCACCGCGCCCGCGGTTCAATGCACACGGCCATGCCACAGAAAAGGAGACACACCTTGTCGAATACCTCTATGAAACAGCTTCTCGAAGCAGGTGCTCATTTCGGGCATCAGACCAGCAAATGGAATCCCAAAATGAAGCCCTATATTTACGGGGCGCGCAACGGCATTCATATTATCGATCTGCAGCAGACGGTTGTTCTGTTCAAGCAGGCCTATGATTTTGTCGTCGAAACTGTCGCCCATGGCGGCAAAGTAATGTTTGTCGGCACGAAGCGTCAGGCGCAGGAAGCGATAAAGGAAGAGGCTGAACGGGCTGGCCAGTATTCGGTTACCAACCGGTGGCTCGGCGGTTTGCTCACCAATTTTCAGACCGTGCGAAAAAGCCTTGAGCGCATGAAAATGCTTGAGAGCATGCGAGAAGACGGCAGCCTGGTTAATTTTAAGAAAAAAGAAGCCCTGAGTTTTGAGCGGGAGATCGAAAAGCTCAATTATGTTTTTAACGGCATCCGCGCTATGGATGCACTGCCCCAGGTTCTTTTTATTGTTGATCCTAAAAAAGAAAAAATAGCGGTTACAGAAGCCCGTAAGCTCGGCATTGCCACGATAGCTCTGCTTGACAGCAACGCTGACCCTCAGGAAATCGATTATGTCATTCCGGCAAACGATGATGCTATCCGGGCCATCAAGCTTTTTAGTTCCCAGATTGCTGAAGCATGCATGGAAGGCGAGCGCAAGCGCGATGCAGTCATTATGCAGGAGACCTCTTCCCGCAAGGCTGATATGCCTGATAAGGAAGCGCAATAAGGGTTCACAGACAGCACATGCGCGCAGCCGCTTTGCAGGGCTGTTAAAATACAAGCACTGTGGCAGCAGGCTGCAAACAAAAGTTTATCTGCAGCATGAGCGCGCAATTAATTTTATAGTACAAGAATTTATTACCCGTAAGGAGAAACGGTTATGGCAGTTGATGCAAAAGCAGTAAAAGAATTACGTGATAAAACAGCCGCCCCTATGATGGGTTGCCGCGAGGCACTTGAGGCAACTGGCGGCGACATGGAGAAGGCGATCATTTATCTGCGTGAAAAGGGTATCGCTTCCGCGTCTAAGAAAATGGACAGGCAGTTGAAAGACGGCCGCGTTGTTTCCTATATTCATCCCGGAGACAAATTGGGTGTCATGGTCGAAGTGTTTTGTGAAACAGACTTCGTTGCCCGCGGCGCTGAATTTATCGAATTCGGCAGGGATATCGCCATGCAGATAGCAGCGGCAACACCCCGCTATCTTACCAAAGAAGAGGTGCCCGCCGATGTTCTTGATCAGGAGCGTCAGATTTACCGCTCTCAGGCTGAAGGCTCAGGCAAGCCCGCTGCTGTGATTGAGAAAATTGTCGAAGGCAAGCTGCAGAAGTTTTATTCCGAGATATGCCTGCTTGATCAGCCCTATGTCAAAGACGACAAGATGAGCATGCAGGACTACATTAAAACCGGCATTGCAAAGTTTGGCGAAAATATCAGCGTTGGCCGCTTTGTCCGCTTCAAGCTGGGTGAAAGCGCCTGAGGCTAAACACCTAAGGGGTTGATTGTCATGGCTGCAAGCAAAAAATGCGGTTTCAAACGCGTGCTTCTGAAGCTGAGCGGTGAAGTGCTCAAGGGCGGCATGTCCTATGGTATTGATCTGGCCGCGCTACAGAAGATCTCCGACGATATCAGGCAGGTGTATTCCCTGGGTACGGAAATCGCCATTGTAATAGGCGGCGGCAACATTTTCCGGGGCATATCCGAAAGTTCAAAAGGAATGGACCGGGCCAATGCCGACTATATGGGCATGCTCGCAACCGTCATCAACAGCCTTGCCCTGCAGGAATATCTAGAAAAAGACGGCGTGCCCACGCGTGTCATGTCAGCCATCCAGATGCGCCAGATAGCCGAGCCCTATATTCGCCGTCGGGCAATGCATCATCTTTCGAAGAAGCGGGTTGTGATATTTGCCGCAGGCACGGGCAATCCTTTTTTCACCACTGATACGGCCGCAGCCCTGCGCGCACAGGAAATAAACGCCGAGGTGATTCTTAAGGCAACCAAGGTCGATGGCGTGTACGATAAAGACCCTGTCAAGCACCTCGATGCCAAGAGGTTTGTTGAGCTGACCTATCAGGATGTGCTCAGCCGCAAACTTCGCATAATGGATCTTACGGCAATTACGCTTTGCATGGAGCACAAGATGCCCATTATTGTTTTTGACCTCAATGTCACGGGCAATATATACAAGGCGGTTCAGGGAAAAAAAATAGGGACTTTCATACGGGGGTAATTACTATGGATAAGGAAGCTATCAGCAAAGCCAGGCAGCAGATGGACAAGAGCATCGAAGTGCTGCAGAAGGATTTCAGCAAGGTACGCACGGGACGTGCATCCGTGACGCTGCTTGACGGTGTGCGGGTTGACTATTACGGCACGCCGACGCCTCTTAATCAGCTTGCAACGCTTGCTATTCCCGAGGCGCGGCAGATAACGATTCAGCCCTGGGACCAATCGATCCTGAAGGAGCTTGAAAAGGCGATTCAGAAAGCGGATCTGGGTTTTACGCCCAACAATGACGGCAAAATTATTCGCGTCAATATTCCGCCCCTGACCGAGGACCGGCGTAAGGACTTGGCAAAGCAGGTGAAAAAAATGGCCGAAACCGCAAAGATTGCCATCCGCAATCACCGCCGCGATATCAATGAGGAACTGAAAACTTTAAAAAATGATAAAAAGATTACTGAAGATATTTTTTTCAAGTCTCAGGATGAAGTGCAGAAGGTCACCGATGAATATATTAAAAAGTGCGATGACCTGAGCAGCCATAAAGAAAAAGAGATACTTGAATTTTAGCAAGGAGATCGCAATGGCTTAC
>CAIWCT010000439.1 GCA_903911225.1 uncultured delta proteobacterium
AAATATCCCCGTCGCGCACCTGCACCATGATGAGAACCTGGTTGGCGCCGCCGAAAATGTTGCGGATCATATTGTGAACTTTTATAAACGGGTGCTTTTGCGGCAGAAGGTTGTTGAAATCAGTCTTCATGGTAAGGCTGGAACACTGATACAGAAAAAAAGCTGTCAGCAGGCCAATGAGGGTCAGGATGCTCAGCCGTTGACGCACGATAAATTCGGAAAACTTTTTCAATGTTTTTCTACCCTGTATGTATGGCGGGTGTAAGTTGCTGCAAAAAGCAGGGCATGGAGTATTGAGCTAAACCTCATAATATTTTGAAGTTCAAACTTTTGAAATATCGTATTAATATAAGGCCAATTTCCTGTCAAGCTTTTTTTAATTTATATAAATACTCTGCAAATCCGGGGTGGGCATCCGGCAGCAATCCAAAGCTGCAAAGAAAAGCAGAACATCGCTCTTCACCGGGCTTGTGCTCAGATTTAGCCTGCTATAAGTGATTAAAGCATTTTCAACACAGTATGGCAATATGCACACTGATAATTTGTTGGTGAGGGCAGCCCGTGCGGTTCGAGGCATTGAGCTTACACTATTTCCGGCTTTTTTTGCGATACTATAGCATAATGAAACCAACAAAAGTTCACCTGCGCGCATGGCTGCAACAAAAAGGGAAATGCTCTGCATGCGGCGCCATGTTTTTTTGATATAAAGGGGCTCTGACTTGATTTGGGAAGAGTTTTTAATGCTGAAACCCGGCAAATATGCTAAAAAAACAATCCTCAGTCGGGTGCGAGCCGCGCACCAAACAGATAAAAGCTAAAACAACACATGAAACCAGCGCAACCTTTTTCGCCATTTGCCGTTCCTTTAGAAGGCTCGCAGCTCATCGAGGCCAGCGCGGGCACGGGCAAGACCTACACCATCACAAGTCTTTTCCTGCGCCTGATACTTGAACGGCCAGACATGGACGTGCGGCGCATTCTGGTAGTCACCTTCACCGAGGCGGCCACGGGCGAGCTGCGCGACCGCGTGCGGAGCCGTCTGCGCGGGGCCCTCGATGCATTTCAAGCTGGCCAGGCACCCGCAGACGATGCTTTTCTGCAGGAGCTGCTGTCCCGTCACGACCGGGATGCAGCAGCAACACTTCTCACCAGCGCCATTGCCGATTTTGACGAAGCCGCCATTTTCACCATACACGGCTTCTGCCAGCGGGTGCTGCGGGATCTGGCCTTCGAGGCCGGGGGGCTTTTCGACACAGAGCTTATTTCTTCGCAGGACGACCTCGTGCGCCGCGCCGTTGATGATTTTTGGCGCAAAAACATCTACAGCCAGAGCCGCCTGTTTACAGCCTATTGCCTGCAGACAAACCTCACCGCCGACAGCCTTTACAGCCTTGTGATCCGCCATGTCAGCAAGCCTGAACTGGTCATCGTTCCGCTGGAGGCTATGGTTGACTACGTGGCAGCCGAAGAGGTTTTGCTGCAAGTCATACCCGGCATTCGATTGCTCTGGGAGGCGAACAAAGACGAGATTTGCAGCCTGCTCACAGACAACAAAAAACTCGACGGCAGAAAATATCAGCAGCGCTATGTCTCAGGCTGGGCTGCTGAGCTTGACGCCTGGCTTGCCGCCGACAGGCCGCATGTACCGCTTTTTGCAAAAGCCTCCCGCTTCACCAATGATGAGCTGCGGCTGGCCGCAAAAAAAGACGGGCCGCCCGTGCATCCCTTCTTCGACGCCTTCAGCGATTTTTATGGAAGCACGCAGGAGCTTGAGAACCTCTACAGCCGGCAGGTGCTGGCGATAAAGGCAGCGGCTTTCGAGCAGGTGCGCCGGGAGCTTGAGCTTCGCAAGCAGGCGCAAAACATTCAGTATTTCGACGATCTGCTGCTGCGTGTCTATCGCAGCCTTATCGGGCCCGGGGGCAGCCGCCTTGCCGCTGCCGTGCGCAGCAGATTTGCAGCAGCCCTGATCGACGAGTTTCAGGATACGGACCCGGTACAGTACGCGATTTTCGAAAAAATTTTCCGCCATCCGGATGCGGCACTTTTTCTTATCGGCGATCCCAAGCAGGCCATTTACAGCTTCCGCAGCGCAGACATCTTCACCTATCTTAATGCCGTCGAGCAAATAAAAAAACGGCACCGCCTTGGCACCAACTGGCGTTCCGACCCGCAGCTGATACGTGCGGTCAATGCGCTGTTTGGACGCCATGGCAATCCGTTTCTCTTTGAAAAGATCACTTTCACCGACGCTGTGTCTGAGCGTGTGCAGCAGGCCCCTGCCGCGCCGCCCTTTGAACTTTGGTTTGTGCCTGAGTCCGAGCATGCGGAGCTGCGCGTAACAAAGATTCGGCGGTGTATAGCCCGCTGCGTTACGGCTGAAATTGTGCGCCTTATCGCAGGCGGCGAGCAGCCGGAACATATGGCGGTGCTGGTGCGCACGCACCATGAAGCAGCAATTGTGCAGCACGAGCTTGCGCTGCGCCGCGTGCCCTCCATACGCCAGAGCACGGAAACCATTTTTGACACAGCCGAGGCAGCAGAGCTTGAGCTTGTGCTGCGAGCCGTTGCCGCGCCTGGCTCTGAAGGGTGTCTGCGGGCCGCGCTTTCCACCGTGCTGCTGGGCTATGGGGCTGAGAAGCTTGCGCAGCTTCTGCAGGACAGCCCGAGCCATGAGGCCGAGCTTACGGGCTTCAACAGCCTGCATGACCTGTGGCTGCAGCAGGGATGCTTTGCCATGCTGCGCCGCCTGCTCGTTGAGCGATCAGTACTGGAGCGCCTGATTTCTTTGCCGGGTGGCGAGCGCCGGGTGACCAATATTTTGCACCTTGCCGAAGTGCTGCACCGGCAGGAACTGCAAACCGCACCGGGCATAGACGGCCTTGTGCAGTGGCTTGCAGGGCAGCGCAATCCCGACACCCCCCGCCTCGACGAACATCAGCTGCGCCTTGAAAGTGATGAAGATGCGGTGAAAATCGTGACCATCCACAAGAGCAAAGGCCTTGAATACCCCATTGTCTTCTGCCCCTATGCCTGGTCCGGCGGCAAAGGAAATAATCAGCAGGTGCTTTTCCATGACCCGGGCAATGGCCTGCGGTTAACACTTGATATCGGCTCTAAGCAATCTGATGAGCATAAAAAAATTGCAGCCCGTGAAACGCTGGCTGAAGATCTGCGGCTTTTATATGTTGCCCTCACCCGGGCAAAGCGGCGCTGCTACATGGTCTGGGGCCGCTTTGAAAAAGCATACACATCGGCCCCTGCGTACCTGTTCCATGGCGCAGGAATTGACGCAGAAGGAGATACTGCCGCGCAGATGAAAGAGCGCTTTAATGCTCTTTTAGATAAGGACATTCGCAAGGAGCTTACAGATATTGAAAACAGCTCAGGAGGGGCCATTGCCGTGCGCGATTTGCAGTTTTTTTCTGCTTCACGGCAGGAGGCTCCGATAACTGCCCAGGCGCAGGCGCAGCTTATCGAACCAAAATTTACCGGGGCCATCAGCCGCCGGTGGCGCATTGCAAGCTTCTCGTCGCTTATCGCGGGCAGGCCCCATGAGCAGGAATTCCCCCAGTCAGACGAGTTTTCGGCCTCGCCCGCTTCGTCGCCTGCGCAGGAGGCCGGCACCATGTTCACCCTGCCCGGTGGCGCCCGCATCGGCACCATGCTGCATGAAATACTTGAGAGCGCGGATTTTGCCGATCCGGCAGGTCAGGCCACGCTGTGCCATGTAAAGGAGAAGCTTGTCCAGTACGGCCTTGATACCAAGTGGGCACCTGTTATCAGCCGCATGCTTGCAGATGTTGCCTCCGTATCACTTAAAGGTGAAAGTGCGGCGTGCAGCTTAAGCGGCATTGCCCGCTCAGCGCAGCTCCATGAGCTGGGCTTTTATTTCCCCCTTCGCTCCATGTCGAAAAACGCCCTTGCCGGTCTCTTTGCCAATGCACGTCAGCCGGCCTTTACCGGCGCCATTGATGAGCTCGTGTTCTCACCGGTTGCCGGGTATATGAACGGATTTATCGACGTTATGTTCCGCCATGAGGAGCGGTTCTATATCATCGACTGGAAATCAAACTTTCTCGGCGCAGCCCCCGCAGACTATGCCCCCGACAGGCTCATGCAGGCCATGCGGGATAATTTCTATTTTCTGCAGTATCACCTGTATACACTTGCCCTGCACCGCTACCTGCAAGTGCGCCTGCCGGGATATGACTACAAAAATCATTTCGGCGGGGTTTTTTATATCTTTCTACGCGGACTTTCAAAAGATACACCCGGGCAGGGCATTTTTTTCGACCGCCCGCAACAAGAGTTGATACAGGAGATGGAAGAGGGGATGATTGAGAAGAGCCGGCATGCCGGTGTTTAAACGCCGGGGCGTGATTTATCCCCTCCCGCCGTCGGGACTAAAGCCCGCCCCGGCTGGCGGGCTGCAAAACAAACAGCCCCCCCAACAGGCATGGAAGAAAGGAATAAAAAAGTGAAAAGGATTTTGGCGCTGGCTGTAATCCTTGCGGTTTTTTTGCTTCCGGCAGACTCCAGAGCTGATGGATTCGGCTGCAAAATTATTAGAACGGTATATCGGCTGGTCAATGACCCTGCAAACAAAGCCATAAACATTCCACTGGCGATGGATATTTATCTGCCTGAGCCATTTGATTATAATAAAGAGTATTCCGGTGTGCTTTTTCTGTATGGCTGCCGATGGCATGTGCCGTACCCGTTTTCTTTGACCAGCATTAGCAATTGGCGCTCCCATGGCATTGAGCTTGCCAAAAGAGGTTATATCTCGTTTGCAATCAACTACCGGGCAGCTCCTTTTTTCTTTTATCCGGATCCCAATGATGACGCCCAGTATGCCCTTGACCTGATAACGGGACAGCAGGACCCGGAGTTTATTGAGCCGTTCTGCCGCCCCATTAAAGATGTCGCCATTGTCGGCTTTTCCTCGGGCGGGAATATGGCAGCCCTTATGGGAACAGGCCGGGCGGGCAATAACAGCGAGCATGTTCGCTGCATTGCTGTCTATGCAGGACTGATGGATATACGGGAAAGCGCGTCCTTACCCCCAAAAACAAGGATTGCGATTGACTCCAACTATATTGCCATCCAGGATCCCGCAACCTATGCTGAGGCTTCGCCTGTTTGCAATGTGGACAAGGCTTTCTGTCCTTTTCTTTTACAGGCGGGAGACAAAGACAGCTGGGTTCCCGTGTCCCAAATCGATATAATGTATGATGCTTTGCAGCAGCTGGCAATCCCGGTTGAAAAGCATATATATGATAAAGGCCGGCACGGTTTTCAGTTCTTGTATACAAGAAACGGGCAGCTGGCGCGTTTCATTACTATGGATTTTATTTCCCGATACTTGCCGCCACCCCGTTGATAAGCTGGCCGGATGGATTTAATGGATATGAAAAACGACACCCTGAAAACTCTCGAAACATACGCTGCAGCCGGGGCTTTCTCGCCCCTTGACCTGCACTTTGCCCGGTTCATGGCAAAGCTTGCAGGAGCTGAAAGCGGCGAGCTGGTGCTTGCCGCGGCTCTGGTGAGCCGTCAGACCGGCACGGGCCATATCTGCCTTGACCTTAATGAGGTTGCTGGAAAAAACGTGGCGCAAACGTCACTTTCCTGCCCCGAGTTTGCGCTGTGGACTGATGTGCTTGCAAAAAGCCCTGTTGTTGCTGCTGGCGGAAATGAGCCCCGGCCCCTGGTGCTGGACAGCGCAGGAAGGCTGTATCTTTACCGCTACTGGCAATATGAAAAAAACCTTGCCTCTTTTTTTATGAAGCAGGCGGCAGAGCCCGTGACCTGCGACGAAAAGCTATTGCGTGCTCTTCTTGAAGACCTTTTTCCGCCCGAGCCCAGTGCAGGGATGAACCGCCAGAAGCTTGCTGCCTTCACAGCCGCCACCAGGCGCTTTGCCGTTATCTGCGGCGGGCCCGGCACGGGCAAAACCACAACGGTGGCAAAAATCCTGGCACTTCTCATCGGCCTTGCGCCCGCTTCACTGCGCATCGCCCTTGCAGCCCCCACGGGCAAGGCAGCCGACCGCGTGCAGCAGGCAATAGGCGCAGCCATTCAGGGGCTTGCCTGCGACGCTGCAGTCAAAGAGGCTCTGCCCCGGGAGGCCTCAACCCTGCACCGGCTGCTGGGCCTGTCGCCCGATGAAGCCGGTGCCCGCTTTGATGAAAAAAACCCCCTGCCCTATGATGTGGTTGTTGTAGATGAAGCCTCCATGGTCGATCTGCCGCTTATGGCAAAGCTTGTCCGGGCGCTTGCTCCGCATGCACGTCTGCTGCTGCTGGGGGATAAAGACCAGCTTGCCTCTGTTGAGTCGGGCGCTGTGCTCGGGGATGTGTGCGCCGATGGACGGGTTGAAACATTTTCCCGCAGCCATCTTGACCGCTATGAAAGCCTGACAGGTGAGCGCGGTCGGTGCGTAACGGAACTTGAAAAAGCCCCTGCCATTGCCGACTGCATTGTGGAGCTTACGCGCAATTACCGCTTTGGAGAAAACAGCGGCATCGGAGCTCTTGCCGCAGCAGTCAACCGCTCGGATAGCGCTGCAGCCCTTGAGATACTCTCCTCAGGCGACCGCAGCGATCTTACGTGGGAAGCGGCCTGCGGGCCGCAGGGCCATGCTCCGGCTCTTGAAAAAATGGTCATGACAAATTATGCAGGTGTTTCGCGGTGCGCGGATGCGCGCAGCGCACTCGACCTGTTTGGCCGCTTCCGAATTCTTTGCGCCGTGCGTGAAGGGCCGCGGGGCGTTGCGGGAATAAATGACGGGGTGGAGGCAGTGCTTGAGCATCAGCACCGCATCAGGCGCACAGGCCGCTGGTATCATGGCAGGCCGGTTATGGTCACCCGCAATGACTATGGTATAAGAATTTTTAATGGCGACAATGGCATTATTTTTCAAAGCCCCGACGGGGTTTTAAAAGCCTGCTTTGCCGGAGCTGAGGGGGCTGTCCGCTCTTTTGTTCCCGCGCGCCTTCCTGAGCATGAAACAGCCTACGGCCTCACCGTGCACAAAAGCCAGGGATCGGAATTCGACCATGTGCTGATAGTGCTGCCAGACCAGCAGTCGCCCGTTCTCACGCGTGAGCTTATCTATACGGCCATCACCCGCGCCCGCAGCCGGGTGACCCTCTGGGCAGACAGCGAAATTTTCAAGTCAGCCATAGAACGCTGCATCACCCGCACCTCAGGGCTGCGGGATAAATTGAAATAAGGGCAGTACGCATACCAGCCCTCCTTTTTCAAGTACGCTTCCACTGGACAGGAAAGGCGCACTGGGGTAGATTATGATATTAACAGATGAAGGGTAATACATGTGAATTAAGTGCAGCGTATTTCTTCCTCGCCCCCGCGAGGGGGAGAGGATTAAAGGTGAGGGGGAATTTTATATCACCCCTCATCCCGACCTTCTCCCGCAAGGGGAGAAGGAGCTCTTAATTCACATGTATTGGGGATGAAGGGGAGGATGCCTGCAACTGTTAATCTTTAAATGTGAAGGCCCACTGGCCTTTGGATAAAATTTTACGAGGTTTATATGGCGCACAGTATTGCGGTTTTGGCAGGCGATGGAATCGGCCCGGAAGTAATGGCAGAGGCGCTGAAAGTGCTTGCCGTTATCGAGAAAAAGTTTTCTTTAAGCTTTACCTGCACGAAGGCCGATGTCGGCGGCATTGCAATCGATAATCATGGCAAGGCGCTTCCGGACAGCACCAAAAATATTTGCAAACAGGCTGCTGCCGTGCTGTTCGGCTCGGTCGGCGGGCCAAAGTGGGAAACGCTGCCCGGCGACGAGCAGCCGGAGCGCGGAGCGCTCCTGCCGCTTCGAAAGATGTTCAATCTCTATGTAAATCTGCGGCCTGCGATTATCTTTAAGCAGCTCGTCGATGCCTCTCCTTTAAAGAGATCAAGTATCGGCGATGGTTTTGACATTATGATCATTCGCGAGCTGACCGGCGGCATATACTTTGGTCAGCCCAGTGGCCGCGATGGCGATAAAGGCTTTGATACGCTCGTGTACACAGTGCCTGAAATAGAGCGCATTGCCAAAGTCGCCTTTGAGACTGCGCGGCAGCGCAGCAAACGACTCACCTCAATAGACAAAGCCAATGTGCTTTCGACCATGGTTTTGTGGCGAGAGGTGGTCAGTGCTGTAGCAAAAAGCTATCCCGACATAGAGGTAAGCCATATGTATGTCGACAATGCAGCCATGCAGCTAGTGAAAAACCCGAAGCAGTTTGATGTAATGCTCTGCGATAATATGTTCGGCGATATTCTCTCGGATGAAGCCGCCATGATTACCGGCTCTATCGGCATGCTGCCATCAGCGTCTCTGAATGGTACAGGCTTTGGGTTGTATGAACCTGCCGGCGGCTCGGCGCCCGATATTGCAGGCCTTGGCATTGCCAACCCCATAGCCCAGATACTATCTGCTGCCATGATGCTCAAGTACTCCTTCAACAATGACGAAGCTTATTCTGCTGTGTTTAAGGCCGTCGGCAGGGTCTTAGACGATGGCTATCGCACCAGAGATATTATGTCGGCCGGCATGACCGAAGTAACTACTTCTGCCATGGGCGACCTGATCGCGCAGCGTATTTAGAGCTGCTCTCAAGAGCCTGCAACTTTAATTATTTAGGATAAAAAACATGGAACTCTGGATTGGCGCACTGAATCTTGGCTTTTTATATGCCTTCATGACCATGGGGGTGTTTTTCACCTTCCGCATTCATGACTTCCCCGATATCACGGTCGACGGCAGCTTCACCTCGGGAGCGGCAATAGCCGCAGTGCTGCTTATCACCGGATGGAATCCGGTGCTGGCCCTTGGCGCGGCTTTTGTGGTCAGCGGCATAGCCGGAGCGATCACCGCCTACATCAATACCCGCTTCAATGTCAACGGGCTGCTGGCGGGCATACTCGTGATGACCGGCCTTTACTCCATTAACCTCCACATCATGGGCAGGTCCAACATTCCGCTGCTGAACCAGACCACGGTATTCACCTGGCTTGAAAAGCTCAATCCGGGCATGCACGCTGAAGTGTGGACCTGCATGGTGCTCTGCGTGCTTATGGCTGTTTTCTGGCTCATCATCACGCTGTTTTTAAAGACCGACCTTGGTATCGCCATGCGCGCCACGGGCAACAACCCGGTTATGGCCTCGGCCAATGGCGTCAATGTCGGCTGGATGACCATATTTGGCGTTGCCTTCGCCAACGGCATGGTCGGCGTGTCGGGCGGGCTGGTGGCGCAGTATCAGGGCTTTGCCGACATCGGCATGGGCATCGGCACCGTGGTGATAGGCCTTGCTGCGGTCATCATCGGCGAATCGGTTTTCAGGTTTAATTCCATAGGCGCAAAAGTGTGCAGCGTTGTGATCGGGTCGGTCATTTTCCGCATGATCATCGCCATTGCGCTGTATGTGGGCATGAACCCCATCGACCTTAAGCTGCTGACCGCAGTGTTTGTTTTTCTGACGCTGGTTATCTCAAAATCCGTTGCCGGCAAAAAGCTGCCGGATAGTGCTCAATTCAAAGCTTTCTTCAAAAAGATCAATTATCAGACGGCGGGCGGCATCTGCGTAAGCACGCTAATAGTGTTCGGAGCGCTGTACGGCTTAAAGCTCGGGTTTAGCAAGCCCGCGGACATTCAGAAAAAGACAGCCATAGGCATTGTGCAGTTCGCCCATGAGCCCAATGTTGAGCTGTGCAAGCAGGGCATACTCAAAGCTCTTGCCGACAATGGCTATACCGACGGCAAAAATATTGAAATCATCTACGGCAATGCCCAGGCTGATTTTTCATCTATCAATTCAATTATTCAGGATTTTCTGCGGCGCAAGGTTGCCATCATCACCCCCCTGTCAACGCCCTGCGTGCAGGCAGCCGTAAAGTTTGCAGGCGCAAGCACCGCCACAAAAGTCGTCTTCACCTATATCTATGATCCCTACCGTATAGGAGCTGCCAAAACCCCTACCGACCATCAGCCCAATATGACCGGCGTTGCCTGTTTCCCGCCCGTCGAGCAGATGCTTGCACTTATTCAGGAGATGCTTCCGGACAGAAAAAAGGTGGGCGTTGTCTGGAACAGCTCGGAGGCCAATTCCGAATCCGTGGTCTTGCAGCTGCGCAGCCATGCAAAGAAAAAGGGCCTTGAAATTGTCGAGGCAACCGTCACCAGCCCCGCAGAAGTGCTCGAAGCATCGCGCTCGCTGCTCAGCAAAGGCGCGCAGGTCTTTCTGTGCAGCGGCGACAATACAGTAAATGTCGGCTATGACAGCTTTCAAAAAGCAGCTACCGAAGGGCATGTACCGGTCTTCTCCTTTGATTCGGAATTTATCGAAAAAGGCGCCTTTGCCGTGCTGGGCCCGGATTATTATCAGACCGGCTATGAAGGCGGAGAGTATCTTACCCGCGTGCTCAAAGGGGAAAACACAGCCAGGCTTCCCATTCTTCAGACCGGAAAAACCCATTTCATATTCAGCCCGGATGCCGCAAGTGCTCTGGGAATAAAGGTGCAGCCCGAACCCCTCAAAAAAGCCGAGATCTGGCAGAAGGGCAAAATAACCGCTTCGGAAAAGCCTGAGAATGCTGCGGCCGCACAAAAACCCGCCGACTCCGGCGCCCGGAAAAAGCTTGCCCTTTTTCTGTTCAGCGACCACATGACCATACGCGAGACAGCCCGGGGCATACAGGATGAGCTTGAGCAGAGCGGGACCATAAAAAAATTCGGCCTTTCAGTTGATGTCAAAAACGCCCAGAACGAATTTCATATTGCCCAGTCAATCGCCCAGGAGATCGTCGGTAAAAATTACGACTATATTATCACGGTCACAACCCCTGCCCTGCAGGCCACAGCAAATGTCAACAAGAAGATCCCCCATATCTTCGGCGCTGTCACCGACCCGTACCGCATGGGAGTAGCCAAAAACAGCAAAGAGCATATACCCAATATAACCGGCATTGCCACCGTGGAGCCTGTCGAGCGCACCATCCAGGTCATGCGCGAAATATTTCCGAAGGCAAAGCGCATCGGCATCATCTGGAATCCGGGCGAAGCGTGCTCGGAAACCTGCACCTACAAGGCGCGCAGCGCGGCAAAAGAATATGGCTTTGAGCTTCTGGAGACAACAGTCAGCACCACGGCCGAAGTCCGCGACGCGCTGAATTCCCTGCTCGGAAAAATCGATTTGTTTATTACCTCGGGAGACAATACGGCCATCATGGCCCTTGATTCGATTGCGGCTGTGCTGCGGCAGCATAAAATCCCTTATTTCACCAATGCCGCATCAGATATCGATCACGGCTCCTTTATTTCGATCGGCCCGGACTACTATCAAATCGGCCGCGAAACTGCCCGCATGGCCCAGCGGGTCATAGGCGGGGAAAAGCCGGCCGATATACCCATTGCCGACTATGCCCCTGACAAGGTGTTCATCAATTTCGATCTTGTGAAAGAATACGGCATCACCCTGCCCGAGTCAGTGCTCCGGCAGGCAGCCAACTCGGCGCAGGCTCAAAAAACCCCCGACGCCGGGCCAAAGCGCCTTGTCGTCTTCCGCTTCAGCGACAATGCGCTGCTGCTTGAAATCAGCCGTGGCTTTATGGAGTTTATCGACCAGTCGGGCGCAGACAAAAAATACAATCTGACCATCGACATAAAAAGCGCGCAGAATGAATTCTCAATGGCTCAGTCAATACTGCAGGATATCGTGCGGCAGAAGTATGACTATCTGGTGACGATTTCAACCCCGGCCCTGCAGGTGGCGGCTCAAGTCAATAAAACCATACCCCATATTTTCGGCGGCGTAACCGACCCGTACCGCATGGGCGTTGCCAAAAGCCAGAAAGACCATTTGCCGCAGCTGACCGGCGTTGCAACCTTCCAGCCGGTGGGATCCCTGTTTAAAGCCATGCGCGAGATTTTCCCGAATGCAAAGCGCGTGGGCATTGTCTGGAACCCGGGTGAGGCATGCTCCGAAGCCTGCACCTTCAAGGCGCGGGAGGCTGCCAAAGAATACGGCTTTGAGCTTGTCGAAGCAACTGTCAGCAGCACCTCGGAGGTTATCGACGCCGTGCGCACGGTTATCAATAAAAAAATCGATCTTTTTGTCACCTCCGGCGACAATACGGTAATTCTTGCCTATGATATGATCGCCGCAGCGCTGCATCAGGCGCGCATACCCTATTGCACCAATGCCCCTGCCGATGTTGACCGCGGCGCATTTCTCTCGGTCGGGGCCGATTATATCGAGGTTGGCAGGGAAACCGCAAAGATGGCCCTGCGGGTCGTCGAAGGCGAGAACCCGAAAGACATTCCGATAAATAATTGTGTGCCGGAAAAAACAGCAGTTAATCAAGCTCTTGCCCGTGAGTACGGCATAGCGCTGCCGGATAGCATTATTAAGAGCGCTGCACTTATAAAAAATTAAAAAATTTTTCCATGGGATTCCCGTTATGATTCAAATACGCAACATGCAGAAGCACTTCAATGTAGGCACGATCAACGAGGTCTATGCCCTGAAGGATATTAATCTCCACATCAAAGAAAGCGAGTTTGTGACTATCATCGGCACAAACGGCTCGGGCAAATCAACACTTTTGAATGCTGGTGCCGGAAGCTTTCTGCCCGATGAAGGCACCATTGAGATCGCAGGCGATGACATGTCGCGCAAAAAAGATTTTCAGCGGGCAACCCATATTTCGCGGGTGTTTCAGAACCCGTACATGGGCACGGCGCCCCTTATGACCATAGCAGAGAATCTGCACATGGCCTATATGCGCACCCGCAAAAGCCTCCCGAAGATCAGCCTCACTAGTGCTCTGCGCTCGCAGTTTCAGGAAGAGGTGCGGCAGCTTGAAATGCAGCTTGAGGACCGCCTTGATACCGTCATCGGCACGCTCTCCGGCGGCCAGCGCCAGGCAGTAACCCTTCTCATGGCCGTTATCACAAAACCCCGCGTGCTGCTTCTTGACGAGCACACGGCAGCCCTTGACCCGAAGTCAGCCGCACAGGTCATACGGCTTACGCAGAAGTTTATCGATCAGAGCAAGCTCACGGCCGTCATGGTCACGCACAGCATGCAGCAGGCCCTTGATCTCGGCGACCGCACCATCATGATGCACAAGGGGCAGATAATCGATGACATCTCCCGCAAGGAGAAGCAGCGCATGACGGTTGATGATCTGCTAGATAAATTCGCAGAACTCCGCAAAACCGAGCGCCTGACCGAAGACGTGCTGGCATCCCTCAGGCGGGAATATGCCTGAGAAGCTGTGTATTGTTGCGGAATTATTTTGCAGGATGAATCCGTAGGTTGGGCAAAGTGAAACGTGCCCAACAATCCCTATGATACAATGAAATTAATGCCGGCCACACTTCGCTTTGCCCAGCCTGCAAACTTCGACCATCCCGCAAAATAAATCGACCATACGTTTGGACAAGAACAGGGCACGCGTTGTGCGCAATACAATCTGCATTTGACAAACATACAGCAATACGGCTAATATGGAAATACTGACAATACATCCTTCGGAGACATATATGCACAAAACTACCGTAGCAATTAATGAAAAACTGCTGAAGGCAGCCATCCAGGCCATCGGCGCAAAGACTAAAAAAGATGCTATCGAAGCAGGCTTGATTTCTCTTGTCCGGTCCTCTAACCGGGAAGCGCTGCGCAAAGAACTCGGCACCTATGATATAAGCTTAACCCTGCGAGACCTGGAAAAATCAAGAAATGCCCAATAAATTTTTTCTTATCGATACCTCGGCATGGATTTTGGCTTTGCGTAAAAATTTTGCTCCTGCGCTTAAAGAGCGCATAGACCACGTGCTGCGGGATAATGAAGTTTTTACAACCGGGCTTATTGTGCTTGAGTTGTTGGGGGGTGTAAAAACCGAGCTGGAATATAAGCGCCTTAAAAGCAGACTGGATGCTCTGGACAGCATCGCCACGGACGATACTCTCTGGCAAAACGCCTGTGAGCTTGCATTTCATCTACGCCGGAAAGGCGTCACGGTTCCCAATACCGACATTCTCATAGCCGCCTGCGCCATTCACACCAAGGCCACCCTCATTCATGCAGATAAGCATTTTGACAGTATTGCCAATCACAGCAGCTTGAAAGTTGAAAGCTTTGTTTGAGACGCCTGCGATAAAGAACAATTGCTCTTTCAGGGAGGATACAAATAAAACGCAACTTCTTCTTCCTGAATGATTTCAGCCGTTGGGCAAAGCCGTAGGTTGGGCAAAGTGAAACGTGCCCAACAATCTCTATGATAGAATGAAATTAATGCCGGGCACGCGTCGCTTTTGCCCAGCCTGCAACTGGAACTATCCTTCTCGCTTTTAAAAAATCCTGAAACTCCGATAATAAATCGTCAGCCATACCACACCTCCATGTTATATGGAATTCCGTGTAAGCAGGTATTACCAACAAAAAGCGGAGTTTATAATTATTAATTTGATAAAATTATTTCCTTTTGCAATAAGCCATTTAAAGTAAATCCAGAAATTACGGAACTCTATATAACTAATTGTTAGGCCGCATCTATAAAGGACACACAATGATCCCATTATTAAATGGTTTTAACGCATGCCAGCAGTGTGGGGATTGCTGTAAAACACCTTGTGATTTAATTCCGTCCGATCTCCCCATTTTGTTAAAACATTTTGACACCTCCCTTCCCGAATTCTTCAAAAAGAACCTTATCGCACTGATCATTGCTTCCCCGCAATATTCCGACGAAGTTCTTATGATGGTGCCCGTTAGAGTGGGACCTACAGGAGAAAGGACTAAAAAATTACTTTCCGATTCTGAATATCTCAATACTCCGGGCAAATGTATTTTTCTTGTTGAGAATAAATGCAGCATAAACAATTTCAAACCATATGGAGGACGTTTCCTCGAATGCTCTAAAATTACAGGTAGCGTCTCAATACAACTTCGAAAGTCCCAATACTTCGCCTATTGGGTTAACAATCAGCATTTATTTGAACTGATTTTCCCTGGATATTCAAAGATATTTCACGAATTGACGAGAATATTCAAAACGAAAAATGAAATACGGGAACAACAAAAAGCAAAAACCAGCGAATACAATCAGTTGCACCAAGAACAGGTCAACATCATTTCCAAGAATATTTATCCGTTGTTCAACAATAGTGGACCCGAAAACGGTTTCCCTGTTTTGTGTGATTAAGACAAAAAGTGGCCCAACAATAAGCTCAAGCGGACATTGGCCACGAACAAATCGCGCGGCCAAAGCCGCTGAGCCGCACGTTCGGCCGCAAATGATAACCTTACCCCTCCTTAAAATGCTACTTATAGTATGTAGACTTATAGAGTGCATTTCTATTTATTAACCCTATGTCGTGCATACTTAGCAATATAGGAAATAATCTCAGAGCTTTTCGCAAGCGTCTAGGAATCAGCCAGGAACACTTGGCTGAACTTGCTGAACTTCACAGGACTTACATTGGGGCTGTTGAGAGAGGCGAAAAAAATATTTCCGCAAAAAACATTGAAAAAATAGCTAGTGTGCTCGGCGTTGAACCCTACTTGTTGTTAAAGAAAAAAAACCAATCTTCAACGCACGAGAACGATGAAAAAAAATAAAGAAAAAGAAGCTTGCACGCCAGTTCTGGTTGATCCTGCACGATTCAACCCCGATTGTACCCTTCCATATGGTTTAGAAGCTGGCCATATCTGCAAAGCAATGGGGGAATTTATTTCGTTCATTGGGTTCATCAATAAACAATTATACACAAAAAAAATGCCTCGCCTTGAGAGTTTCTTGATGCCAGCAAATTTTAGCAGCATTGTTGGCGAGTTTATGAATTCAAGCATTCCAAAATATTGCTCAAGCCTTGTAAAAAATCAGTATCACAACGGCCACCCTGATTTAATTCCGACAGGGAAGTTCCCAAAAAATTCTGTGCAGCATTCAAAAGACGGGGTTGAGGTAAAAGGTTCGAGACACTCCAGTGGTTGGCAAGGCCATAATCCAGAATCAGTTTGGCTAATGGTATTTCATTTTGACAGCAATACATCAAATGATGTAAAAGACCAAATTGGGCCAAAATCCTTTGAATTTAAAGGGGTCTATGCTGCCAAGCTTGTGGTGTCTGATTGGACTTTTTCAGGTCGCTCTGATACAAGCAGAAGGACAATAACTGCAAGCGTCAATAGAAGCGGTGTTGATAAAATGAAAGAAAATTGGGTTTACGAAAGCACAGGTCAGTAAGCAAACATATTTAGCTGCCTTTCACCTTTATTAAGGGCAGCAAGTCTTGGTATGGCCTTCTTGGACATTTTGTAATATTTATCGTGTCGTTCAATGCCTATGCTTTTGTAACCAACTGCTTCCGCCGCAGCTATTGTTGATCCAGAACCCATAAATGGGTCTACAACCACCCCTTCCCCCAAAGGAAGTGCTGCATATACTATTTTCCTCAAAAAAGATTGCGGCTTTAAGCTGGGGTGATCAGCAATTTCTCTTTCCTCTTTTGGTGTACGTTCGCTATCTATTACATCTTCAAAAGGCGTATTATTCATCCTCCTTCGCAACCCTCCAGTTTTGTGTTCTCGGAGGCAATCACTCAGTTTCATTCCTTGAGGCAGTGGCTTTCTAAATAAGCCCCAAGGTTCATAACACCCTCTAGGCATGGAACACACTTCTTCAAATTCCTCTTCCGCATTTTTAGGCCTGTCACCACCTCTTAGAGTTCTAACCAATCTTACAATAGCCCCTCGGTACTCAAGTCCACTTTCGACAAGAGCGGAAAAAACTAATTGGGATAGAAAGGTGTTTGAGGCTAAAAAAATATGGGCACCGGGTATCAATGCTATAAGTGATAACCTCCCCCACTCAAGAAAAAAGTTATTTAATTGTTTTCTCTCTTTTTCATTTAATGCGGTAAAACGCGGCAAGGGTGAACGCACATTGCCATCAAAGGTAGGTGGTATTCTCCAAATTCCGCCGTTTCCGTTATCTCGTTTATCAAGTTGGTCAAAATTGTACTCTTTTACACCATATGGCGGGTCAGTAACAATCGCATGGAGCGAACTAGGGGGTATCCTTCCAAGCCATTCAAAGCAATCTGCATGGACAATTTGTGATTGTCCAATGTTCATAACTTGGTAATCAAGCGATATAGAAGAAGAAAAATTTGACATTTATTAGCACTCAGAATAATGATGACTAAAAGTAGCATTGTATTCTGAAAAGTGCAACTATAAAATGATGGGGGCCGAACTAGACGCTTCACTGGACGTGGTTCCGCTGCGCTACACCACGCCAGTGACCTTTATCGTTATGCTTCAACAAAACCTTGACTTATTAAATATAATAAGTTATTAAAATTAATAATGTGGCACATACAGGAACATCGCAGCCTGGATAAGATAATTGAGAAACTGCCTTTACAGGTCGTTAAAAAATACGAACTTTGGAAAGACATTGTTTTTCGGCATGGGCCGAAAAAATTACGCGAATTCCGCGGATTTCATGACGAAAAATTAAAAGGAGAGCTGGAAGGACAACGATCTTCACGGCTTAATATTCAATACCGGGTCATTTATTCCGTCGAAAAAGATATTATTACAGTTTATGTGATTGATATTACGCCGCATAAATATTAAGGAGTTAAGATATGGGTGTTAATAAATCAAATTTCAAG
>CAIWCT010000440.1 GCA_903911225.1 uncultured delta proteobacterium
CCCAAAATAGGGGCATGCTGGAGTTGCAAACAGATAAAATAAAAACACCGACAAAACTATTGGTCGAAATTTGATCAGCTTGTCCCACGGATTTTAGCTGTTCACTTGGATGTCAATTTTAAGTCCGACAGACTCCTAGACGGCTTATTAGGGGCGCCGTCTTTTGATTTCCGCCAAACTTCTGGCATAATATAATTGCAAAAGAAATGCCAAAGCCGTGGAAGAGAAGCAATAAAAAAAGCGATGTTAAATCAAATTGTTGTGCGGCTGCACAAGGCGCTCACGTAAGCGCATGTGTCATCATAGTGTGTCATGACACAAACCGTGTTGAAACATATGCGATATTTTTTATGCGCTGGTGTGAAAAAAGGGAAATAAAGAAGGGGCATTACATGCGCGGGCTGGCGGATTGTGGGAGTGGGTTGGGGTGAGGGTGCCGAACCATGTAGCTGTACTGTGCAACTTAATAAAAAAAGAACCTCAGGGAACGTCCTTCCTGTGAAGCTTGTCCTCGGCCAGATCGGGGAGCAGGAATCCATGAAACGCTCAAAAACCGGACTTCCGCTTTCGCGGGAGCGATGGATTTTTTATAAATGATTTAATGAAAAATAAAGGTGCACAGTACAGGTAGATAAAACAAAGTGGTTCCGTACAGCTAGTATTATTAAAAATGAACTAACCCGCCGCAAGCGGACGGGGTATCAAGGATGTTTTATTTGTATAGGTCATTCGCCGCAACCTGCGGGGAATTGATCCGTAGCGATTAAATGGCCCGCTGGTTTCAGGATATCCTTTTTTAGCCAGCGGTAAAACGCGCATCATGTGGAATCTGGCAGTTTATTGGCTTTTCGCCACCGGTAAAAGGTACTGCGGCTGATGCCAAGATCACGCGCAGCTTTTGTCATATTCCATTGTGCCACCTTTAAAGCATCTTGAATAAGCTCGGAATTCTCACTGCCCGACAGTTTCCCCCGTTCATTATTGCTGCTTATTGGCTTTTGGGTCGGGAGCGCGATGTCTTGGGTTGTTATAATGTTTGTGTTGCACAAAATAAAGGCCCGCTCCAGAACATGTTCAAGTTCGCGCACATTGCCAGGCCAGGCATAGTCCAGAAAAAGCTTCATGACCTGGTTGGAAACTTCCCTGACATCTTTTTTGAATTTCTCATGGAAGGTGGTGCAGAAGTGGCGAACCAACAGCGGAATATCCTCCAGGCGCTCCTTCAGCGGCGGTACATGAATCTCCATCACTTTGAGGCGATAGTAAAGATCCTTACGAAATGTTCCCTGCTGTATTTTTTTAGAAAGATCGCAGTTAGTGGCGGCAATGATTCGTATGTCGACCTTAATTGTTGTAGTGCCGCCAACGCGCTCGATTTCTTTTTCCTGCAGTATCCGTAACAGCTTGAGCTGTAAATGAGGGGCTAGATCGCCGATTTCATCAAGAAAAACAGTGCCGCCATGGGCCATTTCAAACCGACCGATTTTATCCCGCATGGCGCCGGTGAATGCGCCAGCGACATGGCCGAACAGCTCGCTTTCCAATAGACTTTCCGCCAGGGCCGAACAGTTGCACGTTACAAGAAGGTTTGTGGCCCGCGAACTGCTGTAATGAATTGCCTGGGCCACAAGTTCCTTGCCGGTTCCACTTTCGCCGGTAATTAATACCGTCGTATCGGTCTCGGCTAACGCTTCGATGCATGTGTAAATATCCTGCATTTTGCTGCTGACGCCTATCATTTTACAAAAGGACCCCCGTTTTTTTTGCTTGGGTTCCGTTTCGATAAGATAGCTGATATCCCTGAGAACAAGCACAGCCCCTATGCAGGAGCTGTCCGAGCTGATAAGCTGTGAACAATTGACTGAAATGAGCATTTTGCCGACCCAAGGTCCTTCAACTTCAGTATGAAATTCGCGAACCGGTATTCCTGTATGAATGGTTTTTTCAATAATATCGATACAAAAGTCAAAACACGGACTGGCGATGTCACATATTTTTTTTCCCAAAATTTTATCAAGGCTGAAAGGAAAAAATTTTTCGAGACCTTTATTGCCCTGCATGACGACCATTTTATCATCCACCGAGACGACCCCGTCCTGCACGCTGGCAAAAATTGTCCGCAGGTTTTCAGCGCTGCGATCCCTTTCATCATTCACCGCCTTTTGGCGCAAAGCACGGTTGACAATTTCCTGCAGCATATCTTTTGTTACCGGTTTGATAAGGTAGTCAAATGCGCCGAGCCGCAGAGCTGCTGTCGCGGTTTCCAGTGTTGGTTCTCCTGTAATTATCACTACAGGACAGCGAAACGCAGCTTTTTTTATTGCATCGAGCAGTTCTATGCCCGTTCTTTGGCCCATCGCAATATCGCTTACCACAAGGTCTATGCGGTCAGAGGCAAAAAGTTTTAACGCCGTATCATAATCCTCGGCAAGGGCGACTTCACAGTCAGCATTTTGAAGAAATGTTTTAAAAGCGAACCGCACATTTTCTTCATCATCGACAACAAGAATTCTGTGTTTCATACCAGGCCTCTAGTACTACAGCAATTTAATTATGAGACATAATGGCTGGGCAGCTTTTGATCGGTATCTTATCATGTAAAAATTGTCTAGTCACTATCTGTACTGTGTCAAATTTGCAGAATCCAGCATAAAAGAACCGTTTGTCCTTCGACAAGCTCAGGACGAACGGTTTTATAATCATGTTTGCATTTGTATTCCGCTCAAGGTGAGTCCTGAGCTTGTCGAAGGGCCGAACCATGCATGAAAAACAAAGCTGCACTGTACCGCTATGTTGCGTTATTAAATGGCCAATGCACTAGCATGTCAGTATAGAGTTCGCTGAGCAGGCATCAACATTTCCGCAAGCGGCAAATCCACAAACACCTTGGTGTATTCGCCTTTCTCGCTTTCAAAAAGAAGTCTGCCCCCTAACTCTTTTACAAGCTTCAGGCTGACGCTCAAGCCCAGCCCCGTGCCAATGCCGAGGGGTTTAGTTGTAAAAAAAGGCTCACAAATGCTTTCAATATACTCCGATGGTATCCCCGCCCCTTTATCAAAAAAAGTGATGCGCTGAAATGTTCCATCCGACAGCTGTACCGTATCCGTGGATATATGCAAAATTTTATTGCTGTTTAAACGAGGATATTTGTCATTCAGCGCGTACAACGCATTGCTCATAATATTTGCAAAAACCTGATGAGCCTTCTGCTGCTGCACAATAATGAGGGGCGTTGCCTCAGGGAGATCCACTTCTACGGTAATGCCGCTCTGCTTGATGGTTTTTTGGAGCAGCGTTAGCGCATCATCGACAATCAGCTGCACAGCGCAGGGTTTCGGCGGATCGTCGACATCGCGCGAGTAGGCAAGCAGGCTCTTGACGATTTTTGCTATTCGCTGACCTTCTTTTATTATCCGGGCCGGTAGATCTGTGTCGCCGTTTTTTTTCTGATTTTCATCCAGCAGTATTTGTGCATAGTTGATGACTCCCATGGTGGGGTTGTTGATTTCGTGAATTATACCTGCTGCAATTTCCCCTATATATGCAAGCTTAGCCGCTCTCGCGGCCTCCTCTTCCACAAACTTTTTATCGGTTATGTCGTTCATGCTTGCCCTCAGCCCTAGATAGTCTCCCCCGTCTGAATATATTGGCTGATAGGCCAGAGAAACCCATTTAATATCTTTGTCTTTTGTGAAGATGCGAAAAAACAGATCATCCCGGCTTGCTTTCCGCACAAGTGCATTGCTCAGAAGCTCCTCAACCATTTCGCGATCTTCGGGATATATCTCCGGTATGGCCCCGACCGGGAGGCTGAGCAGTTCGCTCATGCCATAGCCAGTAATGAGCTCGACAGCCGGATTGACCCAGAGAATTTTTCCTTCCGGACCTATCCAGATTTCACCACTGCAGGTATAATCAGCCACAAGACGGAAGCGCTCCTCGTTTTTGCGCAGCGTTTCCTCGGCCAGCAGCCGCGCCACGGTAATCGAGACATGGCCCATACTGTGCTCCAGCATAGAAACCTTTTTGTTGTTCAGAATCCCTTTTCTTTTGTCGCCGAACAGAAAGAGTCCCTGCGTTTCCCCGCGTAAAGAAAAAGGAATAAGGGCCAGTGATTCAATCCCGGTCACGCAATTTATGTCCTGAAGGGAGCCCTGCCTTTGGCCACCGCCGGTTGTTGCCAGCAGTTCCTTCACCATAGACTGAATGGATCTCTGCCTTTGCTCCTCGCCGGTTGTTGCCAGCAGTTCCGATACGCTGCTAGTCCAGAAGCTTCCCTGCTCCGTAATAAAAGGAAGGGGGCCATCGCGGCTTTCCTTCAGCATACAGTCGCACAGCTCTTTGAGGAGCCTGTCCTGTGCGCTGCCGACGGCTGAGGCATTATCAGCTGTTTTGAAAAGCGCATTGCCGTGCAGAGCAAGTCCCTGACAAAAGTCATCCGTGTCATAGGAGGCTATTTCCCACATTCCCCGCAGCAGCACGCCAATGATCTGGCAGCCTGTAAATTCCTGCAGGTAGTTTTTCAAGCTGGGCAAAAATGTCCGCAAATTATCGGCATTAGCGCACAGTTGCAGAAGTTTCGCAACCATCATGCGCATCAGCTCGGCCTGATGCCGGTAAACAGCTATCTCGACAATGGATTTCAGCTCCCGGTCCTCAAAAGGCTTGAGCATATATCCGTAGGGCTCCGCCGCTTTGGCACGCTGAAGTGTATCATCCTCGGCATAGGCGGTCAAAAATATGACCGGTACACGAAAGCGATCCCGTATAATTTCTGCAGCCGTGACGCCATCGATTTGTCCGGCCAGTCGGATATCTAAAAGAACCAGGTCCGGCCTCAAGTGCCCGGCCAGGACAACTGCCTGCTCCCCCGTGGCGCATTGTCCCGCGACACTATATCCTAGAAGGCACAGGCGTGCTACTATATCGGCCGCAACTATGCTTTCGTCTTCAACGACAAGGATTCTTGTTTCGCCCATATTTTTTTCGATCAGCCCCTTTTGTTGGATGAATTCACCCTGTTTTCATAGTGCGTGCTGGTCAGCTGCGCAAAAAGCGATTTGAAACTCCGTGCCGCTATTTTGCGGGACAACTAGCTCACCGCCAAGCTGCTTTGTCAGCATGGATACCAGTTTTAGCCCCAGGCTGCTGACTGTTTGAATGTTTAGGTTGGGCGGCAATCCGACGCCATCATCGGAAATCGTCATGCCGATACGACCGTCGGCCTGAACCCCGACAGCAATCATGATGCGCCCGGACCGGCCTTCAGGAAATGCATGCTTTATGGCGTTTGTAATCAGCTCATTGATTATAAGGCCGCATGGCATGGCCTGCTCTATCTGCAGGTGGATCTCGGAAACGCGGCTTTTTATTTCAATATTGGAGGCACTGCTTCCCATTGAGTTAATCAGATGCGAAGACAGCCGTTCGATATAGTCCGACAGTTTGATACGAGCGAGATTGTCGGAAATGCACAGCGCCTCATGGAGCATGGCCATGGAATAGACGCGATCCTTTGTTTTTTTCAGAACAGCTATCGCTTCGTCATCCTTCGTTTGCAAAGACTGCAGGTTTAGCAGGCTGCTTATAACCTGCAGGTTGTTCTTGACTCGGTGATGGACCTCCCTGAGCAGTACATTTTTTTCCTGCAACGAATTTTGAAGCTCGGCTGTCCGTTCATCGACCCGCTGTTCCAGTTGCATATGGCTATTCTTAAGTTCCGTGCTCAGAACCTCCCCGATGGCAATTTCAGAGGTAAGCTCTCTATTGACTTCGCAAAGCGCCCGCTCCTTGTCCTGTATTTCCGTCTCTCTGCGCAGCGACTCTTCAAGCCGGGCCTGCAAAAGCTGCGATTTAAGGTTTAGCGTGAAGGTAAATACGACCCCGCACAGAATAACCACAGCCAGTGAGGCCATGCCTGCAAGATGCCACTGAGACATGAAGAGCCCAAACGTGCTCTCGACCTGGACCGCCCGGACAATGCGGAAATTGCTCCCCCGCACGGCAGCCACAATGCAGAGCCAATCTCTGTTCTTACCCTGTGCATCCGGCGCGGTGAAGAGCTTAGTTGCTCCCAGCCCCGGCATGCCGATGGCCGACGGGTCGAACCCTTTGTGAAACGTGGCTGCCAGGTGCTGCGGCGCAATGATCTTCGGCCCACCCGCATCCGGCACCGTGAGCCAGGTCACGTCTTTTCCCTTCTCGGTGCTGCCCAGAAGCTGCGCCCCGAGAATCCCCGGATTGAGCCAGGCTACGAGCTGGCCGGCATAGGAGCCCTTGAAATAATAGGAAAACGGCGCCACTAGCTCTCTGTCGCCGCTCATAAACCGAATTTGCCCATCACGCATCGACGAATCAAGATACTGCGGTCGAAGCTGCGGGTCAGGCCGTTCTGCGGCGCTGTCAACCAGAAATTCGCCGCTCTTGTCGATGAGGGCTATCCGTATATAGACGGGCTCACCGGCGAATTTTTTTCTCTCCATGAGGCCGCTGAAGCGTTCGGCAATGGGGGGCAGACTAAGGCTGAGACCGTACTTCATGCTCATTCCCAGCGCCCTGTTTTCAAAAAAAACTGCCACCTCGCGCGACATGCCGAGATTTATCAGATCGTCCTTGCGCTCCTCGAAAAAATAACCCACCGATTCAGCCAGCTTATCTGTTTCAGTGCGAAGCTTTTGAATAGCCGTATCCCGCAGCTGCCTGTCGGAGCGATAGTTCATAGCAAGCAGGGCGCACACATAGACCACTGCGGCAATGCCGACGGCAAAGACCGCCAGATTTCCACCATACCACCTGATGGTGCGTTTCCGCACGTCAATATTACGCGCCATTAGCTGCTCCGTTCAAAGAAATCCGGATAGTACTTAAACACATACGGATAGTATTTTTTGACCATGGTGACAAACGAGCCATCCTTTTTTGCCTGCTCTAGAAAACGGTTGAATTCAACAAGCAGTTTCGGCGCATCTTTGGGGAAAGCCGCCGCCATATCCTGCGGCTGGCTCACCGGGCCAATAATCTTTATTTTACTGGACCATTTCTGGAGCGCGACCAGCGCATCCGGAACGTCCAGCAACGTCAGCTCTGTTTCGCCTTTGATAAGCGCGGGCGCAATGTCATTGAGTGATCCGGGGAATAACGTAATCTTATCAGTTATTTCCTGAAGGCCGTACAGCGACGGTTCAAGGCAGGTGCCAGCCTTGCCCATCAGAGAATGCTCCCGGATTAAGGACTTGACGGCGGCGATATCTTTTTTCAGATCTCCTGTGGGCTTGATGGGATTGACCGGGGAGTCTGAGCGGGCAACCAGCCATACCTGGTTCGGAAACATGGGCGCTGAAAATTGTACGGCCTTTGCCCGCCAGGGCAGGACCGTTATGCCGTTGGCGGCCACATCGCCTTTTACTGGAACATCGGCAACAAATTCAATGTCATCGCCCTTGGGCCTTACCTTTTTGCCGGTAAGATCACCGAAAATATCAGGCCAGTCCGTTCTTATGTATTCATACCGAATACCCAAATACTGTGCAAAGCGCTGCATCAGCTCAACATCCATACCGTCGCCGGAGCCGGTCACGAAATTGGCATACGGAACCCCTAGATGACGCAGAACCCCGGCCTTTTTTACTTCATCCAGATCCGCTCGCGCCGCAACCTGCATAAACAGCAGCATGGCTGCCGCCGCGACGGCAATCCGGAAAGCCGGGATACCAGCTGATTTTTTTAACCCTTTCATAGAATTCTCCTCGTGTGGTTTATGCATGGCCTTTTTGAGCATATACGGAAGGTCGTTTGAGGTGGGCACGAACCTTTGCAATGCGTCTATACGTAATTATTGCAATAAACAGGCCATAATTTATAAATAAACCAAAAAAATAAACCATGAGAAATCAGTTATTTGAAAAAAGCATATTAGACTTTTTATGCTGCAAAATAATAAAACTTGTGTCATGACACAAAATGGAGCATGGCAAAAGTGTATCATGTTTCAGTAGCGCCCAAAAAGAGGTGTGCAATTCCATCGAAACAAATTCGGGGGTTGTGCATGGTCAATAGATGTACTGTGCAACGTAATAAAAAGGCAACTACTCAGGTAGCGAGGGTTCAGGGTTCAGGAAAGAACTATGGGAGCGTACACGACGGTTGGAGAATTTGGCCGTCTATCGGAAGCTTTGTTGACTGCATATTGAAATAGACAAACGTACCCATGGTTGTCCAGCC
>CAIWCT010000441.1 GCA_903911225.1 uncultured delta proteobacterium
ATTCCCGACAGGTTTGTCGAGCAGGGCACGCAGAAGCAACTGCGGGCGGCATACGGGCTTGACGCTGACGGCATTGCTGCTGCGGTTAGGGGAATATTGGCCAATGAGCAGGGCTAAAATCAAGTGGCAGGGGCCGGGGTTCAGGGTTGAAGGGTCTCGCTGCGGCGGAGCATACATACGTCCAATAAAATGAAGGGGCAGGCCTGCGTGTCTGCCCAAAGACCTTTTGATATAACAAACGCCCGCCATTATTTGTGGCGGGTGTTTGTCTAAAAGTCTGATAGTGCCGGTGCGCCATTTGGCAAAAAACCCGTTACTCTCAATAGCCCGAAAGCTTCGCCCTACAAAGGTCATGATGACCAAAGGGCATTTTTTTAAACAAAGGATTTTGCCCACTTTGACGCTTGTCGAACACCCCAGACGGAAGCCGTCTGTTTAAAAGAAGGAAGGAGGAGGGTATAAGTCTTGACGGTTTGTTAGACTTAAAATACTCTCTTATAGTAAGGTTTAATTAACTCTCACTCTTTTTTCTTCTAGTTGGTGGGTTTATCGCATTTCCCTGCGACTGTTAATCGCATTTTCCGATTGCTCATTTATGCTGAGCTTGAACCCACCTCCTCCCTTCTATTTTCTATATAGCCTATATTCCGCTCATTACAATACAGTGAGAAAAATATTTTTCTCGGGACAAACTTGCAGTCTATGCATCAACCATGCCACGGTACAGCCCTCCGGAGTGCTTTTTTTATAAAACAGGCGGGTGAATTACCGGTTTTTTTTGCCCCTGGCCATGATGATTTCAAAGGTGGCGGGCACGCCTTCTGCCGTTCTGAATTCCTGCTCATAGAGTTCTGTCATACGGTGCCATACTCTGCGCACGCCAGTGCTGCGGTTGCGGTGAGGGGATGCATTGCGCGCGCCCATGCCCTTGATGGCCCGCACAAGCTCATTGACTGAGGTATAGATAACTCTAACGCGACAGGTTATCCCGGAAACATTCGAAAATCCGGCATCGGCCATCTCGCCGCGGATCCGTTCTTCCGTGATGGGCAGCGCAAGAGCCTCGCCCAGAGCATAGTTTTTTTCATTGCATGCAAGGGTGAATGCCTGCCTGAGCTCACAAAATGTGTTGGCGCCGAAAGCCGAAAATATAAAAAGGCCCCCCGGCAGCAGCACGCGCATGACCTCATCCAGCGCGTTTTGCCACTGTTCCAGCCACTGATAGGTAAAACTTGATGCCACAAGACCAAAGGCCGAGCTTGTGTAGGGCAGTTGTTCGGCATCGGCAACAGCAAAGGGCAGGGCGGCTTGTGCAAGCTTGCCTTTTGCATGGGAGATCATGTTTAAGGCAATATCGCAGCCGTGCACACGGGCTGCAGGGTATGCCGCCATGAGCTGGGCCGTCAGGTTGCCCGTGCCCATTCCGATGTCAAGCACGCGTTCGGTCGTTTCAGGCTGCAAATCGGCAAGCTCCAGCAGCCTTGCCCCCATTGCGGCCTGAAGGCCTGCATAATGGTCATAGGTGTCGGCGCTTGCGTTGAATGATTTTTTGACAAAGGGTTTATCGATGATCGTCATGGGGTCTTTCCAGAAAAAGGCGCACGTGCCTGGTAACATCATTGCTGCGGGTGAGAAATGGCACATGCCCGGTTTGTTTCAGTAGTACAAGCTGTGAGCCGGGTATATGGGTGTGCATGAAGGTTGCTCCAGCCGGGTTGCAGATTGCGTCTTCATCGCCATGCAGTATGAGCGTGGGTGCGGTCAGGCCGGTAAGCGCTGGCCGCAGGTCTTCTTCCATCAGGCAGCGCAGAGAGGCAAGGGCAGCGTCTTTGGCCGGCGCTGCGGCAAGGTCAGTCATGGCTGCGTAGCGCGGATCATGGCACAGCAATTCATGCTCGCCGGCGGTAAACAGCAGGCGGTAGAAATTTTTTAAGCCTTCGGGATAGGCGCGTTCCACCTGGCGGTAGAGCCGCTGTACGCTAACAGCCGGGATGCCGCATGAATAGTCCGGTCTGCTTACAAGGGATGGATTGCCGCTTATGAAAACAAAACGGTCAAAGAGCTCAGGCGACCGCACCGCTGCTTTTAACAGAACAGAGACACCCATGGACCAGCCTACGGCGGTGATGCGGGCACAGGCCAGCTCGCGCATAAGATCGATTATATCCCCGGCAAAGATATCGTAGGTATAGGGGCCGGGGGCTTCACGGGATGCGCCGTGGCCGCGCAGATCAATAGTGATTATCTGAAAACTATCCGAGAACTTTTCTATCAGCCCGGCCCAGACATTGCTGTGCATGGCCCAGCCATGAACCAGCAGCAGGGGGGGGCCATGCCCGATTGTTTTATACTGTAGTTGAGTGCCTTTATTCATAATGTTAGAGTGCAAACCTGCCAGCTTGAAAGCCTATATTATTCCCAGTTCTTTTCCGGTTTTTCCGATCATGTCAAGAGCCCACTCCAGGTCCTGAATGTCGTGGTTTGCCATGACCGTGATGCGCAGGCGCGAAGCTCCCTGCGGCACCGTGGGCGGCCTGATTGCCTGAATAAAGATGCCTTCTTCAAAAAGGCGACGCGCCATAGCAACAGCCTTGTCAGGGTTGCCGATCAGCAGCGGCATGATCTGCGTTCGGCTGTCAAGGGTGTTGAAGCCAAGTGTCTTTAGTCCAGCGCGCATAAATTCTGCGTTTTGTGTGAGCCGCCGGCACAGCTCCGGCTCATCTTTGAGTATATTCAGCGCTTCCATGGCTGATGCCACGACCGATGGCGGAAGGGCAGTGGTGAAAATGAAGCTTCGTGCCCGGTTAATGAGGTATTCCCGCAGATCATGCGAGCCCGCAACAAAAGCGCCGAAGCTGCCCAGGGCTTTCCCGAGCGTTGCCATGACAATAATATCGGGGCTGCCTGCAAGGCCGAAATGCTCAAGCGTGCCGCGGCCAGTCGGGCCGAGTGCGCCCGTGCCGTGGGCATCATCAACGATGAGGGTTGCGTCATAGCTGCGGCCAAGTGCTGCAAGTTCGGGAAGGGGCGCGATATCACCGTCCATGCTGAAAACGGCGTCGGTCACGATGATGCGCCTGCGTGCATGCCCGCATTTTTCAAGAAGCCCGGCAAGTGCCTCTATGTCGCGATGCGGATAGACCTCAATGCGGCTGCGGCTCAGGCGGCAGCCATCGATGATGCTGGCATGGTTCAGCTCGTCGCTATAGATGACATCCTCGGGACCGGCCAATGCCTGCAAAAGTCCCACATTCGCCATATATCCTGTATTGAACACAAGGGCAGCTTCGGTTTGCTTAAAGCGGGCAAGGCAGTCCTCCAGCTCGTCAAACAGGGTAGTGCTGCCGCTGATCAGCCGTGAAGCCCCCGACCCCGTGCCCCAGGCCGCGGCCGCCTCCTGTGCCCAGGCCTTCATGCGCGGGTGCATGGCAAGGCCCAGGTAATCGTTTGAAGCAAGCAGCAAAACCCGCCTGCCCTCAATTGTGATATGCGGCCCCGAGGCAGACCCCAGGCTTATGAGCCTGCGGTACAACCCGGCCTGTTCCAGAGATGAAAGTTCATGATCAATATTTAACATGTACAGACGATAACCGACACGACGGCGCTTGTCAACAGGCCTGTGTGAGAAGCGAGTCGGTGAGAAAATGAAGGCGACTGAGGATGGTTGATTGCCAAAGAAAAGCATGCGGTGTATGGGGTGAAACAAAAAAGGCAAATGCGCACGGTTTGAACTTAACAGGTGGCTGGTGTCAGGGATTAATGAGAGAGCAATTTAACTTAATCAACAACTTCCCCTAACTTCCCCAAATTATTTTTTAATAAATGCCCCTGTCGCATACAAGTCCTTTACTATAGACCTTCTGATATCTTGTGCATCTGGTATCCCCATCCCAGCGTAAAAATCCAAGGGAATGCTAAAATCAGCCTCTGCCTTCCCATCAAGATATTCAATCTTGTCCATAAACAGAGAAGGCATTGGAGTATTATATTTGTTAATGGTATAAAGATTCTTGTCGCTGTCATATATAGCCCAAACTACATATATGTTTTGAATTGCTTTAGTTGTTATATTCCTTATCTTACCTTTTAATATGGCGGAAGTTTTCATGTCTCCACCATAAATATCTTTTTTAACAATTACGACAGAATCCCCTACATATTTCATGTTCTTCAATTCGTTGAATTTGTTTAATGGCTCTGGCGGTTGTTTTGATGCAGATGATGCACTAAATGCTGTGCAAATAACTGCGAATGATAATGCTACTGTCATGACCAGCGAACGAGTAATCATCTTCCCCACCGCATAATTTATTATTACTTATCTATTGGTTTTCAATTCTTGTTATATTACGCAACTTGTAGCGACTTTTGCAATATTAATCATCACCTATGTGCGTTGGGTTAACATACACACCTGTTACATTAGTTGCTCCAGTTGGCATATGAGCTTCCACTCCTCCTCCAGCTTGCCCATACGCAGGAGCAACAGTACCGAATAGAACATTTATGCCTGAATCTGAAGTTATTTCGTATCTGTACGAGGCTGGCAGTGCGCTAGGTAGAGCAAAACGACCAACCGCGGAAAATCCCGAGGGAACAAATGGTACTTCGGATTCCGGGCAGCAATAAGTACCCGGCAGAAAATTTCCATTTGCCGGATCTATTCTTCGATCATTGCTGAACGGACTAAAACGATAGAATTTTCGCGGGATGGTAAGTGTAACCATTTTGACCAGAGTGCTGGGTGGTGGAGAAACTGCCGAATAACCAGATACCACTGATGAATGTACTCTGGCACCTATCAATGAAAAATCGTGAAGCGAAGGTGCTGCAATGATTGTTATTGAAGACAAAGCTTGTTCATTGATCCAACTGCCAAGCAATGCACCCGTTATGTCTTCTCTTGATATGGGGGCCTCTTTTAAGTTAATCGCAAACTCTGCGTTCCAGACAATGTACGTAGATTTAATTCCGTGAAATACGGCTTCTACAATCTGGAACCCTGGCCCGCTCTCTGGCAATGCGAGCAATTCCTTTTCTGCTTCTTTGTTAATACTCAATTTCATTGTCTCTCCGTTTTTGGCTCACACAACGAAAAGCTCAGCCGGAGCAGCCCAACGGGCTGCGATTGGCTGTAGCGACAGGTTGTGAGGCTTTTTAATTATGACGTTTATCACTGATAATTCCCTGCTCGATTTTAGTATGTGGAGTAGACTCGTCCTTCAGGGTAAAATTGTTTTTATTGTTGGTTGGATTGTTTTTATCACATTGATTATTCTGTGTGCTGAAATATGGCTTTTGGTTGAATTGTACGGTGATCTTAGGGATTTCAAAAAATACAGTCATTACCAAGACGACGGTAAGCGCAATAATAACCCAAGTAAGAAACACAACTTTTTTAGTAGATTTATCAGCTTGGCGAGAAAGTTTAACTAAAAGAGACGACAAACGTTTTTGAGAGTGGATAATGTTTTCATGTATTGATCTATCTTCTTTTAATATTTCTTCATACACATCAACAAGAAGATCAATATCATTTTTCGCTAGATCATCATTAACTTCTTTTGTGATTTCTTCTCTTGTTGTCATATTATCCACTCACAACAATTAAGATGAGCGGAATGCGAACAGCAAACAACGACCGCAGGCCGCCAAGGGATTATTTGCATTCCGCTCCATCGACTTGAACAGTGCAATAAGTGGAATCTTGTCCGTCATATCACCCCATATAGGTGGACGGATTTTCCGCTTATACTCATATTAATCGTTAAATATGGAAAATAAACCCTGTTATTTTTTGCTTATTGCTTTTTTCGCATTTCATTGCCACTTATCGTGATATTATGGGGTGAAACATGGTAAGTCAAAACAAAAACAAACCAAAGTTTCCCCCGAATTCTGACCTCAAGATCAGACGTAAAACGGTTCTATTTTTAATTATAACCCTTTTAGTGTTTGATTTTCTTGCGAAGCATTTGTTCGCAATAGTCAATGACGTTAATAGAAGTTTGAGTTGTATGCATTTTTTATAGACCTCGTTTGATTTTTGTAAGCTCATTCCTTATTGCCTATTAGCGGCGTAATTACTTCAACCATTCTTCTGGTCACTGCCCGTAGCGCCGGGCTGCGTTCAAGGGCATCGTTGATGCTGTCGGCATTGTTGTAATAGATTTGAATAACTTTTCTGCCGACTGTGCTTTGGGCAAGCCTGCTGTCACGGAAAACACGCAGAATGATAAGATTAGGATTATCATTTCCCAAAATCTGCCTTGCAGGGCATAGCCTGAATGGAGCCGTCGTTGTTGTTGTTAAGGTAGTAGTTGTTGTTGAAGCGATACATTGACCAGCACGTACTGGACGAAATGATGGAGGTGGACTAGTCGTTTTCTTAGTGTGGTATATTCCTCCCTCATGGAAATCTATACACCACACTTCGTGAGTGTCGAATGCATATGTCGTCGATGACCATTGATATAAACCATAAATATTAAGTTCGAAATAGTTGGTATCAAACGCAGGATATGTTGAAATAGTTCTATTATAATCGACAATAGTTTGTAATTCATTGCGAGTAGGCAGTCGCCAATCGCTATGGCCACTTTTGGACAAATATTCACACTGCTGCTGTGCATCAGGAAAACCAAAACTGGCTCCAGCTGATTTGCTCCACATGAGGCCAGTACTGGTGTCGGTTATTGTTTCGTCACTATTATCTACAAAATTATTACTTGATGATACGCCGCGAACAGCGCGAACATGATAGGAGTTCCCTTTTTTGTCGAAGAGGGCGGCGCCATTGCCAAAATATACATGCCAAGCGGAGTCCGCATCGCCTACGTATGTACTTACGGACGCAGTAGAAGACCAGTAGTTGCTTCTTGCACCTGTGTCAGGGAAATAACTCATATTGATAGCGGGACCGGGATATGCAGTGCCGCTGTCTACAAGGGTTGAAAGCTCCTTGATTGTGGGCAAACGCCAATCGGTATACCCACCAAGGGTTAGATTATCACAGTAGGACAATGCTTGCTCCCAAGTATGGTAGTCCTGTGCCGTTGCTTTCTGCCACATAAGGTCGGTGACATTGTCCTTGATAATCCCATTACCCAAATCAGTGTAGAAACGAGGGTTGCAGACACGCTCGTTCGGGTCCCCCGTGTCGGGTACGAGGCCAGCGAAAACACTATTGCTACACAATAACAGAAAAAAAACGGACCGTATAAATATTGGTTTTCTGAAGTGCATATACCCCCTTTGAAAACTGTAAATTATGATTCAATATTAGCTATATTCTCTTGAGCTTTTAAGTCAACAAGAAACGGCGAATTCAACTTCAATGGAAGTAACAGTTTAGCGAGAAAAGGAGAAATTAGGGACACCCATGATACGTTAAGTCAAGGGAGAAATAGGAGATTTCTCCCAAAGTTAGTTTTTGGGACGCACCTTCCCCGTGGCTTTCAAAAAAGTCCTTGCTGTTTTTTATTTATCAGTTCGGCCCTTCAATTTTTTTTGGATCGACGGCAATTCGCTGCTTAATCCAACTGAAAATGACCGCGAAATCCCACTCAAAATGACCGG
>CAIWCT010000442.1 GCA_903911225.1 uncultured delta proteobacterium
CCCAAAATAGGGGCATGCTGGAGTTGCAAACAGATAAAATAAAAACACCGACAAAACTATTGGTCGAAATTTGATCAGCTTGTCCCACGGATTTTAGCTGTTCACTTGGATGTCAATTTTAAGTCCGACAGACTCCTAGAGCATTTAACAAAATAGTATAGCCGAAAAAGCAGCTGAGAGTTTTTGGTAAGACCGGCCAGTGCGGTTCGAGCGATTGACATCCCACCATCGCAGGATTCTGTTGCGAGAATATAGCAGGGGCAAACCACCAAAAGCTCTCAGCTGCGCATGGTTACGGGAAAAAGTTAAATGCTCTAGTTGGCAAAATTTTATAATGCAGGCAGGGTTCTAGCATGGCGCACAAAAAAGCCTCCCGCAGGCTTTACAACCTGCGGGAGGCTCAAAAATGCATGGTGGCGGAGCGGTGCTTTAAAACGGATTGACAGAAAGTGATCCCGCGCAGTCGTCAACGGTCACCTTAAATAATTCTCCGTCCTGCATAAGAAGGGGCTTTACCCTCACGACAGCAAGGATGGTCTTGGGGTTGATGAGTATCTTAAAGAGCGTTTTTACCGTATCGGTACCCCAGTCAAGCTCGCTGCTTTTTGTAAATATGGCATTATTATCACCGCGGATAACCATGCCGGTTATCGGCATGACAAGGCTCAGCAGTTTGCTGATTCTGCCGGGCAGCAGCGTCATTGAGCAGACCGGATCAGGAGATATGGCGGTATAGGGCGCATCTTCATAAGCCCAGTCCACGATGGTGCCTGATACGAGAGTATTATTGACGCCTATGCCGGCATAGCGGATCCAGCCGTAATGCGTGTTGTAGTTTATCTGAAACTTGACGCCGATGAATCCTTTTTTACCGCCAAAGGGGCCCTGGGCACAAATATTCAGGCCCGCAGAATCATTTATAATATTGCCATAGTCAAGGTTGAAGCCGAAATCATTGTCCACGGAGCCTGCCGTGAGCCAGGAGATAGCATCGTTGGGGATTGGTGCTCCCGTGATGAAGTTTTGCAAAATGCCGTCAGAAAAAGCTATGGCGTTTCCGTCCTCGGGGGTGATAAAGTTCGCCTTGTGCTTGGAATAGTCTTTTTCCCCGCCGGTCAAAGCAACGGGCATAGTATTGAGGGCATTAAAGTCTATGACCCCGTTGCCGTCAAGGTCCAGGGCAACGGTCCCATTTTCGCCAATAGCGATATTTTTAACCCCGCTGTAGACAGTGGCCGCAGCCACGGGCTGGGCTGTTGCAAGCGCGCCGCCAGCCGCTACAGCGCAGTAGGCCAGCAGCTGGGCATCAAAACCGCGCCGCGCATCGCTTCTCTTTTTTTTATCTTTCTTCATAGGGTATCCTCCCTGAATTGTAAGGTCATTTTTAGCAAACATAAAAGTATCTTCCATTTAAAAACCAACTGTCAGATTTGCGGCGCAGTCGTCAACCGTCACCTCATAGGTGTCCCCTTTTTTTATCAGCGAAGGCTTGACGCGCACCACGGCCAGCAGGGTTGATTTGCCCAGCGGCACCTTAAACAGCGTCAGGACGCCCCCGGTGCCCCAGTCGATAGTTGTATCTTTTGTTAAAGTGGTGGTTGCATCGCCCTTGATTATGATGGTTTTGAGCGGTTCAAAGATGCTTATAATTTTGCTGATCCGGGCGGGCGACAGGGTCACGCAGTTTGCAATCTGCTGCCCCACCGCGATCGGCGTATCGGGCAGTTTCTCATAGGCCCAGTCGATAACAGTCGCCTTGAGCGACGTGGCGTTATCGGTGGTATTGGGTGTGGTATCGCCCTGATAGCGGATCCAGCCGTAGTGCGTGGCATTGTCGATTTGAAATTTAACCCCCAGATAGCCCTGTTTGCCTAAAAAAGTCCCGCCGGATGACTTATCAGTGGCAAAGGTGGAGGTAATAACGGCGGTGGCGCCCGTGTCAAGGGTCCTCTTCACTTTTCCATGGGTAAACGTGAGGGTACTGAAACTCAAGTCGGCAGCAGCGCCGACCATCCAGCCTATCCCCTGGCCGGGTATAACCGCACCCTTGCCAAGCCGCAGTTGGGCATTGGCGCCGGCTGCAGCCAGAGCGTTGAGCGGGTTATCTGCTAAGCTTGCAAAATTTTTTGCGGTTTTTCTCCTCACAAACGAGGCTGTAAATTTTTGGGTGTAGGTACCGCCCCGCGATGTTGTGTAGGTCACAATGCCCGGTTTGACTGTAGTCTCTCCGAGCAGGTTGATCAGGGTGAAATCAGCGGTCCCGTTATTATCAAGGTCAAGCTGCATCGTATTGTTGTCGGCAAGTGTCAGGTTTTTCAAGCCGCTGTAGGCAATGGCCGCATCCGCGGACGGGGCAGCGGCAAGCGCACCGCCGGCTGCCATGGCGCAGTAGGCAAACAGTTTCGCGTCCAGGCCACCGCGCGTATCCGTTACCGGATTTTTTTTATTCTTCAGCTTTTTGATCATATTGTGTCCTCCTTCTTGAAGGTTGATTTCAGCGTATCGCAGCGGTTTTTTTAATAGTACTTGATGGCAACGCCCGTCGCTATCCCGTTGCTGTTGAGCTTAAGCTCAGTGAATTCTTTGGTGTGAAGGTTCGCATAGGACATTTTACCCGTTTTGGCGCCGCTCAAGGTCGGGTTGCCCACCACCGCCTGCCAGCCGGCTATGGCAACACTATCAACGCCGAAGAGCTGCGAGGTGCCGCCGACAAGGAGATCTGTGGACGCGTTGTCGCCGAACTTGACTTTGCCCGGGCCCTCGATCACGACGGGGGTGAGCCTCATGGGCCGGTCAATTATGTGGCTGGCATTGTCGGGGTCAGGATAGGGCTTGGGCACGTGCAACGCATAGGCTTTTGCATCGGACTGAAATGCTATGCTCTGAAGGGCGGTAGTGACTTCAATACTAGGGTCTGGATTTGAAGAATTATCCCAGGTGCCGCCAAAACCGCCGATAAACAAGGGATTACCCGCCACAGCCTGGCCGGCATCATTAATTTCAAGCGCAGCGACAAACCCGGCAGTACAGATGGCTGCCAGTACGGTCTTG
Organism: uncultured delta proteobacterium; assembly: GCA_903911225.1. GTDB lineage: Bacteria > Desulfobacterota > WTBG01 > CAIYCZ01 > CAIRTM01 > CAIWCT01. The sequence continues at coordinate 3,052 of CAIWCT010000442.1, forward strand.
CCATTGGGCGAAATGGTCACATTCACCGGCCTGGCAAGCAAATCATTGTTATCGCACTTGTCGTTGCCCGTTACCGGATCCTTCGAGGCTGTGCCGGCACAGAGAAAAACACTGCCCATGTCCGTCAGGCCGTTTTTCTTCTTGTTTATTTTGCCGTAGTGAATCTTGAAGTTCCAATAATCAGCAAACACCACGGTGGAATTATTGGGCGCAACCGCCACTGCCTGGGCCTGCCTGTCGCCAGTTTTAAAGGTTCCGTTTAGCTTGAAGGTTTCAAGGTCGATAAAGGCGATGCGTGATGAAAAGCCGCCATCGGTCACCAGTGCCAGCTTCCCATCCGGCGTGCAGGCTATATCTTCAGCAAAAAAAGGGATATCGACTTTGCCTGCCCACACAGGGTTTGTCGGATCTTTCAGGTCGATGCGGTACATCGTTGAATCGCCAAAATTGGTGATAAGGGCATACCGCTGGCCCGGCACCATCACGATATCAAACAGCCCGCCGCCGCCGCTGCCAAGCTTATATTCAAGGAAAGGACCGTAGACTTTAGGCGGCGAGACCCCCAGATCGACTGTATGGATAGTACCGCTGGAGGCATTCCTGTCAATATCTGGGTTGGTCGCCACAACAGCCCAGGGCGCGGCAAAGGATTGAGAAAAGCAGAAGACAGAAACAACTGCCAAAAATAGAACCAAACCTTTTTTCATATGACCCTCCTTATTTCTTGTATTAGGCCGCACTGAAACGGCGGTAACTGCCACTCGAACCTTCTCAAAAAAACCTTACATAAAATAATGAATGACAGATTTCAACATCGACAAAAAAGCAGGCAGGCGGGAACCCGCATAACGTCGATACGGAATATAGTTAATTTATATAGAGAACTAAAACTTACATGTCAAGCCGTTATTTAACCTAATGCATTTTGCTGTTTAAAATAATATCGTAAAGCACCGGCATTGTTGCACTGCTTGCTCTACCTACATTTTCATGACATTTTGGACACTTTATCAATGGCCCGAATTTCATAGTCTCCCATGGTGGGGATTATAAAACATTTCATTGTATACATTGTGATTTTAAATGGAAAGACCTTAGAAATATCGAGCAAAAGTTAGTTGATCTCGCTGAAGGAGCCCAAAGTTCACTATTTTGGATAAATTATATGGATAATAGCATCGAGGATAGGTTGGATTCCCTTAGGGATAAAACTGAGGAAATGGTAGCTTGGATAAACAACCACCAAACATCTGAGCCGACAGGGGGATCTGGGAGGTATGCTACATCAACCCCTCAAATTGCATATTGCCAAGAAACGCGCGATAATATCTATGTATTTGATATCAGCGGAAATCGTCTAACGACTCTTACACGATATGATGGATTAATTAACCATACCTGTACAACAGTGACCATAAGATACGGGAACAATATACAGGTTTATGATGCAAGCGGAAATCGCCTAAAACAACTGCCAAATACCTTTTAAATCATGATATGTAGAAGTTAAATGGCATAAGCCGTTTTTTTGAAATTTTCAAGATTAATATCTTAAAGAATTAGGAGTTAGGTGATCGCAAAAATGGAAAACTTAGGAGAACACGAACAGATAACAAAATTAATTATTGCTGTTATGCTTAATAATATCACCGAGGCTGATGAAACCTTGGACGTATTGCATAATGAATTTAAGACAACACCGGAAAAGCTTATTGCCCGGATGGCCACTTGAAAATCCCCCAGTCGTGGCCGGGTCAAAATCCCCCAGCAGAGGGCAGCAGAACTTGGGTTTAATTACTTCTTTTTCATCTCC
>CAIWCT010000443.1 GCA_903911225.1 uncultured delta proteobacterium
GGCACAGGTTTATCCGGTGGGGCTGCTGGGACGTGACTATTTCGGCGAGAAGCTTTTTTCCCTCATTGCCGGCAAATGCCCGAACATGGACGGCATGGTGCTTGACCCGTCATACAGCACCATCATGAAAACCCGGATACTGGCCGGAGACGATAATACCACCAAGCAGCAGATAATGCGCATCGACCGCGATGTGGAAATACAGCTGTCGCCGGAAAAAGAGCAGGGCCTGCTGGCATACTTAAAGCGCATTCTGCCCGGTATCGACGCGCTGATCGTATCGGATTACGGCTACGGCATCTTCACCAAAAAAATACTCGCCTTTATCAGGCACTGCGCCCGCGATAAAATAGTGGCCGTTGATTCGCGCTATCACATGGCCTCTTTCAAAGGCGTCACCATCGTCACGCCCAACCAGTCCGAGGCCGAACAGATCACCGGCATCGCCATACACGATGAGGCCGGCCTGCACCGGGCCGGGCGAAAGCTGCTGCGGCTCATCAAATGCCGTGCGGCCCTTATCACACAGGGCAACAAGGGCATGACGCTTTTCGAGCCGGACAAAACACCCCTGCATATTCCCGTGGCCGGCAGCGACAAAATTTCCGATGTCACGGGCGCAGGCGATACCGTGGTGTCGCTGATGACCCTGTCTCTGGTGGCCGGCGCCGCTTTCCCTCAAGCCGCGCGCCTTGCCAACTACGGGGCCTCTGTTGTCGTCATGAAGCCGGGCACGGCAACGCTTGACGCAGATGAACTCAAGACTGCCATTGCCGCAAACGCAAAAAAGTCGTAGGGGTATCCGCCGCGGCGGACGCCTATGAAAATGTATGCAACAGGAAATCCATGAACCATAAAATAATAAAAAACCATGATGAGCTTGCGCGGACGGTCGAGGCGCTCAAAAAAAGCGGCAAGCGCATCGTGTTCACCAACGGCGGGTTCAACCTGCTGCATGTGGGCCATGTGCGAAGCCTGATGGATGCCCGCAGCCGCGGCGACGTTCTGGTGGTGGCGCTCAACAGCGACAGCTCGATTAAAAAAAATAAAGGCGCCGACTATCCTCTCATCCCCGAAGACGAGCGCCTTGAACTCATGGCCGCGCTTGAATGCGTTGATTTTTTGACCATATTCTCAGACCCCACCGTTGACAGCCTCCTGCTCAAACTTAAGCCCCATGTACATGCCAAGGGCACGGACTACACAAAAGAAAATGTGCCGGAGCGTGCCACCGTTCTCTCCTACGGCGGCGAGATCGCCATTGTCGGCGACCCCAAAGACCACGCCTCCTCAAACATCATCGCCATGATTAAAAACTGGCAGGGTGCGTAGTAGGACGGCATGCCGTGCCCTTACTGTCCCCCCCCTTTCTTACACACAGCTACAGAAATGACCTCCTTGACATGCAGCATATATGCTGTATAGTTATAAAACTATGAACGGCAAACAATTAAAAAAACACCTTATGACAGAAGGCTGGCTTTGTGACAGAATTTCCGGTAGCCACCATATCATGATAAAAGATGGCTGCCGCTCAATACCCATACCAATACACGGCACAGCAGATCTGCCCAAAGGTCTGGTAAAGGTCATTTTGAAACAGGCAGGCATAAAGGAGAAATAATCATGCTGCACTATCCCGCAAAGATCAAAAAGAGCGAAGGAAGCTATCTTGTTTCTTTTGTAGATTTTGAAACTATCAACACATGGGGCGACACGTTTGAGCAGGCGCTTGCAAATGCCGAGGATGCGCTCAACGGCTGCCTCGAATCCGATTTCGAACGGGGATTCCGCATCCCGGAACCATCCGCAGTAAAGGGTAAAAATATTCACTCTGTGCCGGTAAAGCCGCATATTGCCGTTGCCCTTATGTTACGCACAATGCGTGCCGGCAAAACCCAGCGGGAAGTGGCCCGCAAACTGAATGTTTCTTTTCAGGTTTACCAGCGGCTCGAAAACCCCCGGAAAGCAAATCCCACCATTAAAACTCTTGAAAAGGTTGCCCGCGCTTACGGTAAGCATGTTCAGCTTGGATTTCTATAAAAATATTTTCGAAGCGCACATATTTAAACTTAAATCGTTTACACGCAAAAAAACCATGCCTATTGAAAACCCAAGAATCCATATCGTGGTTGAGTACTCGCTGTACGGCATGATGCACGATATTGCCCAAGCCGAGGGTCTTTCCCTGTCTGCGCTGGCGTGCAACCTGATCCGCGAAGCCCTTGAGCTGCGCGAAGATGTGGCGCTGTCTGCTTTGACAGAAGTACGCGAAAAAACCTTCAGCCGGAAAAAATCCCTGTCACACAAGCAGGTGTGGGGTTAGCCGATGCATTTTGAGCTTTGCTATCACTGAGCCGCATCGACTGCCGACATTCCCCAGCTTGACCAAAACGGCGAGATCGCCATTGTGGGCGGTCCGCACGGCCATGCACTGTCAAATCTCATCGCCATGATTAAAAACTGGCAGGGGAAATAGCAGTTGTGGAGCGCAATGCGCCATCCAACGGGCTGAAAATTGCGTTTGGTCGCACTAAGCCAGTTTTATCTCTCAAAAACTTTTATGATTTTTACGATTGTCCGGAGGGTTTCTTCGTCTGCCTTTTGAGAAAACTTCTGGATGGCTTCTTTCAATTCCTTTGTGCTCACCGCATGCCCGAAATCAAACATCTCCCACAAGTCAGCCTTTAAGGCATCGCCAAGTTTTATAAGCATATCAAGAGTCGGGTTTTCCTTGCCGCATTCGATTCGGCTCAAATAATTTGAGCTTATCCCTGCCTTTTCGGCAACCTGCTCTTGGGAAAACCTTTTTTGTTTTCGGATTTCCTGAATTCTTCTGCCAAAAAGCTCCTTGTTTTTCATGTCTCCCTCCTGCCCAATAATGTCATTGAAGCAGACAGGCTTGAACAAACCAATGCAATCAATTTATGTTGTAAAATTTAACCATTAGGTATAATAATGTGCTTAATGCTTTAAGTTATTGCTTCAAAATATCTCTATTGGACAAAATTTAGTAAAACTTCACTAGGGGGGCTTGAATCATGAATCAACCAAAATATGGATGGGCGGACGCGATCGATAGGCACATCAAAAAACGGATGTTTTGTAATTAATTTGCCTTAAAAATTGATTTTATTTCACCATGTTCAAGCTTGAAGGGGCTCATGCGCATACTCATCATCTCCCACGAATGTGATTCAATAGACCTGGCCCGCCGCCTTGTGCAGGAAGGAAACGATGTTAAGTTTTATTGCAATTCAAGCGGCTATGACCGCGTTGGCATGGGGTTTGGCATACGAAAGGTGCGCGACTGGAAGCGTGAGCTTTCGTGGGTTGGCAAAGACGGACTGATAATTTTTGATTATACCGGATTCGGTAAAACACAGGATGAACTCCGAGCGCAGGGCTATGCGGTTGTCGGCGGCTCTGAAACCGGCGACCGGCTTGAGCTTGATCGTAATTATGCCAGTGCCATTTTACAAGAACATGGCCTGAACATCCTTCCTCAATATCATTTCGGTTTATCTGAAGCCATCAAATACATAAAAGAACATGAAGGCCCCTGGGTCATAAAGCATAACGGCTATGCCGACAAAACTCTCACCTATGTGGGCAGGTTGCCCGATGGCCGCGATGTGATAGATGTACTCAACAGTTACCGAACTACCTGCCGCTCTGTTGTTATTCAGAAAAAAGTGCAGGGGGTGGAGATTGGCGTTGGGAGGTTTTTCAATGGTGAAGACTGGACAGGTCCGATTGAAATGAACATCGAGCACAAAAAACTCTGCACCGGCGGCCTCGGTCCAAAAACCTCAGAGATGGGCACTCTCATGTGGTTTGACGGTAATGAACAGAACAGGCTTTTTGCCGCAACCGTAGGAAGGCTCACACCATGGCTGCAACAATCACAGTTTAAAGGCGATATCGACATTAACTGTATCATTAATGTTGAGGGCGTTTTCCCTCTGGAAGTTACTGCCCGTTTCGGATATCCGGCCCTGCATGGTTCATGCGCTCTTACTCGTTCGTTGTTTGGCAAGTTTTTAAAAGCGGTTGCCGATGGCAAAGAATCGTCCATGCAGTATCATGAATCATTCGGGATAGTGGTGCAGGTGGCGGTGCCGCCTTTTCCGTATCGGGCAATCAATGAAACGTATAATCCCGAAGGGCTGAAAATATATTTTACAGACTCACTGACCCCGGAAGATATGAACCATATTCATTTTAATGATGTCTGCCTGCGTGAAAAAAAAGATGGCAACAGGGAATATACAATTGCAGCCAGACACGGCTATGTCATGTGCGTAACCGGCATAGGCGATACGGTTGATGCTGCCCGGAACAAGGCCTATAGCTTGATCGGCAAGACCATTGTTCCCAAGATGTTTTACCGCAATGACATAGGGGTAAAGTTTGTCGAGCATGATCAAGCGCAGTTGCAGCAGTGGGGATGGCTGTGAAAATTTTAGGGTTATAGCCGCTTTTCCCAATATCCGGGACGCCTGTGCAGGTCGGCGATGGCTATGACATAAATAGTGTCTGATGTGCTGTGAAAAATTACGCCAAAGGGAAACCTGTTGACAAGACAGCGCCGTGTGTTTTCTGACAGAGCAGCCCATGCATTTGGATACTCCTCGATACGGGCGATGGCGGCATAAATTTCTTCGGCGAATTCGAGCCCAAGGCCGGGCTGACATTGTTCATAATATTGCACAGCCTCGTTAAGCTCTTCAGCCGCTTTAGGATGAAAAAAGAAGTTCATTTTTTTAGATATTTTTGACGGATTTCATTGAAGACCTTGTCCGCGGGAATAAGTTCTGTTTCGCCATAAGTAATCTGCGAAAAGCGCTGTTCGGCTTCTTCCGCCCACTGGCGATCTATTTCAGGCTGAATGGGAAGGTTTAAACTGGTCAGGAGCTTTTCAACCAAACCGATTCTGGCCTCTGCGGGCAATGCCAATGCTTCATCAAATACTTTATCGGCCATGGTGGTCATAATGAATCTCCTTTTGTGCATTAACAACAGTATATTAAGTAAAAAAGTAGCATTAGCATGTAAATGCGTCAAGGAATAAAAGCATGGTGCGCGTTGTGCACCCTGCTTACTCCAGCAATGGGGATGGCTATAAAAAAATGGGAGAAAAACTGAAAATTGCTTACATAGGCCTTGACCCTTTTACTTTGCTAATACTTTTAAAAGAATTACGGTTTGAGGTGGCTGGAGTCAGTTTGTTATCAGAATTTTTTTCGATTACATTTAATCCGGCAAACCTGCTTTTTGAATTTATCTATTATTTGAGAGTTAAAAACAGGTTTAGATATTTGGAACTACTAGCGCTTTATTTTTTTAAATTTCTGAAATTTTTTACATCATCATTTTTTAAAAAATATAGACATTATTTAATTGAGATATCCAAGAGAAGAATAAGTATATTTGACGATTTGACCAATAACGAAGCTAGTGAATTTTTAAGGCAGAATGAAATTGATGTGGTTATTGTCAACTGCTGGGGAATTATATCTAAGGCAACAATTAATATCCCAAAGCTTGGCATGGTAAACATCCATCCCTCTAAACTTCCCCAATACAAAGGTGCTTTACCGACGCTTTGGTCGCTTAAAAATGGCGATAAACAATCGGCATTAACTTACATGCTTTTAGATAATTCTATTGATGGCGGAAAAATATTAAAACAAACCCCCTTTGAAATTTCGCAAGTCGATGATGCGATCAGCTTAGAAGAAAAAATCAAGGTCATTTTAAAGGAAGAATTAAATTCTACAATTATAGATTATGCTTGCGGAAAAATAATACCATTTCAACAGAGCAATAAAAATGCTTCTAAAACTGATGGGTATTCTGACTATATGAAAATTGATTGGGAAAAAGAAAGTGGTAGGGATATTTGTAATAAAATAAATTTATATCCATATATAGACCCAAATGCCTATTGTTATACTCTTTCTTTTGAGAAAAAAATTTTTCTAAAAGATGCTGAATTTATTGCCGCTGCTGTAATTTTCGAAAATGCTAAACCTGGACAGTATAAAAATTTGTTGTGGAATATTTTATTTCAGACAAGGAACGGTATAATAAAATGCAGAAGAGTATTCTTTAAATAGAGTAGGGGTTTACTCATATATAATTGGTAGGAAGTACATTGCGCACTGCGAAGCCCAACTGGAAAGATTAATGATTATTAAGGAACAAACACGTGAATAATAATGACGGCCTATACATTGCTTTGGACGAAGCCCGCGAAGAGCTGCATAACCGGTGGGGAAATGCGGAATTGAAGCATCAGATCGAAACGGAGTTGGGCGATAGATTGCTGCCCGTTTTCAATGATAAACCACGCGCAGTTTTAACTCGCAACATCAGCTCACCCGACAATGGCTTTACCTTTTTTTACCAATGCATAAGGTATATAAACGCCTCTCCGTATTGTTGGGAATACCATGGTGACAAGTTTGTTCACTTTAACAAAGAAAAAAAGGGGCTTGGCCGCCTGCGGCTCACGCTGGAAGATGGAACCAAAGCTTGCGCTGATATTATGGATTTTCACGCCCATGAAAAAAAGAAATTATCGGAAGTCGTTTTAAAGACTGGTGAAAGCTTAGTAGACTTTCATCACGGCCTCTTAAAAATGGCTGGATATGATGATGTCGAAGTAAGCGACAACACCCAATGGTTTCAAAGCATCGGCTCTGCCAAGGAATACTATGATTATTGGCTACTGCATTTTGTCGCGCATGGCGTTCTATTTGAAAAATTTGAAGGCGATGAGCATGAAACCGCCTTCTCCAACACTATCGTTGTGCCCGCCATTGAGCTCATTAAGGAAAAAACAGGCCTTGCACCCCTGGTGGTGAAGCTTTACCCGGAGCATCAAGACGAGCTTGAGGGTTTTTACTGGTGGAGCTATCCTCCGCATATAAACAAATATTTGGTTGATTATGTCCGGCGGAATAATTTAAAAATAAAGCCGTGCAAATTTTGAAAACATGGTGGACGTGCTCCGCAAGTCCACCTTACCAGGCTTGAAGACATGGGCATGAAAGATAGTGGAGCCGCATCAGGAATGTTTGATAAAATTCTGCGCTATCGCGGCAGGGTGTCTGAGCTGGCCGTAGGGGTTGCTGCTAACGAAGCGATGTCTATTGCCTTCGACTATCTGTTGTATCCCGCCGTAATCTACAAATATGGCCCCTTGTGGGGCGGGGGCATTATGATTTTTCTATCGCTGATTACCTGTCTGCTCACCATCTGGTTTTACGACTGGTCGCAGCGCGACTGGCTGGGAATAGAAGCAATCAAGGATTTAAAGAACTATCAAGGCGAGAAAAATATCGCCCGTTTCAGTTCATGGTTTCTCAAAAAAAGCGATCCCGCAGTATTTCTTTTTCTTACCTTTGTACACGACCCTTTCATAACCGCAGCATACTTCCGCAAAGGCAAATTTAACGGCATGACTCGACGCGACTGGCTGATTTTCTTCGGGAGCTTCTTGCTCTGTAACGGCTACTGGACGTTTGCCTGCTATACAGGCATCACACTTGCAGAGTGGGTCTGGCGAGAGGTGAAGATTCTGGTTGTTTGAAAAATACAAACCAGTTTGTAGCAAGGCGGGGCCAACCCGCAGGAAGCAATCAATGCTACGCTATAAACTGGTAAATATAGTCCGTAAGGTAGGCCCACGAAGTGCGTCCACCGATTCTTTTTTCAAAAGGTGGACACGCTTCGCGAGTCCACCCTACGGCTTCAGGCCTACTGCTGTAGCAAAATATACGCAACCGCCTCGACAATATCCGCACACACCTTTTCAGGCTGCACCTCTAAATTCTGATACTCTCCAGCAAGCACCTGCTCGCCATAGCCTGTGCGCACAAGAATGCCCCGGCAGCCGGCATTGCGGGCAAAAGTTATGTCGGTGGCCTTGTCTCCAATGACAAATGACTGCGCGAGATCAATATCCGGCAGATCCCGCCTGGCCTGCAGAATCATGCCGGGTGCGGGCTTGCGGCAGTCGCAATCTTTGGTGAACTCGGGGACTATGCCTTCCTTAAAATGCGGGCAGAAGTAAACAGCATCAAGCCGTGCGCCTGCCTCATGCATGAGTAGATCAGACACCCTGCGGTTAAGCGCATGCACATGCTCAATGGTATAATAGCCCCGGGCAGCGCCCGTCTGGTTGGTGACAAGGATTGCCGGAATGCCTGCATCATTCAGCCTGCGCACGGCAGCCGCAGCCCCGGGGTACAGCTCTATGGCATCAACATCGCTGATATAGCCCTTCTCCACATTCAGTGTTCCATCGCGGTCTAAAAACACTGCCCTGAGCATAAGCAAAATCTCCTTTGTGATCTGGTGCAAAATGGTATTCAGTGCTTATGGTACGAGACCGCGGGACTGTCAACCAAAATATGGGGCTTTACGTTTGCTTTTCGATGCTTTATTTGTTATATCATTATTGTTTCTCTCTCACTTTTGCATGTTTTGTTCCATGATTCTGCTCAAAAACACAGAAGATATCCGCCTGCTGCACCGGGCCAATATCATGGTTGCCGAAACCCTTGAAGAGCTCCGCAGCCATATCAAGCCCGGCATCACCACAGCTGAACTTGACCGCATTGCAGAAGAGTATATCCGCAGACACAAGGGCGTTCCGGCCTTCAAGGGCTACCGCGGCTATCCGGCCACGCTGTGCATTTCTATAAACGAAGAGGTCGTGCACGGCATACCGGGCAAGCGGGCGCTCAAAAAAGGCGATATCGTGAGCCTTGATATCGGCGTGCTGCTGGACGGCTACTATGGCGATGCAGCCATTACCGTTGGCGTTGGGGCCATTAATTCCGAGGCAGAACGTCTCATGCGCGTCACCGAAGAATCGCTGTATCTCGGGATTGAAAAGGCGACGGAGGGCAACCGGCTTTCCGATGTTTCAATCGCCGTTCAAACGCATGTCGAGGCGGCAGGCTTCAGCGTGGTGCGCGACTTTGTCGGCCACGGCATCGGCCGCAACCTGCATGAGGATCCGCAAATCCCCAATTTTTACACGCCTGCGGCATATAATCCGCGCCTGAAGGAAGGAATGGTCTTTGCCCTTGAGCCCATGGTTAACCAGGGCACCTACAAAGTAAAAATTCTCCAGGACGGCTGGACCGCCGTCACGCGGGACCAAAAGCTGTCTGCCCATTTCGAGCATACCATCGCCATCACCAGCAATGGCCCTATTATTTTAAGCCGTCTTGAGGCCCCGCAGGGCTCGGCAGCTGCAACAGGAACATAGTACAATGGCAAAGCTTGAAATACTCACCTATCCCAATCCTCTGATCCGCAAAAAAAGCGCGCCCGTGGAGAATATCACCGAAGAAACGGTTAAGACCTGCGCGGCCATGGCTGAGGCCATGTACCGGGCAAAAGGCGTCGGGCTTGCAGCTCCGCAGGTTGGGATACTGAAAAAAATCATAGCCGTCGACATCGGCGAGGGCCTTATCACACTTATCAATCCGCGCATAACGCTGTTTGAAGGCGATGAAAAAGGCGAAGAAGGATGCCTGTGCCTGCCGAAACTGACCGTTGACGTCAAGCGCCACGCCAAAGTACAGGTCAAGGGCTATGACCTCAAGGGCACGGAAGTGATCTTTGACGCGGAGGAGCTTCTTGCCCGGGCGCTGCAGCATGAAATCGATCATCTCGACGGACTGCTCATTATCGACCGCCTCTCGCGCTTGAAGCGCGATCTGGCCCTCAGAAAATACCGCAAGCTCAACGCCGAGGAAAAAGACAAGGATTAGTGGGGGTAGCAAAGAAGTCAGAATCCAGCGCCCTGAATCAAAATAAAAATCACATAGCCTCCGAACTTCTGGCGGATTTGAACTTTACCCCCGTATGATTTTTCCCCAATCTAGAATTTTGGATCCTGAATCTCGAATTTCCTCACCCCCGAACTTCCCTTTATCGTTTTTGTTAGAATTTGCTTTTACCTCCCGCATTTGTTATACATCCACCATCACTTTGTACCCCTTAGCAAAATCAGTGGCGCCTCCGGCTGCCGCCCCTGGCCGCTCTAAGGACGGTCGCCATGCTCGAGGCGCTGCTAGCGCAGCCATGACAGTTTCCCGAAATGTTCATATAACAATACAGGAAGGCTCATGCATGGACAGCAAGCTTCAGGAACTCACTGAAAAAATCTACCGCGAAGGCGTTGAAAAAGGCGAACAGCAGGCCGGTACAATCATAGCAGCAGCAGAAAAGCAGTCCGCTGCTGTCATCGATGCCGCACGCCGTGACGCCGAAAAAATCATCGTCGAGGCGCAAAAAAAAGCTACTGCCCTCCGGCAGAACATGGAAGCCGACATCCGTCTGGCAGCATCGCAGTCCCTGAATTCTCTCAAGCAGCAGATGCTCGATGTCATTACAGCACGTGTGGTGGAAAAGCCGCTTACGGCATCCCTTTCCGATACCGAAAACATAACCGCATTTCTTAAAATCATCCTGCAGAACTGGAGCCCTGCCGCCGGGGCAGTCTCGGGCATTGAAGTGCTGCTGCCAGAGGCGCATCGCAAACAGCTTGCCGCTTCTTTGGAAGCGGCCTTAAGCCAGGAGCTGGCCGCAGGGCTGACGCTGCGATTCACCAAAAATATCAAGGCCGGTTTTCAGGTGCAGCCAAGCGGCTCTTCCTACAAGATCAGCCTTACCGATGAGGATTTCAGAGAGTATTTCAAGGAGTATCTGCGGCCCAGGATGCGCACTTTTCTGTTTGGAGAATAAGCTGTGTGGGCACGAAACTATTATGATCTTGTAGCCGGTCTTGCCGACACCAGCCCGGATGCCGCGCGCATGCCCCTCTCAGCCGCCGGGTTCATCGCTCAAACTGCTGAACAGATTCATCCTGATGACGCAGTGATGCTTCGCCTGCTGCAGCTGCCCCTGGACAATCGCAATCTCATTACCCTGCTGGACAGACTGGACAGACCGTTTGAGCCCGGAGGGGCGTATGACCTTGAGGGGCTTACCGCTGAGATCGCAAACCCCGAAACCCTGCCTGAGTACATGCGCTTATTTATCGATTCTCATCGCGCCGGCGAGCTGCTGCCGCCCGAGCTTAATAACGACGACCGGCTGACCTGGCTTTTTTTTGAAAACATGACAGCCCATAAAAATGATTTTATCGCTTCGTGGTTCACCTTCGAGCTTCAGCTGCGAAACATTCTGGCGGCCCTTGCGGTCAGGCGGGGCATGCCGCATCTGCAGCAGCGGGAGCCGGAATATCTGAAGTGCCTCGAGTCGGTTCTTGTCTGCCGCACCGATGTTGAGGAGCGCCTGCTTGCAAGCTCTGCCCCCGATTTTGGTCTTGCCGAACAGCTGCCCTGGATCGAGCAGGTGCTGCAGCTGCCCGCAGACGATTTCACCCGGCGGGAGCGCCGCATCGATCTGCTGCGGTGGGACATGCTCGACGAGCTGACGACATTCACGTATTTTCAGATGGAAACGCTGCTTGCCTTCTGCCTGAAGCTTATGATCGTGGAGCGCTGGATGCGCCTTGATCCGCAGACGGGCCGCAAGCGCCTTGAGCAGCTTTTGCTGGGCCTCAAGCCGGTGGCACAGACCGCCGCATGAGGCACGGACCGTTTTGTGCCGAATTTTAATCCGCAGGGAGGATGCATGGGTACCACAGGAACGGTTGTCGGGATAGTGGCCAATCTGACGAACATCGAAATCGATGGTCCGGTGTCGCAAAATGAAATCTGCATGATCGATCTGGACGGCACAAAGCTCATGGCCGAAGTCATCAGGATCAGCGGCGCCATAGCCTATGCGCAGGTTTTTGAAAGCACCCGGGGGCTGCGCGTGGGATGCCCGGTTGAGTTCACCGGACACATGCTCGAAGTGACCCTGGGGCCGGGCATGCTATCCAAAAAATATGACGGCCTGCAGAATGACCTTGACGCCATGACAGGCGTTTTCCTGACCCGCGGCGATTACACCCCGGCACTTGATGAAAATGCCCTGTGGCAGTTCACACCCCTTGCCAAACCCGGAGCTGCGGTTAGAGCAGCCGACTGGCTCGGCACTGTCAAAGAGGGCTGGATTGACCATCAGATCATGGTGCCCTTTGATTTTGAAGGTTCAGGCACTGTCAAATCCGTAGCAGCCGCGGGAACCTACCGGGCCTGCGACAGCATCGCCGTCGTCACCGATGCACATGGCGATGATCACAGCATTTCCATGATCATGCGCTGGCCCGTGAAGGTTGAAGTCAGAGCCTATGCTGACAAGCCCCGACCCTGTAAAATCATGGAGACCGGCATCCGCACCATCGATACCCTGAACCCCATGGCTGAAGGCGGCACCGGCTTTATTCCCGGCCCGTTTGGCTGCGGCAAGACCGTGCTGCAGCATGCCATTTCAAAATATGCCGAGGCTGATTTGATCGTGCTGGTGGCCTGCGGCGAGCGGGCCAATGAAGTGGTTGAAATATTCACGGAATACCCGGAGCTTGACGATCCCCGCACGGGCCGCAAGTTGAGCGAGCGCACCATCATCGTGTGCAA
>CAIWCT010000444.1 GCA_903911225.1 uncultured delta proteobacterium
CCTAAAAAGGCGCAGGGTTTAAAGTGCCTGCACCTACCATATATTTTAGTATCCTTAGTCATTGGCAGTTTTGTGTTGGATAATAGATGTTCAGCTTTCTTGAACCCTGTGTCCTGAATAGTTACGAGTATTTAATTAATGATAGCAATGGGAGCATGGTAAAAAAATATATTTGTACCTTTTGGCCCGGTTGTAGTAAAACATTTTTTATAAACGTTCAAACCCATAAAACCATACAAAGAATCGGCTTATAATGAAGCACATTCTCATCACCGGGTCCTCCGGGTTAATAGGCTCTGAAGTTGCAACATATTTTTCTGCTATGGGCTATAAAGTACACGGCATCGATAATAATCAGCGAGCCGTTTTTTTTGGCCCCCAGGGCGATACGCGCTGGAATCAGGCCCGCCTTGAAAAGACCTGTAAGGACTTCCAGCACCATGAGATTGATATCCGCGACCGCGAGGGCATTCTCAGCCTTGTGCAAAAAATACGCCCCGACGTTATAGTGCATACGGCGGCGCAGCCTTCCCATGATCGTGCAGCAGATATCCCGTTTGACGATTTTGACACAAATGCCGTCGGGACGCTGAATCTTCTTGAATCCGTTCGCAGATTTTGCGCTGACTCACCTTTCATACACATGTCAACAAACAAGGTGTATGGCGATGCTCCCAACAGGATAAGGCTTGAGGAGCTTGAGCGGCGCTGGGACTATGGAGATCCTTCTTTTGTCCAGGGCATTGCCGAGGATTTTACCATCGATCAGTCGAAGCATTCGCTGTTTGGCGCATCGAAGGTTGCCGGCGACATCATGGTGCAGGAGTACGGAAGGTACTTTAATATACCCTGCTGCTGCCTGCGGGGCGGCTGCCTTACGGGGCCCAGCCACAGCGGCGTGGAGCTGCACGGGTTTCTGAGCTATCTTATCAAGTGCAATCTGGAGGGGCAGAAGTACACTGTTTTCGGGTATAAAGCAAAGCAGGTTCGCGACAATATCCATTCCTATGACGTTGTGCGGTTTATGTGGGAATTTATTCAGGCACCCCGCATCGCCGAGGTTTACAATTTGGGCGGGGGCAAACAAAACAGCTGTTCAATGCTGGAAGCCTTTGACCGCGTTGAAAAGATAAGCGGTAAGGCCATGAACTGGGCCTATTCAGAAAAGAACAGGGAGGGCGACCATATCTGCTATTACAGCGACCTGCGCAAGATGAAACAGCATTATCCGAACTGGGATATTACAAAAAGCCTTGATGATATCTTTACGGAAATTGTCGCTGCCTGGCGGGATCGCGCATGAGCAGGGATTCGGCCGTCTTTCTTTATTGGCTAGTCTGTCCGCACATTTAATAATATCAGTTTGCAGGCGTCCGCACCTTGGAGAGGGTTTGGGTGCGGGGCAATCTATGTGAATTAAGTTCAGCGCATTTCCTCCTCGCCCCCGCGAGGGGGAGAGGATCAGAGGTGAGGGGGCATTTCATATCACCCCTCATCCCGACCTTCTCCCGCAAGGGGAGAAGGAGCTCTTAAGTCACAATTATTGGGGGTGAGGGGGCCTGTAAAATTAAATGCGAAGGTGCATGATTGTATGATCGCGTCATGCTTAAGCGCAGGGTTTTGGGCTTTTCAAAGAGGCCGCTGGCCCTTTCCCTCAGAAGGAGTCTCCAGCAATGCGAATTCTAATCACGGGCATTTGCGGTTTTGTCGGGTCAACGATTGCCCGCACATTTGTTGAAGGGGGCTATGCAGGAAAGCTCTATGGGCTGGATAATTTTATACGGCCCGGCAGCGAAACAAACCGCGTCCCGCTGAACAAACTGGGGATTTCCGTCTATCATGCCGATATCCGCGCCGCCTCTGATTTTGAAACGCTACCCGATGTCGACTGGATAATAGACGCAGCCGCCAACCCAAGCGTTCTTGCCGGTGTAGATGGCAGGACCAGCGCGCGTCAGCTGGTAGAGCACAATTTGCTGGGCACCATTAATATGCTTGAATATTGCAGGGTGCGCAAAGCCGGCTTTATATTGCTGAGCACCAGCAGGGTCTATTCAATAAAGGATCTGTGCTCGTTGCCCGTTGAGGTTAGCAATGGGGCATATCGTCCCGCCATCAATAACCCCGCACAGGGGGTAAGCGACTACGGTGTAAGCGAAGCATTTTCCACATCGGCGCCTGTTTCCCTGTATGGAGCCACCAAAATAGCCTCCGAGCAGCTTGCCCTGGAATACGGCGAAACTTTCGGTTTCCCGGTCTGGATTAACCGCTGCGGCGTTATGGCAGGGGCCGGTCAGTTCGGACGGCCTGACCAGGGTATTTATGCGTACTGGATTCACAGTTGGGCCCGGCGACAGCCGCTGAAATATATCGGTTTTGACGGCCAGGGCCATCAGGTTCGGGATTGCCTGCATCCGCGGGATCTTGTTCCGCTGCTGAGAAAACAAATGCTTGCAGACGGATGCGCAGGCCACAGGATCGCACATGTTTCCGGGGGGGCGCGTTCGGCCTGCTCCTTGAAACAGTGCAGCGACTGGTGCGCAGAGCGTTTCGGCGCCCATGCTGTTGCATCTGAACCCATGAACCGCCAGTATGATATTCCCTGGCTAATCCTGGACAGCCGCCGGGCAGAAAAGCAATGGGGCTGGGAACCGCAGACCCGGCGGGAGGATGTTTTCGAGGAAATCGCCAGGCACGCAGAGAGGGAGCCGGACTGGCTGGAGCGGTCCCGGATTTTTTGAGATGCGCAGAGTTCGGGTGCTGCGGTATAAATATGCAAAAATGGCAGAATACAATAAGCCTGTATGTGCTGCAGGTAAAAAAGGGAGTGCTTGCCGATGAGTCAGGAAACAGCCAAATCCCAATCACTCAATCTGCTTTCAGTGGTGATCCCGGCCCAGAATGAGGCCGAATGTATTGCCTCAACCGTCGGGCATCTCCATCTTGAGCTTAGCCTTCGGCACATACCGCATGAAATTGTCGCTGTCGACGATGGCAGCACCGATGCCACCTGGGCGGTTTTGCAGGATTTGCAGAAAACAATCACCGAGCTTCATCCTGTGCAAAACCTCGGAGAAAAAGGCTTTGGACGCGCGATTGTATGCGGGCTGGACAGCATGCAGGGAGATGCGGTTGTTATCATGATGGCCGATGAATCAGATGATTGCCGGGATGTCATCAGATACTGGGAACTGCTGAACGAGGGGTGGGATTGTGTATTTGGCAGCCGGTTTATTAAGGGCGGCGGCACTATTGACTACCCCCGTTTTAAATTATGGATGAATCGCAGGGTCAATTTCCTCATACGCATAATGTTTAAAATTAATTTAAACGACACAACAAACGCATTTAAGGCATATAGAAAAGTTGTCATAGATGGCTGCAGGCCGTTCTTGTCGCCTCATTTTAATCTTACGGTTGAAATTCCCCTGAAGGCCATTGTGCGCGGTTATACCTGGACGGTTATGCCTATAACCTGGCGCAATCGCCGCACCGGAGTTGCAAAACTGAAGCTCAAGGAAATGGGCAGCCGGTATCTTTTTATTATTCTTTACTGCTGGCTTGAAAAATATTTTAGCCGGGGAGACTACAGGAAAAAAAGCCCTCAGCAAACAGCTGGCACAGGGGCGGGTTAAGGCCTGCAGGAGAAAAAACAATCAACGGTCGCAACTACAGACGCTTAAAGCTCTTTGTGGCCTTTTTATCGAAGCTTTTCAAAGGAACCCCTGCCGCTTTCGCAAGCCGACACATGGCTGGCCGCATAACCGGGAAAGAAGGCCCCCACGCAGGCCATGGCTTTTTTACAACCTAAATAATTGAGAAGAATCGCGCACAGCTTCTAGCGCAAATATCAAAAGGCTGTAGCCCTTTTTGTCATTTCGACCGCAGGGAGAAATCCGAGCTTTGTGGGCCTGCTGCACATCTAAGATCTCTCCCTTCGGTCGAGATGACAGATAACTAAAGTGGCTATATGTTTTTGATAAATGCTCTATCGCAACCCACCCGGTGCGAGATGCCCCTGCACGGCGTCCCAGACCGCCTCCACGGTTAAGAGTTTTATGCATTTTGCCCTGTAGAAGGGAACCGGGCAGGTATAGCGGTTGCATGCCAGGCCGCAGGCGCCCGAGGTCGCATTTTCAACCCATGGATACGGGGGCCGCCAGTAGCGCGCGGACGAACCGGTAATGCAGACGGTCTTTTTTCCGAGAAATGCCGCAAGATGCAGAATGCCCGAATTGTGGCAGATGACGCCGCTGCTTGCGTTGATGAGACGGGCCGTGTCACGCACGGGCCATGAGATGCAGCTGTGTATGCGAGACTGCACATGAGCAGGCAGGCCGGATGTAATCTGTTCAATGACCGGCTTCTCTGAGGCAACTCCCACCAGGCAGACAGCGTATCGTGTGTCTTCAAGAATTCTCAGCGTGAGACGTCGCCAGCGGTCGGTTGGCCAGCGGGTGGTTTCCCAGCGCTGTTTTGCGCCGGCATGCAGCACCACGAAGGGCTGCTGCCCGGGGCACGGATACAGCAAATCCTCTACCGGCCACGGAAGAAATGTTTTAAAATCAGAGGCGGCATGTTCGCAGGTCAGCCCGAGAGCCCTGCAATCATGCAAAACCTGCTCCAGCATGAACGGATGGGCTTGCGCGTGCGCGCCGGACAGGATTTTTTTCGGCTGCAGGAGCCGCGCCAGTATCCGGGTCTTCAGGTTTTGATACGGCCCCACATATAATAGATCGAAACAGTGCCGCCATTGCCGCAGTACCGGCAGGAGCCCCCCGGCATCACGCGGCAGCACAATGGCCTTTGTGGGGCTGCAAAATTCCTCAAAAAGCCCGGCCGCATGCGTGGCCGTTGTAAAAAGGCATGATGCCGCGCCCTTATCGGCATGGAGCGCCGTCAGAAGCGGCCGCAGCATGAGCAGATCGCCGAGTCCTCCACCCCACAGTATGCCGATCTTTTTTAGCTGGCCGGTCATTATGTCTCTTTATATGCCAGAAAGCAGAGGTGGCCTGCAAACTGAATTTTAAGAAAGTTGCATATTCTGTGATCGAATCCGCAAAGAACGTATGCCATGGCAACTGCCGCATTCAGGGGTGTAAGCCGCTGCAGCAGTTTACTCAGAGCCGGGTGGCCGCCGACCATTTGCCGGAGAATGACGCTGAAGCAGTCATGACCGGGCCGGAGCTCAGCGACTGTGAACCCCGAGTCGCGCAGCACTGTTAGAAGACCATAGGGCGTATAGTTGAAAAGACTGAGCGAATGGTACGGCTCAAGGTATGAGGCCGAGCCGACAAATGCGCCGCCCGGCTTCAGCACGCGAAACACATCGGCAAGCAAAGCCTCGGGCCTGCGCACATGCTCAAGAACCTGATGCGAATAGACAAGGTCGAAACAGCAGTCATCCCAGGGCAGGGTGGCGCCGTTAAAAAAGGTTATGGGCCTGCCGCTTGGCGCGGCGGCGCGCAACTCGGGCGAGCCCTCAACCTCCGCGCCCTGCCAGATGCACTGCGGATTAATGCCGCGAAAAAGCTCCATGGTGCCACCGGCACCGCAGCCCAGGTCCAGCAAGCGCACGGGCCCTGAACCTGCTTCCAGCAGGGGGCGGGCATGGTCTTCAGCCGTGCAGGTCCGGTGATGATCGCCGGGAATGAACGGTTCGAAGAGCCGGAAAATTTTATTTTGATGAATCAGGTGTTGCAATTTGCCCATAGCGCTTTGACGTGAAGGGTTTTTAGCTGTGTGGCTCATCGAATGTTTGCTGCCGGGGGCTCGGTGATATGCCGGCTGCGACGGTTCTCAACCAAAAGCCATCAGGCTTTCCGGAATGGCCATTATCGGGAAAAGCCCGGAGAGTGTCAAGCAAAAGCCCTCCCGCCGGGCTTGCGCCTGCGGGAGGGCTGAAGAATCTGTACAAAGGGGCTCTTATTTCATGGCCGCCTGAGGCAAGATAACCTCGATGGGGCTGATGAGCGGGGCGACTTCAATCTGGCCTGTGCAGTCATCGACCTTCACCTGGTACACGCTGCCGACTTCAAGCGACAGCCCCAGCACGCGCACCACGGCAAGAATGGTTTTTTTATTGAGGCGCAGCTGGAAAACCGTTTTTATGGCGTTGGTGCCCCAGTTGATCACCGGTTTATTGGAAAATTCAGTGCTGCCGCTGCTGCGAATCACAATGCTTCTGAGCGGGATAAAGCTGAGCGCCTTGACGATTTTAGCCGGAGTTAAAACGACATGACAGGTTGCATTATCAGTAACATTAGGATCATTGTCATCCATATCCGGGCCGGCGCAGCCGAGGCCTTCGCCATAGCCGTCGCCGTCATTATCAACGCAATCCCTTTGCCCTATGCGGAATCCGCTGCTGAAGGGCTCGTCATTATAGGCCCAGTCGAGAATAGTGTCGGATAATTTGGTGGTGGCATTAGTTATAACCGTGCCCTTATACTGCAGCCAGCCATAATGCGTATTGCCCTTTATCTGGAACCTGACAGCTATAAAGCCCGTTGTATCGTTGAATTTGCCCGTATCGTGAAAATCAGCTCCGCTAACAGAATAATAGCCGGTGTTGACCGTTGTATCGCTACCGTCTTGATTCCAGGACTGCCAGCTGCCGTCATCAGAGGAGGGGAAGCTGGTCCCCGGATCAAAATTTTTAACTGTCCCGCCGCCGTACACGGCATTTTGAGGATTTTTTGAAAGGTCTATGGAATTTGTATAATAATCACGATTCAAAAATCCATCATGTAAATACGTATTCACAAATTCAAAATCGGTCACACCATCACCGTCAAGATCAACAGTAAGCGTTGCCTGATCGGGAAGAGCAATATTTTTTATACCGCTATAGATCATTGCCGAATCGGCATGCTGCGGCAGCGCAAAGGCAAGGCAGAAGGCAAACAGCATTACATACAGGCTGCATCGTTCTTCTGTTTTCTTTGTTCCCCGGTCGTGTTGTACTCTTTCCATAGCTCCTCCTTTATACTATTAATATTTATTGATGAATAATTCGTAAAAAGTCGTCAGCCCGGCGGAAACCGTGGTCCGGTAGGGGCAGACCTGCGTGTCTGCCTATAACAAGGGCGCACACACAGGGGCGCCCTTACGGATACCGTCTTTCGACGGTATGACGGTACAATGACATCTTTAGATTTTTTACATGAATATAAACTTAAATCCTAAACAAATTTAGCGCATAAAGGTTGCAAAAAAATCCCATCCTTGCGGGAGGCTTTTTCCAGAGTCAATTTTCTTTATATCGGATTTTTTATACTGCAACTCCACTAAAAAAAGCCCTGCGCAAATAAGATTTGTGCAGGGCTTTTTATTTTTAACAGGGCGGACACACAGGTCCGCCCCTACGATCAAATTTACTTCTTTTTAGCTTTTGCTTTGGGAGCTGCCTTTTTCACCGCGCCGGCTTTAATGGCAGCCTGCGCCGCGGCAAGGCGGGCAATGGGCACGCGGAAAGGCGAACAGCTCACATAGTTGAGGCCCATCTTGTGGCAGAAGGCAACAGATGCGGGCTCGCCGCCCTGCTCGCCGCAGATGCCGACCTTCAGGTCCTTGCGGGTTGAGCGGCCCTTCTCAACAGCCATTTTAATAAGCTGACCGACGCCGTCCTGATCAATGGTCTGAAACGGATCGGCCGGGAGCAGCTTCTTGTCGAGATAATCGGGCAGAAATCCGCCGATGTCGTCGCGGCTGAAGCCGAAGGTCATCTGGGTGAGGTCGTTGGTCCCAAATGAGAAGAACTCGGACTCAACCGCCAGGCGGTCTGCAAGCAGCGCCGCGCGCGGAATTTCGATCATGGTGCCCACCATGTGCGCAATCTCCTTCACGCCCATTTTTTTGCAAACTTCTGCATGCACGCGGGCGATGATGGCCTTCTGGTGCTTGATCTCGCTTGCATCGCAGGTGACCGGAACCATGATTTCAGGCTTGCATTTCTTTTTAGCCTTATTGAGCTCTGCTGCGGCTTCAAGAATGACGCGCACCTGCATTTCGGTGACTTCAGGGAAGGTAACGCCCAGGCGTACGCCCCGATGCCCCATCATGGGGTTTGACTCATGGAGTGCTTCGCCGCGCTTGCGCACGTCATCGACCTTGATCTTCAGGGCTTTGGCAAGCTCGGCCTGCTTTTCTGCTCCCTGGGGCACGAACTCGTGCAGGGGCGGATCAAGAAGGCGAATGGTGACGGGCAGGCCTTCCATGGCTTGCATCGTATTCTTGATATCGCGCTTTACGAAAACGGACAGCTCGTTTAACGCTTTGCGGCGCTCGGCTTCGGTCGAGCTTAAAATCATCTTTCGCAGCAGGAACAGGGGCTTCTCCGATCCGATGCCGTAGAACATATGCTCGGTGCGGAAAAGTCCAATGCCTTCGGCGCCGAAGGCGCGGGCGATTTTGGCGTCAGCCGGCGTGTCGGCATTGGTGCGAACTCCGAGGGTCCGGTACTTGTCGACGATCTGCATGAACTTTTGAAAGCGGGGATTTTCCGAGGCGTCGACCATGGGCAGCTGGCCCTGATACGCCACGCCCAGGGTGCCGTTAAGGGTGATCCAGTCGCCTTCCTTGAAGGTGAGGCTCTTTACGGTCATCTTTTTTGCCGACACCGAAACATGCACATCTCCTGCGCCGACAATGCAGCACTTGCCCCAGCCGCGGGCGACAAGGGCGGCGTGGCTGGTCATGCCCCCACGGGCAGTTAAAACGCCCTGGGCCGCGCGCATTCCCTCGACATCCTCGGGGTTGGTCTCCTCGCGTACAAGAATCACCTTTTTGCCCTGCTTGTTCAGCTTCACCGCTTCTTCGGAGGTGAAAACGATATGGCCCGTTGCGCCGCCGGGGCCTGCGGGAAGCCCCCGGGTGATGACCTTTGCCTTTTTCTCGGCCGCCGGATCAACAAAGGGATGCAGCAGCTGGTCAAGGTGCGCGGGCTCAACCCGGCTGATAAGGGTCTTCTCATCGATCAGCTTCTCGGCCAGCATGTCCATGGCCATGTTGAGGGCCGCGGTGCCCGTGCGCTTGCCGCCCCGGCACTGCAGCATGTAGAGCCTGCCTTCCTGAATGGTGAATTCGATGTCCTGCATGTCGCTGTAGTGCTTTTCAAGCCGTGCGCGGAATCCCATGAGCTGCTTGTAAATCGCGGGCATGGCCTGCTGCAGCGACGGCAGATGCTTGTTCTGCTCGTTTTTAGTTTCATTGTTAAGTGGATTGGGGGTGCGGATACCCGCCACAACATCTTCGCCCTGGGCATTGACGAGCCACTCGCCGTAGAACTTGTTTTCACCTGTTGCGGGGTTACGCGTGAAGGCAACGCCGGTAGCAGATGAATCGCCCATATTGCCGAACACCATGGACTGGACATTTACCGCCGTGCCCCACTCATCGGGAATGTTTTCAATGCGGCGATAGGAGATGGCGCGCTTGCCGTTCCAGCTTTTAAACACCGCGCCGATGCCGCCCCAGAGCTGCTTCCAGGGATCATCGGGGAAGTCTTTCTTGAGCACCTGCTTTACTTTTTTCTTGAAAGCTTCCACCAGTTTCTGCAGATCATCGGCAGTGAGATCGGTGTCCAGCTTGCAGCCTTTTTTCTTTTTATAGTCCCCGAGCATTTCATCAAGCTGCTTGCGGATGCCCTTGCCTTCTCCAAGCTCGATGCCCTCGGCCTTTTCCATGACCACGTCGGCATACATCATGATGAGGCGGCGGTAGGCGTCATAGACAAAGCGCGCATTGCCCGTTTTTTTGATCATACCGGGAATAGTTTTTGACGACAGGCCGACATTCAGGACCGTTTCCATCATGCCCGGCATTGAGGAGCGGGCGCCGGAACGGCAGGAGATGAGCAGCGGGTTTTTGGGATCGCCGAATCCCATGCCCATGTCTCGCTCGACCTTCTTCAGAGCGGCCTTCACTTCGGCGTCAAGGCTGCCGGCATATTTGCCGCCTGCCTTGAAATAATCCACACAGCACTCAGTGGTGATGGTGAACCCTGCGGGCACGGGCAGCCCGATCAGGCACATCTCG
>CAIWCT010000445.1 GCA_903911225.1 uncultured delta proteobacterium
CCCAAAATAGGGGCATGCTGGAGTTGCAAACAGATAAAATAAAAACACCGACAAAACTATTGGTCGAAATTTGATCAGCTTGTCCCACGGATTTTAGCTGTTCACTTGGATGTCAATTTTAAGTCCGACAGACTCCTAGAGAAAATCAGAAAAACTGCACACTGCGTGATATAAGTTAGATTTGCAGAGAGCTTAAATTTATTATAAATTAGCTCTATAGCATTACTGGCCTCTTACAATTACCCTGCCGCCGGGATATCCTCGACAATCCGTATCACCATTGTTTTCCCCTTGAGCATGGAGAGCTTTTCAAGCTGGCGTATGGCCTTTTGAAGGTCTGATTCTTTTGCCTCATGCGTGAGCATGAAAATGGACACGGCGGTGTTACTGGTGTCGCGGCCTTTCTGCACCACGGAGTGGATGCTGATATGGTTGCGGCCAAGGGCGCCTGAAATGGAAGACAGCACGCCGGGTTTATCGACTGCACTAAAGCGCAGGTAGTAGCGGGTCTGGACGTCGCTCATGGGTTTGATGCGTATTGCTTTCGGTGCCTTGCTGCCGTAGGGCAGCAGCGGCACGCGGTCTGAAACACCCTTGACGATATTGCGGGCAATGCTCACGATATCCGCCACCACGGCGCTGCCGGTAGGCATCATGCCCGCACCGCGGCCGTAAAACATGGTTGGCCCCACATCCTGGCCCTGAACAAAGATGGCGTTGAAGGCGCCGCCAACCTGCGCCAGCATATGCTTTTCAGGAATAAGGCTCGGGTGCACACGCGCATCAATTTCGCTGCCATGGCCGCTGCATATAGCAAGCAGCTTTATTTTGTAGCCAAGCTGCCGGGCAAAATCGATATCAAGGGGCGTGATGCTTGAAATGCCTTCGGTGTATATCTTTTTGGGGTCAGCTTTGCCGCCGAAGGCAAGCGAGAGCAGCACATTGAGCTTATGAGCCGTATCAATTCCCTCCACGTCAAAGGTGGGGTCTGCTTCAGCATACCCTTGAGCCTGCGCGTCTTTGAGCACGGCCTTGAAATCAGCGCCTTCATCGGTCATGCGGCTGAGGATATAGTTTGACGTGCCGTTGAGTATGCCGAGAAACCCCGAAATACGGTCTGAGGCAAATCCCTCCTGCATGGTTCTGATGATGGGAATACCGCCGCCCACACTTGCCTCGAAAGCCACATCAACGCCCGTGAGCCGGGCCGCGCTGAATATTTCCCAGCCGTGGGCCGAGAGCAGTGCCTTGTTGGCCGTTACGACATGCTTGCCGTTTTCCAGGGCTTTTAGAATCAGTCTGCGCGCAGGCTCGATGCCGCCTATGAGCTCCACAACGATATCGATTTCTGGATTGTTGACGATCTCATCTGCGCTGGTGGTGAGCACGCCTTTTTTAAGCCTCACGCCGCGGCTGCGCTTTATATCGAGGTCGGCAATTTTTTTCAGCTCAATATGTGCGCCGGTGCGCTGATACAGGAGACCGGCGTTTTTTTCAAGAATTTTTGCTACGCCCGTTCCTACGGTGCCAAAGCCTATAAGGCCAACGGAAATCGTTTTCATGCGCTCTCCTTTGATTCGTTTATGCAGTTGTGGGGTTCACCATAACGCAAGAGCCTCTGGTTTGTCAAGATGGCGGGGGAAAGAGCATATAGCCTTTATATTTATCCCTGCTTCCTGCGGATGGCCTGTATCATTTTGTCAAGCTCTTGCAGGAATTGAGAGCGGTCGCGCTTGCTGAAGGGCGGGGGCCCGCCGCCGATTTCCCCCAGGTCTCGCAGCCCCGAGAGCAATTCCCGCGTTGCCAGCGCCGAGCCTATATTATCTTCTGTAAACGGTCTGCCCGTCGAGCCAAGAACACAGGCGCCCTTTGCCAGGCACCGGGCCGCAAGCGGAATGTCGGCAGAGATTACAATGTCATCCTTCCCGGCATGTTCGGCTATAAAATCATCAGCCGCATCAAATCCGCCCGATACGACTTCAAGATGTATCCATTCATCTTTGGGCACGCGCATCCAGGAGTTTGCCACCAGCGTTACCGAAAGGCCATAGCGCTTCGCCACGCGGTACACCTCATCCTTCACCGGGCAGGCATCGGCATCAATAAATATGTGCAGCAATGGATGGCCTTTCCTGTGATTCGTGTATCAATATTGAAAAAGCGGCTAAAGGAAAACCTTCAACCGCACAAGATCAGAAATACAGCCTGCGCCGTTTTGTTTACTGAAATCTCCGATAGCGAAAAGCCATAGCACGTAAAATAAAACTGTTTTTAGCAACGCCTACGAGCCTCATGGTATGGGCATGCTGCAGCAGCTGCGCTTTTTCCTTTGCATCTATAAAAAGGAGGCGGCTGCCTACCCGCTGTTTAAGGAATCCATCATTGGAGGTTTTGATCCATTGCAGTTTTACAATAGCGTTTACCGGCATTTTTCTGTCTGGAAGAAATATGGTAAGCAGCACGTTCTGCCCATCGCGCATATCAACAGGCGTATCCAGCTCAAAGCCCAGGCCCTGATCGCACATATCAACTATTCTGCATTCCTGCGCTGTTTCTTCGGTCGTGTAATGACATTCCGCATGAAGAGATAATAAAAACCGCAGATATTTTCTGTGCTCTATTTTTGATTTGTCAAATCCGTACAGGCGGTTCAAAAAAGATTCCATTTGCCATCCTTCTTTTTGACAAAAAATTTAAAATACCTTGAACACCCTTACCATTCAAGGGTATTGTCTACCTGCTGAGAAGAAAAATCAAGATTTACATAAAAGAGTTGCAGTGGCGCAGCAAACTATCGCATTAAAAAAAAATTGTTAAAAAAACTTTTAACCGCGTGAGATTAGAAAATAGAACAGCCGCCACCGTTTCGTTTATACTAAAGATCAATTTCATTGATTCGCATTAACCTGTGTCCTTCAAAAACAGTAAGTATTTCGATGTGATTTACTTTGAGCCGATAGACAATGCGATATTTTTTAAATACTAGTTCTCTTATGTCAGGGTTGGCGAGTTCAGGTACTGCCCTGCCCATATGTGGTTTGTCCGTTAATGATTCCGCGTGTTCAATAAGTTGATCCACAAATTGTATTGCCCGAGCCGGGGTGTTTTTCGAAATATACTCTTCAATTTCGATTAATCGATCAAGTGCTTCATGTGTCCATCTGATTCTCATCAGTAATTAGCCCTTGTTTTTTCTTGCTCTTAATGCCGCTCGAACCTCTTCGCTCCGATAGGTTTTTCCGCTTTCCGCATCCGATATCCCTCTGCCGACGGAATCAAGAAAAGATTTTTTATATACCAGTTCGTCATAGTCACCTGGTGACAATAGAACGCCGGCTGGCTTCCCGTTTTGTGTGATAACCAGAGGATGTCCGGTAACTTTGAGGCTTTTGAACCACTTGGATATGCCTGTTTTGAACTCGGCAATAGGAACAATGTCATTTGTAATGGAAATGGTTTTCATAATATAGCTCCTTATTTTGACTTATTTATTGGTCTAAATATAGACCAATAAAAATAGCAAATCAAGATTTATTCTTTTCACCTGAACGCGGGGCTGCAGCGAGTACACGAGTGTATAAATATACAGGATAAGATAAAGTCAATATGGAGTGGGACGTTGAATAAATCATAAGCCATGCCGGTGAACGGGCATGGCTTATGATTTATCAGCAGAAAGAGGATGGTCACTTTAATTTTTTCTTCGCAAGCAGAGCCTCTATATTTTCAATAGTGCATTTGTGTATAATCTCATCGCCTATGCGTACGGTGGGGCCGCGGTCGCATTGCTCAAAGCAGAATGACGCCCGCACATCAACCTTCCGGCCAAGGTCGTGCTCCCGGATATGGTCGAGAATGTCGTGCATCAGTTTCTGCGATCCCCGCAGGAAGCAGCTCGTGCCGAAGCAGACCGAAATCTCAAGCGGCTCCTGAGCGGTGCTGCCTGCGGTGTGCACGGGCACGTCTTCATCGGAGCTGCGGCGGCGCGACTGATAGCCCGTATGCAGCAGTTTGTGGGCATCGTGGCCCCCGATGCCGTCCAGATGCGTTTTGTAGAGGCCCTGCACAAAGGGATTGTCCTGCGCGTGCCGCAGCTGCATGAGGGTTTCATGGTCATAGAGGCCTTTGGTGCGGCTGCGCTTAACATTCTGCTCACGGTACACGGGCTGTCCCGCACCACCGATGCAGCCGCCCGGGCAGGCCATGACTTCGATAAGGTCATAGGCGGCTTCACCGCTTTTTACTTTTTCTAAAATATTGCGGGCATTGCCCAGTCCGCTTACAATGGCAAGACGCAGGTTTTTATCGCCCACTTTAAGCTCAAGCTCGCGCACCTCAGCGTTGCCGCGCACCTGCAGTATTTCGCACTGCTGCGGCCGGGCGCCGGTGATTTTTTCAACGGCAAGCCTCAGCACGGCCTCGCTCACGCCGCCCGAGTTGCCGAAGATAATGCCCGCGCCGGTCTTGAAACCGAAGGGCATATCAAAGGAATCGGGCTCGAAATTATTAAACGGCATGCCCGCCTCATCGATCATCTGTGCAAGCTCCTGCGTGGTCAGAACATAGTCCACATCCCGCAGCCCGTCATGTTCGAATTCCGGCCGCCGGGCTTCTGATTTTTTAGCGGTGCAGGGCATGATGGACACAACTATGATCTTTTCTTTTTTTACGCCAAGCTCGGCTGAGAGCATTTCCTTGCACAGCGAGCCGAACATCTGCTGGGGCGAGCGGCATGATGAGAGATTCGGGAGCAGCTCCGGGTAATACTGCTCCATGAACTTCACCCATGCCGGGCAGCATGAGGTAAACTGGGGCAGTCGCTCGCCCTTTTTGAAGCGCTCCAGAAACTCATGAGTTTCTTCGATGACGGTCAGGTCGGCGGTAAATGATGTATCAAACACGCGGTCAAAACCGAGCTTGCGCAGGGCGGCAACCATTTGGCCGGTGACTGCCGTGCCCGGATCAAGGCCGAACAGCTCCCCCAGGGCAACGCGCACTGCAGGTGCCACCTGCGCCACGACCACATACTGAGTATCGTCAAGCACCCGCCACACATCTTCGACCTCGGGCTTCGGGACTATGGCGCCGGTCGGGCAGACGCGGGCGCACTGGCCGCAGTTCACGCACTCGACCTTGCCCAGCTCTCGGCCGAAGCAGGGCACAACCGCTGACTGAGCTCCGCGGTAGGCAAAATCTATGGCCCCCACAGACTGCACCTCGGCGCAGATGCGCACGCAGTCGCCGCACAGAACGCATTTATTGGGATCGCGCATGAGGCTGTCCGAGGACATATCAAGTGGCATTTTTCGCTGCTTAGGCTTATAGCGCACGCTTTTTACGCCCAGCTTGCGGGCCAGTGCCTGAAGCTGGCAACTGGCGCTTTTGGCGCAGGTGGGGCAGGCCTGCTCATGGCTTGCAAGCAGAAGCTCTACAATGATTTTGCGCATTTCCCGTATTTCCTGCGTGGTGGTCTGAATTATCATGCCCGGCTCGGGCGGGGTAGAGCAGGCCCACATAAGGCCCCGGCCCGCCACCTCCACCATGCAGAGCCTGCAGGCGCCGTTGACGCTCAGCTCGGAGTGATAGCAGAAGGTCGGCAGGTCGATGCCCGCCTTGCGCACCACTTCCAAAATATTTTTCTCGCCCTCAATGGGTATGACAGTTTTATCAATAGTCATGGTATTTTTTGCATTCATAACTCAGGCTCCTGTAATTGCTTTCAGCCGGCAGACTTCTATGCAGACTCCGCATTTGATGCACGTTGCCAGATTGATTTCATGGGGCGCACCTTTTTCACCCGTGATGGCACCGACAGGGCATTTCTTCTTGCACAGCATGCAGCCCTTGCAGTACTCGGGCAATATCCGGAATTTCACCAGCGCCCGGCACCGGCCCGTGGGGCAGTACTTCTGCTCTACATGGGCCATGTATTCGTCGGGAAATTTGGCAAGTGTCGAGAGCACGGGGTTGGGTGCGGTTTTGCCAAGGCCGCAGAGCGAGCCTTTCTTCACGCACCGGCCAAGATCTTTGAGCAGCCCGAGCGTAGAGCTGTCTGCGCGGCCTTCAATTATATCGTCGAGCAGGTCCAGCATCTGGCGCGTGCCCTCTCTGCACAGCACGCATTTGCCGCAGGATTCGTTCTGCGTAAATTGCATGAAAAAGCGGGCGATGCCCACCATGCAGGTGCCCGAGTTCATGACCACCAGGCCGCCCGAGCCGACCATGGCGCCGGCAAACTGGAGGTTGTCGAAGTCAAGCGGCAGGTCGAGGTCTTTTTCGGTGAGGCAGCCGCCCGAGGGACCGCCGATCTGCACGGCTTTAAAAGCATCGTTTCGTATCGTTTCATCGTCGGCTGTGACTCCGCCGGCGATGTCAAATATTATCTCCCGCAGCGTGGTGCCGAAGGGCACCTCGATTAAGCCCGTGTTTGCCACATGGCCGGTTACGGCAAATGTTTTGGTGCCGGGCGAATTCTTCGTGCCCATGCTCCTGAAGGCTGCGGCTCCGCCGGCAATGATAAGGGGCACGCTTGCAAGGGTTTCAACATTGTTGATGACCGTTGGCCTGCCCCACAGGCCGCTTTGCACCGGAAACGGCGGCTTGGGCATGGGCATGCCGCGGCTGCCCTGTATGGAGGCGATCATGGCGGTCTCTTCTCCGCAGACAAAAGCGCCTGCTCCCTCCATAACCTGCAGGTTGAAAGAAAGCTGGCTTCTGAAAACCGCATCGCCCAGTATGCCGAGGCTGCGCGCATCCTCAAGTGCTTTGCGCATGCGCCGCACCGCCAGGGGGTATTCGGCGCGCACATAGATATAGCCTTCATCGGCTCCGATTGCGCGGCCGGCAATGATCATGCCCTCAATAACGCTGTGCGGGTTGCCCTCCATGACGCTGCGGTCCATGAATGCGCCCGGGTCGCCCTCGTCGCCATTGCAGATTATGTATTTTTTCCCCTCGGGCTGCTTGCGCGCCATGTCCCATTTCATGCCCGTGGGAAAGCCGCCGCCGCCGCGGCCCCGCAGGCCCGCATCGAGCATTTCGAGGCAGAGCTGCTCACCTGTCATGTCAAGAACCGCCTTGCGGGCGGCAGCATAGCCGCCGCCTGCTATGTATTCAGCAATATCCTCGGGATCGATGATGCCGCATTTTTTCAGCACATAGCGGTGCTGACGCGTATAAAAAGGAATATCGTCCGTGCCGCGGCAGCGCCGCCCGCCGGCGGGGTTCTCATACAGAAGCCGCTCGACAACCCGGCCGGCCCGCAGCGTTTCCTCTACGATCTCGGGTACATCGCCGGGCTGCACTTTGGTGTAGAGAATGCTGTGGGGCAGTATGGTGACCAGCGGGCCCATCTGGCAGAACCCCTGGCAGCCACTGCGGGAAACATGTGTTCCGCCGCTTTCTTCCTTCAGTTCCACCGTGAGCTCAAGCCCTGCTGCGGCAATCGCGGCGCACAAAGCGTCATAGACCTTCAGGGAGCCGTTTGCCACGCATCCGGTGCCCGCGCAGATAATGATGCGGCTGGTAAGGCCGGAGGCTTTTTTATGGTATGCTGCCTGAATGGCTTCAAGCCCCAGCTTTTCAGTTGTCATTTTCATCCTCCTTGCGCAGAAGCTCATCAATTAAGGCAACGGCTTTTTCCGGTGTCAGCTGACCATGCACCTCGTCATTTACGACCATGGCGGGCGCAAGGCCGCAGGCCCCCAGGCAGGAAACCGTCTCCAGCGTGAACAACATATCAGGCGTTGTGGCGCTACCGTCACGCAGGCGAAGCTTTTCGCGCAGGGCCGCCAGTAAACCATCGGAGCGCTTTACATGGCAGGCCGTGCCGTCGCAGATGCGGATGAGGTATTTGCCCTTGGGGGTCAGGGTGAAATGGGAATAAAACGTGGCCACGCCGAACACCTTGGCAGGAGAGAGGCCCAGGGCGGTTGCCACCAGGGTGAGAACTTCCTCGGGCAGATAGCGGTACTGCTCCTGCACGGCCTGCAGAATCGGTATAAGCCGGGCAGGGCTGCGGCCGTTTCGTTCCACGATCTCAAAGATATACTCGAATTTCCGGATGCTTTCCTTGTCCATTGCAGCTCCTCAATATCCATTTGCTGGCGCCGTTGGCTGTTTTAAAAAATAAAAATCAAATAAAGCGTATCGTTGCCGCTTTCATGTATTTTTCATTAAGCAGGCGCACGATGCGGCGGATGAGGTTGCGCCGTATGTCGAGCTCGACCGGCAGGTTCGGGTCCTGATGCGCTTCGTTTATTTTGGTGCCGACCACGAAATCTATGATGTCGCTCTCAATCAGCAATCGCATCAACTGCACCGCCGGGTTCTGCTTAAGGCTTTCCGGCGCATCGCCGTTTTCAAGATGCTCGGCCATGCGGC
Organism: uncultured delta proteobacterium; assembly: GCA_903911225.1. Taxonomy (GTDB): domain Bacteria; phylum Desulfobacterota; class WTBG01; order CAIYCZ01; family CAIRTM01; genus CAIWCT01. Next base: position 8,383 of record CAIWCT010000445.1, read on the forward strand.
TGAGCGTTATGGTCCCTTCGGTTATGAGGTGCACGCCGTTCATGCGTGAGGGCGGCGGTATCTGTGGGTCAAGCTCGCTTAAGTCGATGTCGATGCTGCGCTTGAGCTCCCGGGCCACAATATTGGCGGTGGTGCCGCCGCAAATGATCTTAATGCCGCTGAAATCCCTGATAAGCCCTGCTATTTCGGAGTCGCGGTCCGGATCAAAAGGCGGGCCCGTAAGCAGCAGCGCACGCCGGGGCGTGCGGAAATTGATGACTGCGCAGCTTATGTCGTCCTTGGGCCTGTCGTCATCGTTTCGAAGGGCCCGCAGCACAACGTTTCGCGACAGCTTGCGCGCCGATATTCCGGGCTCGGTCATGCAGGACACGGTGATGAAATCGGCGGCTTTTGAATCGCTCCATCCTACGGGCATTTCTTTTTTGCCCATGCCCGACTGCGTAACGCCGTCGGTCATCAGCACGAGGCGGTCCTCAACCTGCGCCGTAAAGCTGCTGTAGCGAAGCTCGCGGATGCCGAGCTGCTTTGTCTGTATCTCTATGACGCTTTTCTCCAGGGCTTTTTTTTTGCCCTGCCTGATAAGCACATAGGCCGGGTTATCGTATTCAATAATGCGCACATGCCCGTCATGCTCCACATCCACTATGGTGAATGTGGCATAGCCGATCTTGCGGCTGCTGCACACGGGCAGGGTCTCCATGATGATTTCCGAGGCCTTTTTAATATTAATGTCAGCCGATACGTATTTCAGGGCCATGGTGGCCGTCATGGTGGCAAGCACATTTGCCTTGATGCCGCTGCCCAGGCCGTCGGACAGCACGCATACAAGCCGGTCCGGGCCGGGTAAGCGGTTTGAAAGAAAGACATCGCCTGCGGCATGCTGTCCCGCCTTGGCTTGTTGCCAAAAACCGACTTCTATAAAGGGATGATCATCTGTCATGCTTTTTTTCCGCTTCCATCGATTCAGGCGCAAATGAGGTGACGATTGAGTTGAGTATGACTTCCGAGTCCGCGGCGTTTTCTCCCAGCAGATAGGCTATTTGCTGCACCGTTGCAATATTCTTGGCGATGACCTCTTTGGCCTTGGTGATGATGCGCTCCTTTTGTACGGCGGGGGCTGTAATGTCCTGGAAAATGCCGCCGGCAAGGTGCTCCTGCTCGATGGTGAAAACTGTGGCGTGCAGCACGCTTTCGCGTAGCTTCACGTCCGTTTCCACAGACTCCATCTGCTGCGACAAGGCGCGCATGAAAAGCCATTGTATGGAGGATATTTTCCGCATCTCAACGCCGTCTAGGCCGCCCCCGGCTTCGTAGAGCGTCAGCGCATCAGCCCCCAAAAGCTCGGCAAACCTGCGGTTGCATTCAACAATGCGCATCGTGCTGTCGACTATGACAATGCCGGCGGGCATGGTGCGGATCAGGGCATCGGCCTTTTTCCCGGCAAGCTTGCGCATATAGCCCGCGCACATGCTGGGCTCAGCGCGCCCCCCGAGCAGCGCCACGGCAAATCCCCGGCATGAGTCATAGCCGCAGGAGCCGCAGTTAAGCTCATCCTGCGGGCTTACCTTCCCGACGCGCTTGAGCGCAGCCCGCATCTCGCCGTCGCTGCAGTGCGTTTCGATAACAGGTGCTATGTCCCATGATGCCTCGATGTCAATGCAGGGCATGCGCGGAATGGCATCGGCGGGGTAGGGGGCGAAATCGATAATTTCCTGCCGCTTCAGGACGGTGCTTTTCTGCCTGCGCGCTTTGGGCCCGTTGACGCAGCCGCCCGTGCAGGCAAGCACTTCAATGAACAGCGGTGCGCGCGTCACTATGCGGTCAATGTCCTTGAGCGCCTCGCCTATGGTAGCGATGCCGGAAAATACCATGAACCGGGCATCGTGGATTGTGCAGTTTGCCTTGATGCCTGCGGCCATGCCGCCGTCGACAGGGTAGAGCGCCCCTTCCTGCGCTGGCTCGGGGATAAAATTTGCCTCAGCCGAAGCGGGCATCTTTGCAGGGTCGATGCCCGCCTGCTCCCACCACAGCCGCAGTTCTTCGAAAGTGATGGCTCCATCCAGAAGCTCGGGGTGCTGGTCAGCCTCAACTTTTTTGGCGATGCAGGGGCCCACAAAAACGATGCCGATATCCGGGCCATACTGCCGGCGCAAAAGCCTGCAGTGGGCCAGCACGGGCGATAGCATGGGAGTGACGAATTCCGCGCAGCGGGGATAATATTTTTTTATGAGCTCTACAGCCGTGGGGCAGGCAGAGGATATATGGATGCCAGTGGCGGTATTTTTCAGCATCTGCGCGGTATGAGCTGATACCTCCTGAGCGCCAAGGGCAGTTTCCGATACGCCGTAGAACCCGAGCTTTCGCAGTGCCGCGGCAAGCCGGGCGGGTCCGATATCGTCAAACTCGGCGATAAAGCTCGGGGCAAGAGATACGATCACCCGATTCTTTTTAAGCAGCAGGCCCCGCATCCGGTCAAGGTCATTGCGTACGCGCTTGGCCCCCACCGGGCAGGTCTCGACGCAGTGGCCGCAGGCCACGCACAGGTCGGGCATGATCATGGCATGGCTGTTTTCGATCTTGATGGCTTTTACCGAACACTGGCGCAGGCATTTGTAGCAGTCCTGGCATTGCGCGGTTTCGGTATATATGGGTTTTGAAGAGATTGTGGCCATGGCAAAATCCTCGATTTGTATATTTACGATAAAGGCCCTGCTTCGCGGCAGCCGTTGCTTTGCAGGTGCTCTGCCAGGTGTTGCAGGCATGCATCAGCGGAGACCTCGCTGTAGCGAGCGCCATTGATGGTGATATTGGGCCCGCATTTGCAGCAGTCCTCGCACAGGCTGCCCTTGAGCTCGACACGGTCCTCGATGCCGTTTTCATGGATATAGTCCTGCAGGAGCTTCAGCGTTAGGCTGTTGCCCCGGGAAAAGCAGGAGCTGCCCATGCAGACGACTACTATAATTTTATCCGCGCTGTCCATTTTATGCTCCTTGAGCAATTTTCAGTGGAAGCTTTTCCTTCACACTGCGTGACAGCACAGCAAGGCTTGCCGCCAGATCAACCTTTTCAACGATGACGCCTTTAGGCGCCATGAGCTTGACGGGCGTGAAGTTCCAGATTGCCGTAATGCCTGCCTGCACCAGCATGTCGGTGGTGGTTTGCGCCGCTGCCGCCGGAAGCGTGAGAATGCCGATATGCACATGCAGGCGCAGGGCAAGATCCGGCAGTTTTTGCAGGGGGAATACCTTGATGTCATGGATGCGCGTGCCGATTTTGCTTTTGTCGACATCAAAGGCGGCGACAATATTTAAGCCATAGTCGGCAAAGCCGCTATAGCCTGCCAGGGCAGAGCCGAGATTGCCCGCGCCTATCAGAAAAGCTTCGCTTGCATTGTTCCACCCCAGAAATTGCATAATGGCGCAGGTCAGCTCCGTTACAGCAAACCCCAGGCGTGGCTGCCCGACTATGCCCATGGCGGCAAGGTCTTTGCGGACCTGTATCGGCTCCAGCTGAAACCGCTCGGCAATATAGGTGCTGCTTACGTAGTGCTGCTTTTCATCCTGAAGCTCCTTGAGCAGGCGCAGATATGTCGGCAGGCGTCGCACAGTGGGAAGCGATGGCGTAGTGAGTATTTTTTCAATCATGGAAGCCTCATTCGATAATAAGTTATCGATAATTATTTATCGATAACTTATTATCGAATATTTTTTTGAATTTCGCAAGGGAAAATAGCTGAAAAATTTCAGATGGTAGGCCGGGTGAAATGATAAAAAAATAAAATTTATTTATAAAAATATTAATTAAATTTTATTAGAGCAGTAAGGCAGGCTTTTACAGGAGCTTTATTCAATGCAAATTTCCTGTACAAGGCACATAATCAGGCAAAATACACCATAGAGGAATAGTCCCAGGGGAACAAGAATCAAAAGACTTAAAACTAAAAACAGGCCCTCATCGTAGTAGTTTTTAAAATCTCCGTCATGGAATATTTTTTTTAAAGATATAGCTGACATGGTCGCACCTCGTTTTAGTAGCTTCTACTTAGAAGTATAGCCTCTGGCCTATGATGTTCAAGGCTTTTTTGGCAAGCATGTACAAGGAAACCCGGCTTTTTTTATTGTACAGATGAACAGATTTTACAGATGCCGGTGGCCGTAATCGCGGGCGACGTGTCGTCCGGTCAACTGCTCAATAGTCTCAAAGGGGTTTTCAGGCGATAGAATATCTGCCGGCGTTTCATCCTTGGGGTATATTTCATACAATCTTCTATATTGTTCCGGTGTTTCATTGATCATGATGACATTTGCCCCTGCGCTGAGTGCAGAGAGGATGCCCAATTCGGGATTGAGCGCAGAAAGAGCGGTGGTGGCCGGTATGTGCGTATCGCGGGTGACGATGCGCGAGAGGGCTACGACTTTGTAAACGTATTCCGGTTTGGGCTGGATATACAGATTTTCATCCGGAGTTGCTGCCTGCAGCGGTGTTTTTGGATTGTAAATATAGGGGCCGCAGCCGATCATATCGATATCAAGTTCCTTGAACAGCAGGATGTCGTTTGCCACCGATTCATAGGTCTGGCCCGGTATCCCGACCATGATGCCTGAGCCGGTCTGATAGCCGATTTCTTTGAGATTTCGGAGCATGTCGATGCGGTGGTCAAAACGCAAATCGGGATGCAGCTGTTCATAGAGTTCCGGGTCGCTGGTTTCATGCTTGAGCAGATAGCGGTCGGCGCCCTCGTTGAACCATGCTTTCAGGGTTTTATACGGGCGTTCGCCCAGAGACAGGGTTATGGCAATATCGCAGGACTGCTTTATGCCGATGATAATGCGGCATATGACTTTTTCCGTATACAGCTCATCCTCGCCAGACTGCAGAACAACCGTTCGATAGCCTTTTTTATATGCTTTGATGGCTGCGCTGATGATTTCATTTTCGTTCATGCGGAAGCGCGTCAATTCGGCATTGCCCTGACGCAGGCCGCAGTACAGGCAGTTGCGGCGGCAGTGGTTTGAAAAATTGATGAGCGCCCGCACATGGATATCGTCGCCCACGCACAGGAAACGCACATCATCTGCGGTCGTATAGAGCTTTGCCAGCGCCGCAAGATCGTCTTCTTTTAAAAACTGCACAATCTCGCTGTGGGAAAGCGGGGCGTCAAATAATAGGGGTTCGTCTGTGAGCATGCAAAAACAGTTCGATTAGTTCAATTAGTGGAATTAGTTTTATTTGTTTTTATTGCCGGTTTCGCACCCATCAAGATACGCGATAAAAGCGTTAATTTTTTTCCAGACAAGCAGGGTTTGGTCGTTCACTGCCTGCATCTCAGAGTCACTAATATACTGTTGGTCGAGGCTGATATAGCAATGGCTGAGCGTTTCTGCAATTGAAGAGCGTGAATAATCGAGAAATTTTAAAAAATCCTTTCTGCTAGAGCGATGAAAGCCCTCAGCAATATTTGCCATAACGGATGTGGCGCTTCGCACAACCTGATTTCTTAATTCAAAATCGTTTTTAAACCCACTTTTTTTTGTAAGTGCATATATGACACCAACAAGTTTTCTTGCCTCCTGCCAGCACTCCAGTTCCTCAAATCTTTTAATTGTAGCCATAAAAATTTGTTTTATTGTTTTTAACTAATTAACCAATTGGACCAATGAAACTAATCCAACAACCATTACAAATAAAGATCCCTTTCTCCTTTGGTTATGCGGTCAAGATTTTTGCGGGTTACCTCCTGCAGGTTTTTGGCAGTGATATCATTCTGCAGCATGCGCTCAATAAGGGCAAAGCCTTTTTGCTTCAGCTCGCCATCGGCAAAATCATGCAGGTATTCCGAAAAGGTAAACATGGCATTGGGCAGGCAGTGCTGCTTGATGAGGCCGGGCTTGGCTATGTCCATAAAGTCTTTGCCCACCCGGCCCAGGCGGTAGCAGCCCGTGCAAAACGAGGGGATATGCTC
>CAIWCT010000446.1 GCA_903911225.1 uncultured delta proteobacterium
GCTTAGCGTTCGAAGTCAGGAGTCACCCTCCATACATGTGAATAAAGAGCTCCTTCTCCCCTTGCGGGAGAAGGTCGGGATGACGGGTGATATAAAATGCCCCCTCACCTCTAATCCTCTCCCCCTCGCGGGGGCGAGGAAGAAATACGCTGCCCCCCCATCTTGAGGCGTATTTTATATTGACACACAATCACTCCCATTTTATATTCTTCACATCCAAAGCGAATTCCTGTCAAGTACGGCTGAACCGGCACAGTGAATGCTGCTTCATTTAATATCCGTCATGGAAAATCATTAAAAAAGGGAGGGTCAAATGAAACAATTCATTGTTTTTGCCGCTGCGCTTCTGGCTTTTGCCGGGTGCGACACTAGACCAGTCGAGGTCGAAAAAAGAATAGAACAAGGGGTTACGATAATCGAAGTCAAGGCAATTGTTGATGAAGTCATGGTTGAGAATATCACAGTCACCCCAGCAGACTGCCTCACCTCGCAATATGAAAAGAAAACACTGAGGTTTTCGAATTCAATCGTTCTTCAGTCAATCGGATGCAATGTCATTGGAGTTCAAGTTGTCACCGATACTGACACCTATGACTTCCTATTCTAAGACACGAGTTGAATGCTTGCATAGATAAGGCAGGTGCCAGCAATTTTTCTATAAATGTTAATGATGGTTATCTCCAAAGCTGAAGTAACCCCAAAATCTGAATCCCCGCCTTCGCGGGGATGACGGCTAGAGAGAAAATATACTGAAAAAACTTGTCATTCTCGCGCACGCGGAAATCCAGAGAGCTCAAGAGAATTGCTACCACAGTCAACTTCAGCTTTGGAGACAACCAGAATGTTAATTTCTGCACTTCATGTAATGGCATATGGTTATTCATAAAGCACAGCATATTTGGTTCATAAGCTGTATTAGGAGTTAGCGCAAACCCGGTATAAATTCCCTCAGGGAATATCCTGCAAAGTCAAAATCCTATTGTAAAAACTGCCAATTCAAGCCCATATTTTTTACATTTTTTTAGATCAGCACCGCAGACCACGCCCAAAAGTCCGCCTCGCATCTTGCGTCTACATTTACTTCCTGGCTTTGTTTTTCTTGAAAATAATTTAAAAATATAGATAATGTCAGTAAATAATTAAAAAACTAAAATGCGCTTAAGCGCCAATCCTCACCCTGAGCAGAAATCGGAGCATCAAATATGTCTTTGCGTTTTTTTGAGGGGTTTTTAAAAATCATTCTATGCGTTGCGGGAGCAGTGCTGCTGTACATGATATTTGAACGCAACGGCCCCTGGTATCTGAGCAATATCGTAGTGAAAAACGTATCTCGCGACCTTTTTGAATTCACTCCTGACTTTGTTGAATTCCGCTTCCCCTTCCTGGGAACCTTCAAATCAGACTATTATAATTTTATCTGGCTTTCGGGCTTGCTGCTTCCTGCAATTGCTTTTCTTTTTCGTTCGGTGCGAAGCTCGGCTGCACACCTGTTGAGAAACAAATCCGCGCTTTGTTTTTTCTCTCTATCCTTAATCTTTTTTTGCATTACATTTTTTCCCGGGTTTTTTCTCACCGAAAAAACAGACCCCGCGCAAATGCCGGTGTGTTCTGCCGCGCTTTATGTGACGCTTGGGCTCTATGGCGTCTGCTTTTTTTTTACGGGCATCTCAGGCTTTATAGCCGATTGGAGCCTGTGGAGCCGCCTGCGGGCATGTTTTCTCACCATAAAGCTGCCATGGTTTTTAGCAGGCCTGTTTTTAATAGAGTTTCTTTGCACCAACCTGATTTCTTTTTATGCTTTTGAGCATCGCCCGCATATTCAGGACAGCTTCGCCCAGTTTTTTCATGGCACCATTTTCGCCCACGGCCATTTGACCGCCTTGCCTCCGCCGCTGGCGGAGCTCAACTACGAGCACATCATCTCTACCGACAAGTGGTATTCGCAGTATCCTCCCGGGCATTCCTTTCTGCTGATGCTTGGCATCCTGGCCGGCGCTCCGTGGATAGTCAACCCCCTTCTGGGAACGCTTACCATTGTGCTGCTGTATTTTCTGGGCAGGGAGCTGTACGGCGATGCGGTTGGAAGGGTCGCCTCTTTTCTCGGCCTGCTTTCGCCGTTTATTCTTTTTATGTCATCGGAGTTCATGAACAATGTCACCGCACTGTTCCTGTTCACGGTATTTATGCTTTTCTATGCCAGAACCGTGCGCCTGCAGAGCATTCTGTCGGCCCTTGTTGCCGGAGCGGCTCTTGGCTGGATCATAAACATACGGCCAATGAGCGCGGCGACGCTCGCCCTGCCTTTTATGGTTTATGCATGCTGGCTTCTGGTGAAGCGGTTCAAACAGTACTGGTTACCTTTTTTGGCACTATCATCCGTGACTTTAATTTTTATAGGAATACTGCTCGCGTTTAACTGGCAGACAAACGGTGATCCGTTTCTGTTCGGCTATGAGGTCCTTTACGGCAAGGAAGTTTTGCCCGGATTCGGCCATTCCGGCTGGGGCCACCCCCACACAATGGAAAGTGGTATCCGGTATACATTGAATAATTTTGTCGGCCTGAATAAATATCTCTTTGAATGGCCCATCCCGTCGCTGGCATTTGTTTTTATTCTGTTTGCCGCGGGCAGGGTTAATCGCTGGGATGTGATTCTGTTTAGCTCATTTTTCTGCCTTGCCCTTGGCTATCTTTTTTATTGGTATCAGGACTGGTGCTTTGGCCCACGTTTTTTATATGACGCTTCAGGGTGCATAATCCTGCTTACTGTGCGCGGATTCCAGAGCGTACCTCATTTAATAAAAAAAGTTTTTGGCCGGTCAACACCCGATAAGCGGATCAAAGGCCTCACAACAGCGGTTATTGTCTTGTGTATAGCATACACCTTGAGCAGCAATGTACCGGCATTATACCAACTATACAGTAACGACTATTGGGAGACGCAGGGAAGTCGGCTCGGCATGCCGACGCAGAGAAATGTTAAAGAAATCATCATACTGATGCTTACCGGACAATACCTGTAGTGGTCCGCCGCGGCGGATGTCGGAAATTCCTTATTCTTTATTGAGAAAAAACGTGCTTTTTTCTAGTATGTCTTCCAGTAAAAAATGGCTGCCTGATACGGCCCTGCCGATTATATTCATGTGTTTGGCGGGTTTTGTATGTGTGTCGACGCTTGTTGCGACATATCAAAATTGGCTGCCTATTCCGTTTTGGGACGAATGGGGCTCAGTTGCTTTTATGAAATGTTTTCTGCAAGGAGAACTCTCAATCCAGGACTGGTTCAATTTTCACAATGAACACAGAATTGTCACCCAGAGACTTTTAACCCTTATAGACTATACTTTTTTTAGCGGGCGCGCCGCCTTTTTAATAATATTTGCCATCTGTGCCCAATGCCTTCATGCAGTAGTTCTTCTATGCATGAGCAGTTCAAAAACCACAGCCGTTAATCACAAAATCATAAAAAGTTCGGTTCTGGTGTTGCTGTTTTCCTTTATGTCGTATGAGATTTTTCTTTGGGCTTTCGAGGACCAAATAACACTGGTTTGCCTGCTCGCCTCATGCGCCTTTTTTTGTTATGCCCTGGCACAGGAAAAACATGACCGGGGCTTATCAACCTTGTGGCCGGTCATTGGTTTTTTGATCAGCTGGATTACTGCAGCATTCACCATGGCCAATGGCCTGTTTATAGGGCTGGTATTGTGCATTGTGCTGGCTTTGTCTTCGCGCAGCTACCGCCTCGCAGTTGGTGTGGGGGTTTTATTTTTATTTTTTTTATACTTATATACCCATGATTTTATTAGACCTAACGAACTCCCCCCCTATAGCAATGCATTGAAAGATCCGCTCGGGTTTTTGCGCTTTTATTTATTATTGATAGGCAATCCTTTTAACCTCCTGGGAAAATTTATTGATTCTGCTTTGGGTCTCGCAGGCATCTTTCTCCTGCTTTTTGGCGGATGGCATATTTGGACGAGGCATATTACCCAGCCCCGGCAGATAGCACTTTGGGGAATATCGCTTTTTATAATCATTTCCTTAGGCTCAACAGCCTTAGGCCGATTTTCATGGAAATTTGGCTATCCACTTGCCAGCCGCTATATTGCGATCTGCAGTATTTTCTGGGCTGCCCAAGTGCTTTTTTGGGCTTCATACGCTGCTTATTCCCGGTATCTTAAACTCCTGCTCGTGCTGATCTTGGTAACGGTTACCTGCATGCAGGTAAAATTGCTGAGAGAGGATAAATACATTGCATGGGAGCCTGCCAATCGTGTGCGCACCGCAGCCGATTGTTTAGCCGTCGGGCTTAGCGATCCGCAGTTCAATCCCATTGTTCCTGATCAATATATTCTTGATGCTATTTCGCCAAAGAAAACAAAAGACGGCACAGAACCTGCTAAGCTTGTTCAGTTTCTCAAGCAGAACAGCTTTTCTTTCTTTCATGATCCGGTAACGCACTGGGTCGGTCGGACGCTTGGCGATGTGGTTTCGATCAGTGCTGATGGTTCTCTTATTAAAGGACATATCGATTTGGTGCAAAGGATCAGCGAGGGACAAGGTGTTTATATCCGAGGGCAAGCGACCGATGTACAAAAAAATAAACCGATTAAACGAATTCTATTGGTTGATGAGTTCTTTACCATTGTTGGCCTAGGGACAGGGGGCTATACAAATGCTCTACCAGCGAGGGGAGGCTTTCCGTACATGTCGGAACCGGCATGGATTGGATTTGCTAAAATTCCACCAAACACAGGGCTGCTTGCTTTTGGTTTACTAAACGATCACGAAGCATGTTTTATTGGAGTAATAAATGCTCCATGATAATACTTCACAGGCCTTGGTGAGTGAAAGCGCAGCGCTTCCGCCTACATTTGCCTTGACAACCAACCGACCCAGTCCTATATTCGCTCCATTCCAAAGTGAGTTCCCATCATATTTTTTTGATTCTAAATACGCGTATTTATGAGATCCTTGGGAAACACCATTCTCGGTTCCGCTTTAACCCGCTTACTTTTCACAAAGACCCTTGCTCTGGTCTTGATAAGCAATCTCTTCACACTGGTATTTTGCAACATCCTCAAAACCCCGGTCTGGTGGCTTCTCTTTATTTACCCCGCATGTTTGCTGGCAGGTAGCCGGCTTGTTTTTCAGGCATCTGTCAAACGAACACCTTTATACATTTCGTGGGGGATGATTAGCTGGCTGGCCAGCTTTTGGCTTCTGCTGACACTTTTACGTATCCCCTACTTGCTGGAATGGCTTCCAGGCAACATTGTTCACGTACAATGGGACGATCCGCAGCGAATATCCGGCCTGATTTCCATGACGATGTCGGACTCTTTTCCGCTCAGACATTTTGCCAACCAGGATTATTATTACTCTTATTATTATGCTTCAATGATTCCTTTTGCCGTCATGAAACTGGCTCTCCCATTTATCACTTTAAAGGATGCCATCTGCGTGGGGAATTCGCTGTATTATATTCTTATATTTGGCAGTTTACTTGAGAGTGTTAATCTATTAACACCAAACCGCAGGTCACTTTGGATAATGGTATTTCTTTTTACTGCTTTTGGCGGTCTGGATTGGCTTGCAGATATTGTCTTGTCAAAGACCCCGGTGTATCTTCATCACGAATGGTGGCGAGAAGGCCCATTTTTGCAGAGAAATGCCCAGACTTCTGGCGGTCTGAATTGGCTTGCAGATATTGTCTTTGCAAAGACCCGGCTGGTTAATCGTCATGAATGGTGGCAGGCAGCCACATTTTTGCATGGATATGCCCAGATATCTCCTTTCTTCACCTCATTATTCTGGACCATGCCAAACACACTGGGGTTTTACGCAACTGTATTGGCATTCATCTTCCTTTCAAAAACCAGATATGTACAAAAAAAAACTAAAGCCCTGGTTGTCGGTTTATTATTGATAACCGGGTTTTACAGCAGTGTGTTTGCCGTTTTTTCTGTGCCTCTCTTCTGTGCCATTGAATACAGGTTGATTATCAAACGATTTTTCAATATTCGCGTTTTACCAATTCTAATCATTACAGTACTTCTGCCAATTCAGCTTTTTTTGCACAGACCACCCGGAATGGGCTTTATTCCCGCCAGTTTTCATCTTGCTTTCACTGATAATTTTATTATCAACAAACTCCTATCATTTCCCACATGGTTATTTTTAGTCACTTTGGTTGAGTTTGGCTTTATACCTGTGGTGCTGTTTTTTCTGTTCCCCCGGTTTAGTAATAAAGAAAAGAAGTATTTCGTTGCAGCATTATTATTTTTTCTCTCTACATATATTGTCGCTTTTACTGACTGCAATAACTATTCGATGAGAGGCATGTTTTTACCAACCTTTGTCATCTATGCCTTATTTTCAAAATATGCGCCCCGATGTCAGCTTATCAATGACTGCTGGAATGCACGGTTAAAACGCGTTGCCATTGTAATCCCTATTTGTTTCATTTTTTCAATCGGAACCATTTTTGAATTTCTGTCGGAGGCTCGGACCTCATGTGCATGTATGTCTTTATCCTATAGTATAATGAGGATGGACCCACGCCCCTTATTCCCGGTTAATTACCGTGAACTTGCGCGCAATCACGCCATACAATTCTATGCGCCATCTGTGGATGCCAATTCCATGGATATTTACAATGCAGAAAAAATGATCTACGGGGTTCCTCTGGAAAGGATGATCGCTGGAGAAATCGAACAATTACGGTACAAGTGAAACAAGTCCTGCAGCCATTAGTTCCTATAGCTGTTCGGGTTATTTGCAGCAAGCTGCAGGGGAATTGATCCGTAGCGATTAAATCGTTTTTTCTTTTGAATATATTTGTCTTGAAAGTATCATAACGGGTTGTTATACTAAATTTTTAAAAAATAGGAAGTGGAGAAAGCCTGCGACTAAAGAAGAAAAGAAATTTAGCAGATTATTCAACAGTATGTTTTAAGCGATAGTAAATTTCTCTAAGGGCGACGGAGGGAAACCATGTGTCGCATCGGCGAAACAACAATTCCTGTCACTATCAATCATGCTGCATAAGCTCAGTGTTCTTATTCCAGTCTACAATGAACGGGCGACGATCGAACGCTTGCTGACGCAAGTCGTATCGGTCGACACGGGCCTTCAGCTCGAAGTGCTCGTCGGCGATGATGGCTCCAGCGACGGCACGCGCGAGATACTCTCGAAGCTCAAGCTACCCGGTGTCACCGTCATTTTCATGCCGGAGAATGTCGGTCGCGGTGGGGTCATCAAGCAGCTCTGGATGCGTGCAACCGGAGACGTGTACGTACACCAGGACGCAGATCTCGAGTACGACCCGCGTGACTATATTCCGCTGCTCCAGCCCCTGCTTAACGGTACGGCCGATGTGGTTTACGGCAGCCGCTTCAAGGGATCGATTGAGAAGATGCGCTGGCTGAACCGCATGGGAAACCTGACGATGTCGGCGGCGGCACGGGCCCTGTACGGCGTGCAGGTATCGGACCTGATGACCTGCTACAAGATGTACTGCGCGGAGCTCGTCCGCGGCCTGCAGATTCGGGCTAACGGATTTGATTTCGAAGCGGAGTTCACCGCGCGCCTTGCGCAACGGGGCGCACGGTTTGCCGAAGCCCCTATCAGCTTTACGGGGCGGACGTTCGAAGAGGGCAAGAAAATCAACGCGTTCGACGCCGTTCGAGTGATGCGCGAGCTCCTGCGCTGCAAGCTGCCGGGAGGTGCCCGTGGATGACCTGCAAGGCAGGATGGTCGGTGTCATACTCGCGGCCGGCAAGGGCGCGCGGATGTATCCTTTTTCGGAGCGCAGCCCGAAGCCGATCTTGCCGATTTTAAATCGACCGCTGCTTGCCCATCAGATCGCCGTCATGTGCGACTGCGGTATCACCGACGTACACATCGTTGTTGGGCACCTTGGGTATCAGATCGCCAGTGTTTTCGGCGATGGATCAAAGTATGGTGTCCGGGTCAGGTTCGTGGAACAGGAAAGCACACTGGGGCTGGCGCACGCCCTGGGCGCACTCGAGACGCAAGTGCAGGTGCCATTTCTATTGATGCTCGGCGACATCTACTTTCACTTGCAAGCGCCGCTCAGGCCGCTGCTTGACGAAGTGCTGGCCGGCAAGGCCAACGCGAATCTTGTGAGCATGTACGAGCCGGATCCGGAAATGGTGCGGCGTAATTTCATCATCCAGGCCGACGAGAGCGGCAGGGTGCACCGCGTGATCGAAAAGCCGCGATACGTCGACAGCCAGCTCAAGGGCTGCGGATTGTACGTGTTCGACCCTCATATATTCGACGCGATCCGCCGGACACCGCGCACCGCTATGCGCGACGAATACGAGATCACAGACAGCATCCAGATTCTCATCAACGACGGCTATGTCGTGCGACACCACCCCATCGTCAAGCAGGACCTGAACCTAACCAAGCCGGAAGATCTCCTGGCAATTAACCTTATCGAGCTTGATCGGGCCGGATTGCAGAATCTCATCGGCGAGAGGGTCGCCGCTCCGCAAGGTACACGAATCGAACACAGCGTGATCGGCGACGGCGTGGTAATTCGCCACCCCATCCGGATCTCCAACAGCGTGATTATGCCAAACGTGGTTGTTGATTCTGCGACGGATCTAAATTCGGTGGTGATGGACGGAGAGCATCTGGTGTATTGTCATGGCGTCGCCACCGGAGTCGCGCCATGACGGATATCAATCACTTTCTGGTCACGGGCGGAGCGGGGTTTATCGGCTCGCATCTCACTCGGGCACTGCTCGCGCAGGGCAAGCGTGTGACGGTGCTGGATAACCTGTCCGTCGGCCGCCGGGAGACGGTGCCGGACGCCGCGCGTTTTGTCTGCGGCGACGTACGCGATCCCGCAGCTTTGGCCAATGCGCTCACCGGAGTGGATGGCGTGTTCCACCTCGCCGCCCAAGTCACTATCCGCGGCAGTTTCGACCGATTCTACCAAGATCTCGATACCAACGTCATGGGAACGGCGTGCCTGCTCCAAGCGATGGATCCCTCCCAGGTGCGCTGGTTCGTACTTGCCTCGTCCATGGGGGTGTATGCTGATGCTGAAAACCCGAAGCCGATTGCGGAAAACCATCCAACAAAGCCGCTTTCTCCTTACGGTATCGGAAAACTCGCAGCTGAGGGAGTGTGTCAGCAGATCTGTGCGGCGCGAGGTGTACCGTTTACCACCTTCAGGTATTTCAACACGTTCGGTCCCGGACAGGCGTACACGCCATATGTAGGCGTCATTACAATTTTCGTAACCCGCCTGCTGCGCGGCGAGCCCCCAATTATTTTCGGAGATGGCGAGCAGCAGCGCGATTTTATTCACGTTGAGGACATCGTGTCAGGGACTATCGCCGCGGTGGGCCGCAGCCCAGGTATCTATAACCTCGGCACTGGCCGAGGAACGACTCTGAAGGCCCTCGCGCGTATAATCACGCAACGACTCGAATCGTCCATCGCACCGGTGTTTGTGCCACCTGAGGCCTACGAGCTGCGTTTTTCGGTTGCCGACATCACCGCAGCACGTAAGGAGCTTGGCTTTGCGCCAACCCGAACGCTTGAGAACGATTTTGATGCCGTCGTCGCTGAAATCAAGAAGCGATAGCGACTGCTGTACAGCTAGCGACCAATTGCCATAGGACGATGCTTTGGGTCTGATATGGCACCGATAAAATGGATGCATCGTCAGTCTGCCTTCGGGAGCAATTCAAAACCCACAGGAGACAAATAGTTCCGGCCCGAATGCCTCCGATCCCGATTGTAAAATACCTCAATAAAAAATTGACAAATGCCACTAGCAGGCCGCCAAAAAAACCTCATGCCACATCTTGCACCCACATTTACCTTGACACGCAATCCTCCTTAATTTATACACTGCCCCAATAGCGAGGGCTTATCAATGGCGGTTTTGATGGTTGAAAAGAGGCGAGATA
This sequence comes from uncultured delta proteobacterium, assembly GCA_903911225.1. Taxonomy (GTDB): domain Bacteria; phylum Desulfobacterota; class WTBG01; order CAIYCZ01; family CAIRTM01; genus CAIWCT01. The sequence goes on from CAIWCT010000446.1 coordinate 9,957, forward strand.
TCTGGAAAAGATTTGCGGTCGTGCTGGCCCTGCAGATGAGCCTATTCGGCATCAGCGCCTTCTTTCAGCAGTTTTCGCTTTTTCGTTTCTGGGATGATGAAGGGGGCTTAATGATGTCCCTGAATCAGTTTTTACAGGGAAACGCGCTTTACAGCCACATGTATGCGCAGTATGGCCCGGTATATTACTTATTTCATGCGATTCTAAATAAGATTACAGGGTTGGGGGTGACCCACGACTCGATACGTGGGCTTACCATTTTGATGCGCCTGTCAATTGCCGCCCTTTCAGGCGCCGTTGTTGTCCGGATTACCCGCTCCGTAACTGCAGGCGCATTGGCCTGCCTTCTCGCCTTTATGGCATCGTTGGGTTTGATTAACGAACCGGGCCATCCGCAGGGATTGTGTCTGCTGGTTCTGTTTATAGCGGCGCTGCTCGCCTGCTGGCAGCGTTTGGAAATGCCGATGCCGGTGCGAGCTTTTTTTCTTGGGGCGGCAGGTGGCCTTCTGGTGATGACCAAGATCAACCTGGGGATTTTCTATATGGTTGCATTGGCCCTGTCACTGGCCTTTTCCGCCTCCATGCAGCGATGGATGTCCGTAGTGCGCGCTGCCCTGCTCATTGCAGGGATAGCGCTGCCAGTTATTCTAATGAGCCCATTCCTGACACAGCAATGGGCTCTTTTGCTCGCCGCTTCGGTGGTAGCGCCAATGGTTGCGGTCTGGTTGCTTCTCCGGTCTCATGCCGAAAAAATTCCTTTGCTGTCTAGCGGCGCAATGGCTACAGCTGGTTTGCTGGCGTCAGTTGCCCTGATCGGCGGAACTGTACTGCTTGGCGAGACAACGGCCAGCGATTTGCTGCATGGCGTGTTGCTTCAGCACATTGGATTTGAAAATGTCTTTCGGTTCCCGATCAGTTTTAATCTTCCCTGCCTTGCAGGCAGCCTGGCTCTTCTGGCATGGGGTGTACTTCTGGGCAGAAAAACAGTTGACGGAGAGATACAGGCTAGCCGGAAGAAGCTCCTGTTAGCATGTATCATGATCACCGCCGGGCTGGCCTGCTGTCTGGCGGTTTTCCTTGGCGCCGACCATCTGGCCGATAGTTTCATTCCCCTTCTTGGCCTGCTTGCTTTGTCTATCCGCTTTGGCAGCAGCAACGCTCCATTTGGCCGTCTTTTTCTCTGCCTGCTGGCTGTACTGGAGCTACTGTGGGTTTTCCCGGTTGCCGGAAGTCAGCGAGCCTGCGCATCGGTTCTGGCGGTTACAGGTATCGCCGTGCTTCTCCACGATGGGTTCTCCATGCTTCCGCAGCTGTCAAGACGTCGGGCAGGATATGCGCTAATCATTGCACTGCTTTCCCTGCACCTGTTTGTACTATTCACCGCCCGGAATGATTATCGAACCTATCGCAGCCATCCACCCCTTGCGCTTCCCGGTGCTTCCCTGCTCCGGCTGCCAGCGGATCAATCACGCGTGTTTAGGGAACTGACCGCATTTCTGAGCGCCAATGCCGATGCGTTTGTTACCTATCCTGGGATGAACAGCCTCTATTTCTGGACCGGTCAGGATTCTCCCTTGTCAAAAAATACCACGCACTGGATGACGCTTCTGAAGAGTGATGAGCAGCAACAGTTGGTGGACGAACTACAATCCGTCGAACAGTCAAAACGAGTGTTGCTGGTTCAGAATAAGAACATAATTAACTTCTGGATGCAGGGCAGAACCATACTCCCACTTCCGCTGGTGAAGCACCTGAGTCAGAGGTTTCCCCGGCAGGTTGCGAGTTTTGGCGACTATGTCGTATATGCACAATAAGATAAATCCATGATCTCCTCAAGGTGCATGCGAACGCATATTTATACGGCTTCACATAAGAAATGTTATGTGATACATTGCGCCATGTCATCAGGATATTTTTTTATTTTTCAAAAAAATAATCCAAAAGGATATCAATTAAATTAATCATGGATAATAAAGCGGATAAAACGTCTTTGTTGTCAGTTGTCATTCCCTGCTACAACGAGGAAGAGGTAATCGGCGAAACAATCAAGCGACTCAAAGCTTTCTGCGCCGAACTCGTCAATCTCGATGTTGAACTCATCTTTGTTGATGATGGCAGTAGCGACAGTACCCGCGAGCGTTTAAAAAGCTATGCCGCAGAGGACTCGCGGGTTCGGCTGATCTGCTTCTCGCGCAACTTTGGCCACCAAATAGCGGTCACTGCCGGCATTGATGCCGCATGTGGTGACGCAGTTGTGCTAATCGATGCCGACCTCCAGGATCCTCCGGAGGTTGTCCACGAAATGATTGCCAAGTGGCAAGAAGGTTATGACGTAGTCTACGGAACACGTACCGAGCGTCCCGGCGAATCAGCGTTCAAGCTTGCGACGGCCCGTGGTTTTTATCGCCTGTTGAATCGGCTATCCGACGTGCCGATCCCTCTTGATACCGGCGATTTTAGATTGATGAGCCGAGATGTCGTCGAAACACTCAGTGCCATGCCGGAACGTGACCGGTTCGTGCGGGGCATGGTGAGCTGGGTTGGCTTTAAGCAGACCGCTCTTCCTTACAGACGCACAGAGCGCTTTGCCGGGCAGAGCAAATACCCCTTAAGGAAAATGCTTCGTTTTGCAATCGACGGGATATTGTCATTTTCCACAAAGCCCTTGCAAATGTCTGTTGTCCTTGGACTGCTCTGCTCATCTCTGGCAATGGCCGGCATTCTCTATGCCCTGGTTTTACGTTTATTCACAAGCATCTGGGCTCCAGGTTGGACTTTAATGATGATTGCCATTCTCTTTCTCGGCGGAGTCCAGCTCATTTGCATTGGCATTCTTGGCGAGTATATGGGTCGAATTTATCACGAAATAAAAAAGCGTCCGCTGTACGTAGCCTCAGAATACATTGGGTTTGAGGCCGCTGGACCCAGGCTTTCAAGAAGCCCTGTTGTTGATAAAAAGTGAGGGCCGCCCCTGTTTTTTCGTTTGGGACTAGAGTTGTTGCTGGGTTTTTTCTGGTTGTTGCGAAGCAGACAAATTATTTTCAAAAAAACAAATCATTACCAAAATCAATACGAAACCTTGCGCCTTGAGCTGATCGAATTTGCAGAAGCCTTGTCTCCCTGAGTCAATTGTATAATCAATAAGTCTGGTGAAAAGTTTTGCGGGGTTTCGTTTCGCGGGTCATCAATATCGCCGAGCCAGACGAGAATTTCTTTTGATATGATCTCCTCAAGCGCCACGTTTTGAAACCTCCTTTGATATGTGGAGAAATTATGCCGCTACTAAAAAATATTACAAGGAGAAAAAAAACAGATTTCTTTTTTAGAGATATTCCCCCAAAAGCCTCAATACTGGAGGTTGGTGCCGGTTCAGGCTGGGTTGGTGCATATTTTAAAAAAAATGGTTACCCGAATTATATTGGTTTAGATATAGAGGGTACATCTGACATCACTGGAGACATCAAGGATATTGGCTCACTGCCTTTCAAACCCAAGCAGTTTGATGTCATTATTGCACTTGAGGTTATTGAGCATGTTGATTTGTTGAAGGAATGTCGTTTTTTCCTTAAAGACGGCGGCCTGTTAATGCTTGCTACACCACTTCCGGCAATGGATTGGGCCTGCTATGTTTTGGAAATGATCGGATTCAACCAAAAGAGGACAAGTCCGCACTGCAATTTAACTAACATTAAAAATCTACCTGGATTTGCAACTGAAAAATACAGTATCGTTGGTTTTATAGGTCAGTGGGGAATATACAGGAAATTAAAATGACGGCAGATACTCTAACTGACCGCAAAACCGATGTCGTTATCATAGGGGCTGGCTTCACCGGCCTGTCCGCTGCCTATGAACTTGCCAAAAATGGCATCTCTGTAACAGTTCTGGAGGCAGAAGCCGAAATCGGGGGGCTGGCCGCTGCATTCAATGTCGGAGGCCAGAAGCTGGAGCGGTTCTACCATCATTTCTTTACCCATGACACGGAGGTGCTGAAACTTATTAATGAACTCGGCTTGAGCGACCGGATCGAGATCAACCCAACCAACACCGGCCTCTATTACGAAAATCATTGCTTCAAACTTTCGACGCCCTGGGATTTGCTGAACTTTACGCCATTGGCTTTTGCGGACCGCATTCGTCTTGGCCTGCTCGCTTTGCGCGCCCGACGGGTTCGGGACTGGATGGCGCTTGAAAGCAAAACCGCCCATGAATGGCTGAGAGAGCTTGGCGGCGAAAACGTGTATCGCATTGTTTGGCAGCCGCTGCTCAGAGGCAAATTCGGCCCCTGCGCCGAGCTGATTTCGGCGGTGTGGTTCTGGAACAAGCTCAAGCTTCGGGGCGGCAGCAGGGGAAAAGGCGGAGAGGAGCGCTTAGCCTACCTCAAAGGAGGCTTCGCCGGCCTGACTGAAGCGCTGGCGCAAAAAATTTGCAGCCTGGGCGGGCGGATCGAAACGAATGCGCCTGTTTCAAAGGTGGAGCCGGCCGATAGCCTCTGGCAAACGACTTCTTCAGCCGGGATGATTACCTCTGAGCGAGTGATCGCAACCACGGCACTACCCTTGATTGCAGATATGGTGCGTGGCTGGGCCAGTCATGATTATGTGAAGAGTCTCGAAAGAATTCAATATCTGGGAAATATCTGCCTGGTGCTTGAACTTGAGCACTCATTATCCAAGACCTATTGGCTTAATGTTAACGATATAAATTTCCCTTTTGTTGCCGTAATTGAACACACCAACTTTGAGCGGCCTGAAACCTATGGGGGGGCTCATATAGTCTATCTCTCGAAGTATTTACCCCCTACCGCCCCGCTATACTCCATGAGCGCAGACGAGTTATTAGACTACGCCTTTCCTTATTTACAAAAGATGTTTCCTGAAATGGAGCGCAGCTGGATTAAGCGACATCATCTGTGGCGCGCACGCTGGTCACAGCCGGTTGTAGAGAAGCATTACAGTAGCTTTATCCCTGCAGAAAATGGCCCTCAAGATGGCCTTCATATCTGCTCAATGGCGCAGATATACCCGGAAGATCGGGGAACAAATTATGCGATACGTGAAGGAAAAAAGATTGGCGCAAAGGTTGCCCGATTATTGGCAGCAGCAGATCTAAATTAACAAACAAAAGCAGGGTACGTCTGCTATTGGCTTTTAATTGAAAATACAGCATATGGCACGACCACTCGGAGTGCATTATCTTGATGCATATCGCCACGTCATGAGAATACATACTAAAAAAAGCTCCCTAAAATCAGTAGGGCTTTCAAGATCAACAGGGTCACCTAAATCACAACCTCACCCATTTTTTTACATTGACACACAATAGCCTAAATCATATATTCACCCCATCCAAAGGCTAATTGATCTCAATGGTCAACAGCAGGATTTGTCATACTTCAACCCCCAGCCCTCCTTTACCATGATGGACTTTGAAGCATAGCTCAAAATACGAGGAGGGGCGTTGTGCAGTGTTTGACCGACGATATACAGGCTCGCAAATATTTTAAACTTTGTTGATAACCTCCAGGTAAAGAGAAAACTGCATGCAGGCGACTGACTGCCCTAGAATTTCAATCGTCACGCCGTCCTACAACCAGGCGCCCTACCTGGAGGAAACCATTCTTTCGGTGCTTGACCAACAGTACCCAAACCTTGAGTACTTTATTATTGACGGCGGCAGCACCGACGGATCGGTTGATATTATAAAAAAATACGCATCCCGTATAACCCACTGGGTGAGCGAGCCTGACAGCGGGCAAAGCGAGGCTATCAACAAGGGGTTTGCCCTGTGTACCGGTGATATTGTAGGCTGGATAAATTCTGATGATTATTACGAGAACAATATTTTTGACCGCATAGCTGGTATTTTTAAAAATAAAAACATAAACATACTCAACGGCGATTGCCGGCTTGTGAACGAAAGCAGGGTTCCAATCGGCCTGGTGTGCTCAAAAAAGGTGTATCTGAATCGCTTGCTCAATAGCTGGGTCCCGTACTCGATTCCGCCGCAGCCGGCAATTTTTTTTAAGCGGGCATGCCTGGAAAAAGTCGGGTTTCTGGATGAGTCACTGCACTATGGAATGGATTATGATTTATGGCTCCGGCTGTGCACCCACTACCGGTTTCACTATGAACCCGGCATCCTGGCCAATTACCGCTTTCACGAACAGTCAAAATCGGTCAGCGGCAACGGCTTTGAAAAATTTGTCCCTGAGTGGCATCGTGTGAGAGAGCGGTATTTAAATGCCCGACCCCGGCATATTCGAATATCGTTTAAAATAAGCCGTAATTATTTCAAGCTCAAACACAGGTTCATAGATGTAAAGAATTATACCGCTATAGTTCCTGAATAGGCATGTCATCAGGACTGTTCTAATAACCGATGCCAGGAATTTAATAATCCTATGGTCATTATTGCCGACAAACAGGGCCAATTGGCTAACCGGCTCTTCCTGCTCAGAGCTTTCATAGCAAATGCTCTTGAATACCAATACACTCTTATTTACACTAATTTTGACGAATACCTGCCCTATTTTGAGGGGCCAGCATCGCAGGGCTTTCCCCGGTACCGGATTAGGGCGCAACTGGGCTATCCCACATCGCTCAATAATTATCTGCAAAGAATCATTTTAAATCCGGACTACTTTCCGATAAAGGTTCTGCGAAAACTCAATCGGCTTGAATATTTTAGTCATTATGTATACGAAGTTGATAATACGGGGTTTGATCTGGGCGCTCCCGAATTTGTAAAAAAAGCGCAAACTAAAATCATGATTATCCGAGGATGGCCTTTTTCAGATAAAAAAAGCCAAAAAAAACATGTGCTGCTGATCAAAAAATTTTTTACGCCCCTTCCCGTCTATCGTCAAAACATTGCCCGGCTGATGAAAAAAATCCGGCTGGAAGTCGACATTGTTATCGGCATACATATCAGGCGGGGAGATTACGCAAAGTTTGAAAACGGGCGCTACTTTTACGGCTTTGATGTATATGCACAAAAAGCCATAGAGTTAGCTCAACAATTCAAAGAAAAAAAAGTCGGCTTTCTCCTGTGCTCAAACGATCCTATCGACACACCTGCTTTTGCTGGTTTACGTACTTTTTTTGGCACCGGACATTTTATTGAAGACCTTTATGCCCTGGCCGAGTGCGATTATCTGATTGGGCCGCCAAGCACATTTTCTGCCTGGGCTTCCTTTTACGGAGATGTTCCCCTGCAGCATATCCGGGACGCCCAAACCGTTATTGCTTTCTGATAAGGAATCGGGGCAAAAGTGAAAACAAGTGCCAATCTGCTGTGGAGTCTTGGTCTATTGATTATAATTTTCGGCTTGTTGTTTCAGTTCTACGGCTACGACAAGACCTGGAAATTATGGAATATTCCAACTATGACTCCCTGCTTTGCCGACACGCGCGTTATTACCGCAGGTGCGGAAGCGTGTGCAAAAGGATTGGATCCTATGGTCAATAATATCGGAGATCCCTGGAACAGAAGATTGAATTATCCCAGAGTATGGCAGCTCTTGTATGCAATAGGCGTTAATCAAGCGCACACAACATATCTCGGCATTGGATTGATAGTTCTATTTTTAGCCGGCATATGCCTGCTTTTCCCGAGCATCAGCAATACTACGGTTGTATTCATTGTTGGGGCTCTTGTATCGCCGGCAGTCCTTCTCGGTGTCGAGCGGGCCAATACTGATTTGCTGATATTTTTTCTACTTGCCGTATCGGTTGTGGCGGCTAAAAGACGGCATCTTGGATCTACAGCACTGATTTTCTTTGGCTTTATTCTAAAGCTCTACCCTATTTTCGGTCTGATGGTTCTACTCAGAAAAAAACGGTCGATTTTCATTGTTTTTTCCGCCCTTAGTATTGTTTTTGTCCTCCTGTATGCCTTCATTAAAATGGAGGAAATTCTAAAGATAATTGAAGTAACAGAAAAAGGCACATTCCTTTCCTATGGGTTGAATGTATTTTGGACGAGAGTGATGCTGGATTATCCCGCCAGGGGAATTTATGCAAAAATCCTATCGTATCTGGTTGCTTTATCTTTGCTAGCCTTTTCACTGACCGCCTTGTCGCGTAATGATTTGCCGCAGGAAGACCTGGAACTACCTTATCTTGATTCGTTTAGAGCAGGAAGCGCAATTTACGTGGGGACATTCCTGCTGGGCTCTAACTGGGATTACAGGCTTATGTTTCTCATATTTACGATTCCTCAATTAGTATCATGGGCGAACTGTACAGCCCCCTCTGTTTCCTGGATTTCGAGAATTATCTTATGCGCTTTATACCCGTCAATGTGGTTCCTGCTGATAACACGTACTGTCCGGTATATTCCATATGGCTCCTACATGATTTTTCTACTGACCCAAACATCTAAGTGGCTGATTTTTGCCGGTTTGCTTTATTTACTGTTTCTTTCAATGCCCGCATGGGTAAAGCACGAAGCCAATAAACTGAAATCCCTCATACGACGCTCCACGCAACGGCAATGCCGCTGCAATCCATAGCCGCCGCAGGCTGCCACTGGAAACATTGCTGTAATAGCCAAAGCGCCCGACTATCCCCAGTGTATTTATTTTAATTTTCGAATAAACCAGTCAAAACCGAGTGGCTTATCTCCGGGCAAAGGAATCTCAAGCGTATTTGAGAAGTGCAGATAAACAGCCTTTTCCGGAACAGGCTGGCGTTCGTATGTAAACGATTTCATCGGCAAAAAAGCAATATCGGGGGCGGTTCTATTTACCTCCCGCAGCTCAAAAATCCTGATAGTTTTGTCATTCCGGCAACGTCCGGAATCCATTCCCCACCGGCCATCGTTCCTGTAAAAGACTCCGGTCAAGCCGGAGTGACGGGAAAACAAAAAAGGCGTGCCACTGTAGCATGCCCATTGAATTAAATCCCCTATAAAAAAATCTGCACCCTCGCGCATTCAAAAGGCTGAGGAAGAACAGGGTACAGTCGTTGAAC
>CAIWCT010000447.1 GCA_903911225.1 uncultured delta proteobacterium
CTGGCGGCCATTGGCACAGCCGAGGCCCTGCACACGGCAAATCGCGGCGAAAATATTACCGTCATATTCGTCAATAATGCAGTCTATGGCATGACCGGCGGGCAGATGGCGCCCACCTCGCTTGTGGGCCAGAAAACAACCACCTCGCCCCTTGGCCGCAATGTTAAAACCGAGGGAATGCCCATAAAGGTTTGCGAGCTGATGGCGCAGCTTGGCAGCCCAAGCTATCTTGAGCGCGTGTCGGTAAGCTCCCCCGCTGGAGTCAGAAAGACCAAAGCCGCCATTAAAAAGGCTTTTGAATATCAGATAAAAAAATGCGGTTTCTCTCTTATCGAAATTCTCTCGCCCTGCCCGACCAACTGGAAAATGGATGCCATGGCGTCATGCTCGTGGATCGACGAGGTTATGACAAAGCAATTTCCGCTGGGGGTAGTAAAAGAGGTGCAATGCTGATCAAGACAATATTTTCAGGATTCGGCGGACAGGGCGTAATCTCCATGGGCCAGATGCTGGCAAAGGCCGGCATGCTTGAAGACCGGTTCGTTACCTTTCTGCCATCATACGGCGCAGAGGTGCGCGGCGGTACGGCAAACTGTACCGTGACCATCTCCGACGAAGAGATCGCCTCCCCCATTGCCTCGGAGCCCGAGTTTGTGGTGGCCCTCAATCAGCCCTCGTTTTTCAGGTTCCAGAACCTGCTGGCATCGGGCGGATTCATGCTGTACAATACAACGCTGGTTGATGCGGTACATGCCCGCGGCGACATCGAGGTGCTGGGCGTCCCGACGACCGATATCGCCACGAAGCTCGGGAATGTGAAGGTCACCAATATGGTTATGATGGGCGCCTTCCTCGCCGTGAGCAATCTGCTGTCGTTTGATCATATGATGAAGAACCTGCCCGACATTTTGGGCGGGGGCAAGGCCCACCTGCTCAAAGCCAACAAGGATGCGTTTCAGGCGGGTTATGATTTTGTGAAAAAGGAGCAGAAAAAATGCTGAAGCAGATTTCCGTGGTGCTGAAAAATGTGCCGGGCCAGCTTGCCGATTTAAGTGTGCTGCTGGGCAAGGAGGGCGTCAATATCCGGGCAATATCGGTTGCCGACACCTCCGAGGTGAGCACGGTGCGCATTGTGGTTGATGAGCCCGCAAAGGCCTTAAATATTTTAAACGGCCACAAGTTTCAGGTGTATGAAAACGAAGTGCTTGCGGTGGAGACGCCGGACCATCCCGGCGGGCTCACGGCCGTTGTGAAGCCACTGAAAGAAGCAAAAATTAATGTGCACTATCTGTATCCGTTTCTTGGCCGCGCCAGCGACCAGGCTATCGTGATTCTGGGAGTTGATAAAATAAAAGATGCCGAGAAAGTTCTCAAGCGCAACTGGGTGCATACTTTCGGCAAGGAAATCTACAATCTTTAACACGGGTACTATTATCATGTCCGACCATTTTTGCGATAAATGCGGCGAATACCTGCCCGAGGGCAGCCTCAAATATTCGGTTCAGATTCAGATCATTTCCGATTTTGACGGAGTGATAATGTGTGAAACCGACGACCCCGAGATGGAGGCCCAGGAGATGCTGGAGGCAGCCGAGGATATGGACGAGCAGGAGCTGGAGGATGAGGTGTACCAGGAGCTCTCGTTTGTGCTGTGCAGCCGGTGCCGCAAACGTTTTTCCCGCGACCCCTTTAGCCACGGCGCCCGCACATATCGCACGACCAAAAACTTTGAGCGTATGTTTCACTGACCCGACAGAAAGCAGGGCCCCCATGCCCATGAATCCCTTTGACTGGATTCTTATCGCAGCAGCAGGCTTCTTTGCAATCAAGGGCATTATAAAAGGTGCTGTGCGCGAAGTGTTTTCTCTGGCTGCGCTGCTGCTGGCAAGCTTTGCCGCCTTGTGCTATTACCCTCTTGTGCTTGCCTATATTCAGCCCTACATTACCGCCAAGTGGGGGCAGCTTGCCATGGCCTGCCTCTGCATATTTCTGGTCGTGTGGGTTGTTGTGAACCTTGCCGGCTGGCTTATAGAAAAATTTTTAAAGCTTATCTGGCTCGGCTTTCTCGATCATGTGGCAGGGCTACTGGTTGGGGGGGCTAAAGCCTATGTGCTCGCCTGCGCACTGGTCATCGGGCTGCTGCTTGTGCCGCTCGGGCATGAAGCCCTCAAGGATTCACGGCTTGCTCCCTTCACCATGCCCCTGATTACCCGGGCTGCGCCGTATTTGCCAGAAGGGCTCCGCAAAATGATCTGCGACAAGAAGAGTTGCATCCCGGCTGCAGACTGGAGCTTCCTTCATACCAAATAGCTTGACCGCCGTATGGTTCTTACTATAGAATAAAAAAACATTTTGAACCTGCCGCGCATCGCGAGATTGAGCGCGGTCTTTCTTTTGAGGCAGTGGTGGACAGCATAGGATATGGCAATTTAGGCAAAACGCTTGACTACAAGGCTTATGCTCTGGGGAGCCGGGAGGCCATAGTCTATGAAGACGCCGAGGGCAAAAACTGCAGCTACAGCTTTGCCCAGTTTAATGACAGGGCCAACCGCTACGCGAACCTTTTTGCCGGCAAGGGCATTAAAAAGGGTGATAAGGTCGTGGTGCATCTGCGCAACTGCCCCGAGTATCTGTTTGCCTGGTTCGGCCTTGCCAAAATAGGCGCTGTCATGGTGCCGACCAATGTGCTTTCAACACCCCCGGAAATGCAGCATTTCATCAATTACTCCGATGCTGTAGCCGTGGTGACCCAGCCCGACTATCTGGGCCTCATACGCGAGGTGCTGCCCACGTGCCAGAGCCTGCGGGAGCTGTTTCTTGCACGAACCTCGATAAGCTATCCCAACAGTGAACTTTTCCCCGACGTGGTGCTGCTTGACGAAATGATGGGAGATGTATCGCCCTATCCGCCCGAGGTGGCTGTGTCGCCCGATGATGATGTGCTCATCATTTTTTCTTCAAGCACCAATGCCCAGTACAGCGCAGTCGAGCTCACCCATGCCAATGCTGTGTATGCGGGCATATTCGGCGCGCAGGTCTTCAAGATGACCCCTGAAGACCGCGATTTTATGGTTCTGCCCCTGTTTCATGTGAATGGCCTGTTCATTTCGGCCCTGCCGACAATCACGGCCGGAGCCACACTGGTTATGACTGAGCAGTTCAGCGCCAGCCGCTATATGGAACAGGTGCGCCACTACGCTGTGACCACGGCAAGCCTTGTAGGGGCCACCGTTCGCATGGTTCTCAATCAGCCAGTCCATGAGCTTGACGGAAAAAACAAATTACGCCTCATCAAATTCGCCATTCCCGTCTCCGATGAGGAATGGCAGATCTTTGAAACCCGGTTCAATGTGCGCCTGTGCGATCTCTGGGGCCTTACCGAAACCCTGGGCGCCACCACGATCAACCCCCTTGACGGCAAGCTCAAACGCAACTGCGTCGGGCTGCCGCGCCTGGGCAATGAGGTAAAGATCGTTGATGAAAGCGGCGCTGAGGTCGCGGTCAATACGCCGGGCGAGATGGTTGTCAAGGGAGTTCCCGGCCGCACCATCATGAAAGGCTATTACAAGGAGCCTGCGGCCACGGCCAATATTATCCGCGACGGCTGGGTGTTCACCGGCGACCGGGGCTATATGGACGAGGATGGCTATTTTCATTTCCTTGACAGGATCAAAAACGTTATCAAGCGCGCAGGCGAAAACATTGCGGCCCCTGAGGTTGAAAAGGTGATTGCCGCCTATCACAAAGTTAAAGAGGTGGTGGTGATTGCAGCTCCTGACCCCATCCGCGATGAAGCCATGACCGCATTTATCGTTGTCAAGGATGGCCAGACCTGCACAGAAGAAGATATTATTGCATGGTGCTCACAGCGCCTGGCAAAATTTAAAATTCCAAGCTTTATCAAATTTCGCGGCAGCCTGCCCCGTGACGGCACGGGCGCAGTGGCCAAAGATATTCTTAAGCGTGAAATCACAACGCAGTAATGTATATGCCCTGCGGACAGTTTCAGGCAAACGATTAACTTAAAAAGGAGAACGACCATGTCAAAGTATCAGCAGATGCCCGTTCCACCGTATCCCGGCGAGCGCGATCCGGGCAAGGAAAGTCTGGTAAAAGTTGCCGCCCTGCAGATGGAGCCCCATATCGGCGATAAAGATTACAATATGGCCGAAACACTGAAGATCATCGACAAAGCGGGCAAAATGGGCGCAAAGCTCATGGTGCTGCCCGAGTTGTGCAACACAGGCTATATATTTAATTCCCGCGAAGAAGCATTCGCCCTGTCCGAAGAAGTGCCCGAAGGCCCCTGCACGGAAGAGTGGATCAAGAAGGCCAAAGAGTACAATGCCTATATCTGCGCAGGCATCACCGAGCGCGAGGGCAATCTGTTGTACAACAGCGTCGTCGTGGTCGGCCCGGACGGCTATATCGGCACCTACCGCAAGATGCATCTCTGGAACGAAGAGAAGCTGTGGTTTGAGCCCGGCAATCTCGGCTTTCCGGTTTTTGACCTGCCCTTCGGCAAAATCGGCTGCCGTATATGCTACGATGTCTGGTTCCCCGAAACAACACGGATCCTTGCCGCACAGGGCGCAGACATAATATGCGACTCCACCAACTGGGTTGTTGTTGATCCGCTCCAGACCAAGGAGAAGCCGACCGCTGCAACATCGGCGGCACAGATGTCGCTTATGAACTCCGTATTCAGCATCTGCGCCGACCGCGTGGGCGCCGAGCGCGGC
>CAIWCT010000448.1 GCA_903911225.1 uncultured delta proteobacterium
CCACTGCATTGGTGATAGCGATAATTATCGCCGCTTTTGCGCGGCACTTGTCGACCAGCTGAACTATCTCGGTGCTCTTGCCGCTCCTCGAGAGCATCACTACCGTCGCTCCCTGCGGAACTTCGCCCGAGTGCAACAGTTCCGCCGCATCCATCAACAGCGCCGGCCAGCCGTTTGCCATCAACTCGGCCTGCATCGCCATGCCTGCATGCCAGCTTGCGCCGATGCCGACGATCAGAAACGGCCTCGGTCTGCGCAACACCGACGCCGCTTCATCCAGTGCCGCCTTGCCCGCCCCCAGCATATGCTTCAGTGAGAGGGCCAACTGCCCAGGCTCTTTGAGTATGTCCTCGAAAAGTTTGCTTTCTGCATTAAGCTTCGTATCGGTTTTCATTCTGCGCCCCACTACAATTCTGCGTTACACCAGAATACCCGCCGGGTGGCTCAACATGGTCAAGACGTTGTTTCATCATTAGTACGGCTGATTGCTCTGCACATGAATTAGCCCTCATCTGCCATAATCAACTCATCACAAGCTCCGCCGCTCACGCGGCTTCCACTCTCAACTCACTATGCTGTCCACAAGTAGTTCAACAATTTCAATTACCGCTGAGCGGCAACCATAAGAAAAATATCCACTTCCCATTACAACGCCGGAAAAAGTAAAAAACAAAAAACGGCTTGTGAAACTGTGAAATGGCTCTAATCAATAGAAATAAAAACACTTGCTGCAAATAAATTAAACGCCTTCGCAGCCCCTGTGATACTGTGAGTTTGCCTCCAACTCTTTTGGGTTGAATAATATAACGCAAAACACAAAAATCAGAAAAATCTAAAAACTGGTCGGGGCGGAGGGATTCGAACCCCCGGCCCTCTGCTCCCAAAGCAGATGCGCTACCAGGCTGCGCTACGCCCCGACATCCTTATTGATTGTACCCTGCTTGCCGTTTTTCTTCACGCCCGCTACATCCACTGCATCGAGTGCGCAAACCAGTAGAACAGCAGCACCGTCACAACCGCCGGCACCACAAACAGCAGCGCCACCACCGTCAGCAGCACCAGCAAAAAGAACCAGTCCCGCGCGTGGTGCCGGTGCGGCTCGTAGATATGCCGCCGCAGCAGCTCGTAGTTGCGCCGGTTCGGCTTCCAGTAGATGTCAAAAGCGTCGCCGAGGAAGGGTATCGCCCCGACGACCAGGTAGATGGCCACATTCGTCAGCATCCTTAATAGTAGGGGCCAGCGCGCCCCGCGCACCCACGCCGCCACCGGGATGATCATCGTCAACGCAGTAGTAATAATGTCGCCGATGCCGGGGATGAGCCCGATGATACCGTCGAGGCCGAAGCGGAAGTCCAGTATCGGCACATGGATAAACTCGTCGAGCAACACCTCGAGCGCATACAACCCCTCGTCGCGGAATAGCCACGGCAGGCGCTTGAACCGGTCACTGGTCGGCGCAAGGCCGGGCGGTGGCGTGGGCAATTTTATCCATGAGCGCAAATTCAACATTCTGGTTCGATGCTACAATATTGATTGGATGGCGGCTATAGTTCAGGGGCAGAACGCCTGTCTGTGGCACAGGATGTCGTGGGTTCGATCCCCACTAGCCGCCCCA
>CAIWCT010000449.1 GCA_903911225.1 uncultured delta proteobacterium
CGGCAACCGGTTTCAGGCACTGCCCGAGCAGGGCGACTGGAAGAACCGCGTTGCGTTTTTAAAGACCGCTGGCATGTACGGCTCCATCATGGAGCACACGGTGCTGCAGGAGCTGTTTCAGCAGAATGCCGTGTCAGGGGTTAAGCTTTTAAATGCCGCCGTAGACAATGGCACGGCAATCCATGAGATCACCAGCGCCAATAAGGCCGAAATTATACCTGATCTGAACCTGTCTGGAGATACCATTGAGATCATCTACAATGAATTGAACCTCGGGCAGACCGTGCTTGCGCCGGAAAAAGAGATAAGCGTGGGCAAGTACCGCGGCGCGGCAGTCATTTCAAGCACACCTGCTGATAACCCCATGGGCGCCTATCGTGAAGGCTATCTTATAGCCCGCGCCGCCGACGGCGGGCAGATTACAGATATTATCAGGACGCTGCTTGATGGCTTTGTTAATCCAAAGCAGGCAGACTGGCTGCAGTTTAAAGATTCTGCGGAGAATTCCGTAAATACAGTTATCACAAATTCCGATTCCATACGCGACGGCCATATCCAGGTGCGGGAAATGCTCAATGGCGTCACGGGCATGGCCATGAGCTGGTACATGTGCATGGCGCAGGCTTCTGCTTCTGCCCTCCACAGCCTGGACATTATCGGTGCCATTAATGCCGGTCTGAATGGCATGGACGATTTTATGGGAGGCATGTGGGTTATATATATAGATTTCGAAGGTAACACGCTTTACGATTTCGAACAAGACAATGGCACCCGCACGGCAAAGTATGTTGTGCTTGATATGATGGGGCAGGGTAAGGTCGGTAAGAAGGCTTCCTGCAGCATGAGCTTTCGTGGCAAAACTTTTGCGCCCGACAACGTAACCCTAACCAACGGCCAGGGCGTGGGCACATTTACCTTCAAGCTGCCTGCTGTCGATCCGCCCCCCGCGGAAGGCGAGCAGATATTAGCAGATCTTTCGATTACCTCGCCATCAGGCATGCCTGTAGCCACGCGGGGCGCATTCCTTGTAGGTTGCGGCATACAAGGGTTGTATCCCACAGATGACAGCGATTTGCCCGTGAAGCCCGGCAAGACTGTTGAAATTAAAGCAGATGTGTTGTGGGACTCTATGGAAATCGAATGGTCCTATGAGCTTGTGCATAAGAAAAAAGGTGAAGTGCGGGTTAACGTCGAATACGATGGCCACAGCTGCTATATAACAGCAGCTGATGATACCGGCATCGGCTATGTGCTGCTTACGGCTAAAGACCCCCGTAATCCTGATTGCTATAAACAGATAGTTGTACAAATCGGCTGCGATAGCTGTACCAAATGCCGCCAGCCCGGTAACTGTGATCCTAATGTTGCCTGCATCGACAATCGGTTCAGTCTTGGCAAAGCAGCCACAGGCAAACCCGCGGGCGATATATTCCTGCTGTCGGATAATCTCACGTCAGGGGTTGCAACGCCTAAGGCTCTTATCGCATCGGCATTAAGCCCCGATGTTGAGGCCATATACTTTAACGGAGCGCCGCGGCAGGTGTCGGCGCCCGCAACCTTTGTCGATATTAAAACAGTTTCCGCCTATGCCTATGAGCTGCGGTTTTATGCGCCTTCCGATAAGGGCGAGAAGCAAGACGGGGTGTATAAGATTTCTCCGACCGCCGTGCCCGTGAATGTCTGGAAAGTTGAAAATCCCGATGCATCAAAAACTGTCTACAACCGCCTCAATTTAACTGAAAACAATCAAGGCGAAGTGCATGCCTTTGAGTATGCTTTTGATGCTGCATTGAGTAAATGGACCCTGGTAAAGGGCGACGGTTTGCAGAAAATTACCCGGCAGGAGAGCTTTGATACTGTCGCTAATAATCTAACAGTGTTTGAGACTGTGCAGGCTGTAGGCAGCGTTACAGCCTCACGTTCAAAAACTGTTACCCACAGCTTTGCCTGGGGCAGTCAAGTGATTGAGCGTGTTGAAGATCCAGACGGTGCAGCGCTTACCTCTACCATGACCTATTATGAAAACATTGACGATACGGGCAACTACAGTCACCTTAAGACCCGCGTCAATTCCGACGGCTCACAGGTAAGCTACGAGTACGACACCCTTGGCCGTAAAAAGAAGGAAACGCGGAGCTATCTCGACGGCGCTTCCAGCCGCGTCACAGCCTATACCTATGCGCCCGTCTTCTCCAGCGATACGAATGCGCTTCGCGACAAATATAGCCCCCGCACTGTCATCGAAAAGATCGGGGGCAGTATTGCGTCAAAGAGTTATTATGCCTATATGACTGGTGGCAGCGCCGAACGCGTAGAAATCACCGAGCGCTGCGAAACAGCAGGGGCAGGTTATGGCAATGCCGCTAATGAGCGCACCGTGCGCACATATTTTCAATCCGGCACGGGCCTTGCCGGAGCAGGAAAAATTAAATCCGTGCAGTACTCAGATGGCAGGCTCGAAACCTATCGCTATGAGCAACAAGGCGGGCAGCTGACCAGCACGGTTGTTCATGCCACCGTTATAAGCCCCGATGGCGTATCCGATAAGAGCACTATGGATGTATCTAGTGCTGATACTTTGGGCAATGAACTGCGCCGTGAAACCCACGTTAATGTCGGCGGCTCATGGCAGCTTGCACAGTGGTCCACCACAGCCTATGATGCCAAGGGGCAGCCCACCCGCACGGAAAGATCCGATGGTACAATAACCGAAAGTGTCTGGAACTGCTGCGGCAAGACAAGCGACACCGATGCCCGCGGCATCACCACCAGCTACACCTA
>CAIWCT010000450.1 GCA_903911225.1 uncultured delta proteobacterium
TCCAGAGCGGAAAGCTTCTTTAAGTCATGGGCGTCCTCAAGAGGCGGAATGGCAATGCCGATATCCGGCCCCTTTTGCCCGACCTGGGAAGTGGTAAAAAAAAGCGGCTCAAAGCCCTGAAAATCTTTTTCAGCCAGCATACGCTCCATAAGCACCGAGCCGACCATGCCCCGCCAGCCCACAAATCCGACACGTATCATGATGTTCTCTCCTTACATATAATTGAATAACCACAGGCGCGTGCAGCGCCTCATGCCACGGGGGCACATTATATATTTTCGGCTGAATAAATCAAGTTTCTAATGCCACGGCCCCGGCGTAAGGGCCCTGTTTGAAATATTGCCTTATCGCAATAAAACAGCCCGCCTGTTTTCCCCTGCTTAACGATGTTTCGCCCTCGGCTCACCTCTGTGCTCACCGCCGATGCAGTGATGTATCAAATAGGCGAAAAATCGTACCGGTAAAGAAACACTTGAAAGGATATTTCAAGGGCAGTGGTAGGTTGGGCAAAGCGAAGCGTGCCCAACAATCTTCTAAGGTAAAACCATCAACCGCTTGACGTCAATTTATTTAGGACTGACAAAAGAACGAACTACCCCCCATTTTTGCATTGTTGGACTGAGCATATTTTAGAAAGCAAGTAAAATCAGATGATTTAGTCTACCTTTGGTATAGCTTATATATTGATAATAACTTATACAATAATCCTGTATGCAATCAGGTTGAAAAAGAACGCTTTTAAGCAGTTGCTGGCATTACAGCACGAGCATAGAAAAAATACCCGATTCAACGGCAGCACTGAAAAACTGGCCGGAATGCGCAGGAGTTAAGCGCCTAGCTTAGCATCAATATAAATACCGGCTGCGCGTGGGCCGGTATCGCGTGTTGTTTAACATTGCAGCTGATGTAAAAATAATAGAAGCATAGAAGAGGTGAAAAAGAAAAATGAGCGCACATAGTGAGCATCAAATTATTGCAAAAAACGGCGTGCCGCTGTTTGTGGTGGTGCCCTATGATGAATACATTGCGGACATTCAGCGCGCGAAAAAAGCAGAAAAAAAGGTTTATTTCCCACAAGAAGTTGTTGAGAAGGCGGCAATAGAGGGCAAAAGCATAGTTCGGGCATGGCGGGAGTATAAACGCATGACACAAAAAGATGTGGCAGCAAAGATGGGCATAACGCAGGCGGCCTTTTGCCAGCTTGAAAAATCACAAGACAGGCTGCACGCTGCAACTCTTAAAAAAATAGCCGGTGCGCTGGGAATAACAGAAAATCAATTGACGCTGTAAGCGGCGGGCTGCTTCGTGGCGTGGTGAGTTGAAGGCGAAAGACAAAAGGGGAACTGTTTTTAGGATTTTTCAAAAATATAGGATGCCCCCTTTTCTTTTCTAAGTCAATATTTCAGGTACGTCCCATATGTTACCCTAACAAATTGAGTCCGAGAGGTGGAGGGTCCTATAATCTGGGCCTCACATGTTTAACCCTTCAACCTATAAGCAACACGACAAGAATTAAAGGGAAAATAGCAAGCCCAACCCCCAATAAGACCAATCCGCCAAAACCAAATACACCTATACCTAGTATCAGAATAAGTTGCACTAAAGCATCAAAAGGTGTCCCCCCCGTCAAGATATCTCCAATTTTTCAATCTTATCTATTTCAAGAAACAGCTTAAACTTTTGTTCTTTAAACCTAGGAATTCTTCTCTCATCATTTGATAGTGCCCTCTTTTCTGAAAAATATTCATAGCCAATAGCATGCATTCTGTACTGAGTCTTGCCAGACCCCTTTTCATGCACATAAATCCAAAAAGGAGGGCTTATCCCTTTTGGCTCTCCTGTGTTTAACCCCCACAAGGCAGAACCCTTAACTCTAATGCGTTCATTAAAGAGCCCCCACTTTTTTTCCGGAAGATAAATTACTCCATCTGGATCATCCGAAGAAATCAACATAGCATACATATTTAATCTCTCATGGAGTTAAATAACCATTAACCAGGGACAACAGCCAGCGATTTAGCTGTTGTCCCTGGGTGCTGTGCACTCTACAGACTTGTTTTAATGCTTTTGTCATATAGAAATTCGGGGTCTATATCTAAATGGTTTGCCCATTCTATACTGTCGAACTTAATTGTCACCGAGTTAAACAAAGACAAATCCCGCAATTCAGCAAACTTGCCGGTGTTTAAATAAGGAGAAACATCAAATATTCTTTTTTCGATGTTTCCAAATTCAAGCAGCAATTTATAACCGTCTAACGGTTTGACACTTGTTACGGTCGCATACATGATGGCCTCTTTATTTCAATGGTTCGATGGAAAAAGGAAGTTCGCCTTTCGATGCCAACTCCCAATCTGCCAACAGTTCTTCTTTGTGAATTTCAGCCCATGCCAAGGCAAGTTTTAATTGCTTGGCTGGAAGCGTCCCCTCAGACAGTTCGCAAGTATTTATATTAATAATTGCCGTGTAGTCCTGATAGTATGCATGGATATGGGGAGGATTGTGTTCACCCGGAACGCAATACATTCTGATAATGATTCCATAAAACATCGCAATTGTCGGCATGGGGCCTCCTATCTGTTATTATAACATATACTAAAGGGTATTTTTTTATTTTGCTAAACACCCTATCGCAAGAATTATTCAAATAAATGCTAGTGTCAATTCTTTTATATCAACGCATTCGCAGATGGTCAACGGCATGTCAACAAAGTTCTTCACACAAAAACTTACCTTCACAATCAAAAAAGGGTCTTCAACACCATTACGTACCTGAAATATTAACTTATTCAAGAAAACCGCTTGCCTAACTTTTCCTGTAGCACCATGTTTCGCCCTCGGCTCACCTCTGTGCTCACCGCCGATGCAGTAATGTATCAAATAGGCAAAAAATCGTACCGGTAAAGAAACACTTGAAAGGATACAACGGCGGCAGTATAGTTACACAATTTACTTGTGGAATTTCACGACAGACTATGAATGACAATAATCCATGAGCGATAAAATCAGCATCCGCGGCGCATGCCAGAACAATCTGAAAAACCTCGACCTTGACCTTGAGCTTGGGAAAATCACGGTCGTGACAGGCGTGTCAGGCTCGGGCAAATCAAGCCTGGCCTTCGACACCGTCTATGCCGAAGGCCAGCGCCGGTATATCGAAAGCTTTTCAGCCTATGCCCGCCAGTTCATGGACCGCATGGACAAGCCGGCCGTCGACTCGATCGAGGGCATTCTGCCGGCCATTGCCATCAACCAGACCAACACAATCAAAACCTCGCGCTCAACGCTGGGGACGCTTACTGAAATTGCCGACTATATGAAGCTGCTCTTCCCCCGGCTTGCGCGACTGTACTGCCGGGGCTGCGGCCGCGTGATTGAAAAGGACTCAGCCGATTCGATCTGCCGGGTGCTCATGGCGGAACAGGCTGATTTGTCCTGCTCAATCACATTTCCCTTTACTATTCCCCCTGCATCGGTTGTGCCCCTGCAGGAGGTTGAGGCAGGGCTGCGGGCTCAAGGGTTTTACCGGATTTTTGATGCCGGCACGGCGAAGGAAATATCTGTAGAGCTGCTGGCACAGCATGCGGAAGGAACGGTCAATATTCTTGCAGACCGGGTGACGATTGCTCCGCGCAATAAAAAACGCCTTGCCGATTCTCTTGAAACTACTTTAAAATTCGGCAAGGGACAGGCGTCTGTTTTTCTCCAGGGCGCCGACGCTGCACCCCTGAAATTCAGCACCGACCTGCACTGCCCCCACTGCGATATACAATATCGCATGCCAAGCCCGGGCCTTTTTTCTTTCAACAGCCCTTTGGGCGCTTGCGACCTGTGCAGGGGTTTCGGCCGCACAATCGAAGTTGATCTTGATGCAGTGGTGCCCGACACATCTCTGTCCCTCAAGGGCGATGCGATCAAGCCCTGGTCAACGCCATCATACCGTGAGGCCTACCATGATCTAATGCGCTTCTGCCGCAAGCACAGCATTCCCGCAGACCTGCCCTACCGCGAGCTCACCGACGAGCAGCGCTCAGCCGTTGTCAACGGCAATGACGATTTCTACGGCATCATGGGCTTTTTCAAATGGCTTGAAACGCGGACCTATAAAATGCACATACGAGTGCTGCTTTCAAAATACCGCGCCTACACCCTGTGCTCGAGCTGCGGGGGCACACGCTTCAAGGATGAGACCCTGCTGTATAAAATCGGGAATGCATCAATTGCCGATGTATGCAGCATGCCCATTTCAAACTGCCTGACATTTTTTCGCTCACTGCAGGCGCAACCCTGTACGGATAAAACCGTCACGGTGCTGCTGCAGGAAATAGCCTCGCGGCTCTCCTACCTTGAACGTGTGGGGCTGGGCTATCTCACCCTGGACCGCCAGTCACGCACGCTCTCGGGCGGCGAAGTGGAGCGTGCCAGCCTCACCACAGCCCTGGGGTCATGCCTTGTCAATACGCTCTATGTGCTGGATGAGCCCAGCATAGGACTCCACCCGCGCGATACACGCATGCTTATCGAAATCCTGAAAGGGCTGCGGGACATGGGCAATACGCTGATGATCGTTGAGCATGATCACGATATTATCGCCCACAGCGACACGGTCATCGACATGGGGCCGGCATCGGGAGAGCAGGGAGGCAGCATCGTTTTCACGGGAACACCAGCTGGGCTTCTAAAAAGCACGGCATCACTTACCGGAAAATATATGTCGGGGGCTCTTGCCATCAGGCCTCCCCGGCTGCGGCGCAGGCCTTCACCCGACTGCCGCCTGCAGGTTCGCGCTGCGGACACACATAATCTCAAATCACTTGATATCACCATTCCTCTTGGCCTGCTGGTCTGCATAACCGGAGTGTCGGGCTCAGGCAAGTCAACCCTTCTTGAGGAAGTGCTGTACAAAACCCTGTCGCGGCGCGATAAAAAATCCGGCCTCTGTTTCTTTGAGGGGAAAAATGCTCCCGAGACCGTGATTCTTATGGATCAGGGCCCCATCGGCAGAACCCCGCGCTCAAACCCGGTCACCTACATGAAGGCCTTTGAGGCCATACGCGCCCTGTTTGCCCAGACCGATGCCGCACGCGAGCGGGGCTATACGGCCTCAACCTTTTCCTTTAACAGCCAGGGTGGCAGATGCCAGCAGTGCCAGGGCGACGGTTATGAGATGGTTGAGATGCAGTTTCTGGCCGATGTGTATGTCACCTGCCCGGCATGCCGCGGCAGGCGCTACAGCCCAGAGGTGCTCGAAGTCACCTGGCAGGGCAAATCCATTTATGACGTGCTGGAGATGACTGTCTCCGAAGGCTGCACTTTTTTTGCCGACACGCCGAAAGTCACCGCCCCCCTGCGCATACTCGACATGGTTGGCCTTGGGTATCTGCGGCTCGGGCAGCCGGCCAATACGCTCTCGGGCGGCGAATCGCAGAGGCTGAAGCTGGCCTCATTTATCAGGCAGGGCAGCCAGGGCTACACGCTTTTTCTTTTTGATGAGCCCACAACAGGGCTGCACTATGACGATATTGCAAAGCTGCTGCAGGCCTTTGACTATCTTGTGCGGCAGGGCCATTCCATTATCGTTGTTGAGCATAATCTCGATATAATCAAATGCGCAGATCACATCCTTGACCTCGGCCCGGAAGGTGGACAGGTGGGCGGCAGCATTGTGGCGCAGGGAACGCCCGATGAAATCATGGCAGCAGCCGATTCTTACACAGGCCGCTTCTTAAAAGAATATGTGCTCACGGCAACCGCTGTGCAGCGGAGCCGTAAAAAACAGGCCCCGCGCGATGGCAACCCCTGCATTGCTATCGAAGGGGCCCGCGAACATAATCTCAAAAACCTGTCCCTCAAGCTGCCGCTGGGCCAGATGGTCGTGATCACGGGCCTTTCCGGCTCGGGCAAATCAACCCTGGCATTTGACATTCTGTTTGCCGAGGGCCAGCGTCGATTCCTTGAAACGCTATCGCCCTATGCCCGCCAGTATATCACGCAGGTGGCCCGGCCCGATGTAGATGCCATCAGGGGGCTTCCGCCAACGGTAGCCATCGAGCAAATGCTTTCGCGCGGCGGGCGCAACTCCACTGTCGCCACGGCCACGGAAATTTATCACTATCTGCGCCTGCTGTTTGCCAAGGCCGGGCAGCAGCACTGCCCCGGCTGCGGCAGGCCCCTTGCCGCGCAAAGCCCGCAGGACATCTGCCGCGATATCGCCCGGAGCTTCGGCAGCCGCAAGGTGATGCTGCTTGCCCCGCAGGTGCGCGGCCGCAAGGGATTCCATAAAGACATCATACAGCGGGCGCGCCTGGAAGGCTGCAGCCGCATCCGTATTGACGGCTCCGTTGTTGAGGTTGGCAATATTTTCGCCGTCAAGCGCTATCACGAGCATAAGATCGACTTCATCACCGCTGAATGCGCGCCTGCAGCCCTCAGCGCCCCGCGCCTGCAGGATATGGTCAACCGCGCGCTCGGGCTTGGCAGGGGGGAAATGATGATACTGTCGCCGCAGGGCGATGAAAAATTCTACAGCATCAAAGCATCGTGCCCGGAAAGCCATGTCAGCATGGAGGAGCCCGACCCCCGCCTGTTCTCGTTTAATAGCCCTTCCGGGGCATGCCCCCGCTGTGAAGGGCTTGGCACGGTTGCAGCGCTGTCGGTTGAGCTGATGATCGCCGACCGCCATCATTCGATTCATGACGGGGCCATACCTGCTCTTATCGCTCAGCAGGTGCCCCCGGCGCTCAGAAAACGCATCATCGGCCGCATCGAGCGCAGCCTCGGCATAGCCCCGGATGACCCCCTTGCCCTTCTGACACCGGCAAAATACAAGGCCCTGCTGCATGGCTCAAAAGCTTTCCCCGGCCTTGCAGCGCTCTTTGATTCACCGCGAGCAGGTGACGACTCCCAGCTGCAGGATTACCTGGCTCAGTTCCATATTGAGTCGAACTGCCCGGACTGTGATGGTACGCGCCTGAACCAGGCAGCCCGCTCCGTGCTTATCAGGGACAAATCGATTGCCGAACTTGCTGCCATGACGGCACCGGGCTTGCTGGCATTCCTGAAAACACTTTCTTTTTCGGGAAAACACCGGGCAGTCGTTCGGCCCATACTGCAGGAGCTTATTCCCAAGCTGCAACTGCTCGACAAGGCAGGGCTCTCCTATCTCAGCCTTGACCGCAGCGCAGACACGCTTTCGGGCGGCGAGGCCCAGCGCATGCGTCTGGCTGCGCAGGTGGCATCAAACCTGCGGGGCGTTGCCTATGTGCTGGACGAGCCCACCATCGGCCTGCACCCCCATGACAGCAAAAAGCTCATTGCCATCATCCGGGAGCTTCAGCAGAAGGGCAACAGCGTCATCATCGTTGAGCATGATGAAGAAATGATACGCAGCGCCGACTATATTGTCGATCTCGGGCCGGGCGGCGGCATGCATGGCGGCCGGGTGGTGGCTGCAGGGACACTGGCCGAAATACAAAAAAATCCAGCCTCAATCACCGGCTCCTGGCTTTCTGAAACAGCCCGGCACGCGGACACCCGCCAGTCACGGCCGCTTGCGGGCTGCGCGCACATCACCCTGGTTGGCGCCCGCGAGCACAATCTACAGGACCTTACCGTCGCCATCCCGCTGGGACGGCTCACGGTGGTAACCGGCATTTCCGGGTCGGGCAAAACGACCCTTGTGCGCGAGACCCTCTACAAGGGCCTGCGCAAAAAGCTCGGGCAGTATTTCGGCTCTACCGGCAGCCACCGGGATATTGCAGGCGCAGAGCAGGTCAAGCGCGTCGTTGAAATCGACCAGTCGCCCATCGGCAAAACACCCCGTTCGGTGCCTGCGACATATGTGGGTTTCTACGATGATATACGCAAGCTCTATGCTCTTGTGCCGGATGCGCGCATGCGCGGCTACGCTGCAAGCAGGTTTTCCTTCAATGTCAGCGGGGGGCGATGCGAAAAATGCTCGGGCCAGGGCAAGCTCCGGATTGCCATGAACTTCCTGCCCGACATGTATGTGGATTGCGACGAGTGCCGCGGCAACCGCTTCAACGATGAAACCGTTCAGATTCTTCTCAAGGAAAAAAATATCTCACAGGTTCTGTCCATGACCGTTGAGGAGGGGTGCGATTTTTTCACCGGGTTCTCAGCCATACACCGGCCGCTGGATATACTGCAGCGTATGGGGCTGGGGTATCTGCGGCTCGGGCAGCCAAGCCCCACGCTCTCGGGCGGTGAGGCGCAGCGCATCAAGATCGCCGCCGAGCTGTGTAAAAACGATCACGGCACAACGCTCTATGTTCTTGATGAGCCTACCACAGGCCTGCACCCTGCTGATATTGAAAAGCTCATGAGCGTGCTGCAGGAGCTGGTCGAGCTCGGGAACACCATGGTCATCATTGAGCACAACCTCGAGGTGATCGGCCAGGCTGACACCATCATCGACCTTGGCCCCGGCGGCGGTGCAGATGGCGGCAGAGTCACCGCCGCAGGCCCTCCTGGTGACGTTGCAAGCGGCGATTTTCGCGAGTCGCTCACGGCGCAGTATCTGCGCGAGCATCACAGCAGGCATGCAGCACCCCGGACATAGCCCTCTTCTGACAGATTGCCGCGGTCCATACAAACAGAACGCCCCCGGTGTCGTGCAACCGGGGGCGTTTTAAATAAGCCGTGTAATTTTCAGCGGACTATTTTGGAAGGGGTATATAGATCAACCGGATTATGCTTGTATAGTTTACTGCGCAGCATGCCTGCCAGTCGGTTCAGGGGATTGTCTCTGCTCAGGGATTTGAAAAAAGGTTTTTTGCGAGTGCCTATATTCTCAAGCTCTCGATGAATGACTGCATTATCAGGATCAATCTGAAGGCCTTTGCGGAATGACTGCAGAGCCTTTTCCCGATTTCCCTGCATAAGATAGACCCGGCCGAGATTATAAAATAGCTCGACGGCAGTGCAATCAGGGCTAATGGCCCCCTCGCATAGTTTCTGGGCTTCCTTGAGCTTTCGCATCACCAGGGCCAGAAGCAGACCGCAGTAGGAAGCATACCGGGGCTCTTCAGGCTTCAATTCGCAGGCCCGGGAAAACAATCTTCTGGCATCCGGCAACTTTTTCTGCCGGTAGCAGGAAAGCCCCAGGCTGAACAACTTTTCAGGGTCTGTCTCCTTCGTGAGCACAGTGTCAATGCTCTGACGGTTCAGAGAGACGGAATCGACATCCTTCACAGCCATGACATATCCTCTTGAAAATTATTCCTACAGGGGCATATCAAGAGCAGGAGGAACGCACTGGATGATCAGCAGAGCATGAAAATGCAACCCCCATGTAATTCTTCATGATGTGCAATGTTTTATATCTATAACAAAACATTTTTTTTGTCAAACCGCTAAATTGCAAGCGCGGGGAAACAGCGCCAGCTGCCAGGAAAAAGCCACTGCAACTGTCATTAACCTGCTGGATTTTACGGCAGAGCGATGCGGGAGCCCTGCCTCTTCACAAGGCCCTCTTCCAGCAGTTGCTGTAAAACCGCTTTGACTCGCTGGGGCTCTTTGCCTGTTTTTTTTATCAGCATCGCTGTGGTACAGGCCTGATGCACAAGCAGCATCTTAATAATCATCCCCCGAATTTCGCGGTTGGAGCCCTTAAATGGGCTCTGGCGTGCATGCCGGGCGCTGTTGCGGGCCGGATTGCAGCAGGTTTTTTTCAGCATTACGCCATAGTCCATGAGGGCATTATACCAGCGACGGGGATTGCGGCGGTAGAGCGTCTTTTCGATAAAAGGCAGCAGGTCTCCGTCCGGTACGCTGGTCTGACCGGCGAAGAAAAAATGAATGTAAACAGCACGGATATTGGTTTCAATGACGATGCTGGGCTGATTATAGGCAAACACGCACACGGCACGGGCCGTGTAGGGTCCGATGCCGGGAAGCTGTTCAAGTTCATCCTGTGAGTCCGGAACCTTGCCGCCGCAATGCTCCATGATAGTCTCGGCGCACTTTTTCAGAGCCTGTGCCCGCCGGTTATACCCGAGACCCGACCATGCTTCCAGCACCTGCTGCAGAGGCGCCCGGGCAAGGGCGGCGGGGTCGGGAAACCTGCCGATAAACTCCTGGTATTTGGGCAGCACCCGGTCGACCTGCGTCTGCTGAAGCATAAATTCCGACACCAGAATCCGGTAGGCATCAGTAGTGGTGCGCCATGGCAGGTCTCGGCCGTAGCGACGATAATGGTCAAGAATGATTTTCTGAAAACGGCTGA
The DNA here is from genome assembly GCA_903911225.1 of uncultured delta proteobacterium. Lineage (GTDB taxonomy): Bacteria > Desulfobacterota > WTBG01 > CAIYCZ01 > CAIRTM01 > CAIWCT01. The sequence continues at coordinate 10,247 of CAIWCT010000450.1, forward strand.
CACCGTCCTCGGCCAGGCTGTCTGAAGCACTACGCACGGGCTGTTTCATGTCATTTTTGTTGTACCATATATAAATGATGCGGCAAGAGCCCACGGAGGAAAAATCCGGATTAAAATTTGGCCGGGCACGCGGAGCCCCCCCCTTGTTTCTTCTATTGACAGATTCCTGCTGCAATTCTATAGTGCAGAACTACCTGTGATCAAGGAGGATAATAGTGGCCACAATTCTTATCATTGAAGATTCCCGCTTCACCCGATCAAGCATTGCAAAGGTGCTGAAAAATAATCAGCACGAAGTCCTTGAAGCTGAAAACGGAGCTATAGGGCTTGACATGGCTATCCAGCACAAACCCGACTTCATTATAACCGACCTGCTTATGCCTGAAATGGATGGCTTTGAGCTGCTGGAAAACCTGCGCACAAAAGGTATTGCAATACCCGTCATCGTTATGAGCGCAGACATTCAGGAAACCACCCGCAGGCGCGTGCTGGAGCTTGGCGCTAAAACACTGCTGCACAAGCCGTTTCAAGGCCCCACGCTGCTGGCAGTCCTGAGCGGTCTAACAGCACTGGAGGGCCCGCTGTCATGAACAACTTTACTCCCCTTGAGATCGATACGCTGACAGAAATCATCAATATAGGTATCGGCAGGGCCGCCAGCGCGCTCAACGACATTACCGGCAGCCATATCATCTTAAAAGTACCCAGCATTGCGCTGGTGCTGCTGGATGCGCTCCCGAAAACATTTCAGCACCTGGAAAACGGCCTTATCTCTTCGGTCATACAGAGCTTTGAAGGCGATTTCACAGGCTCTGCAGCACTGCTGTTTCCGCCGGAAAGCGCAGCCCGGCTGGTGTCGGTCATTACGAACGAAGAAATAACGGCGGCAAATCTCGACACCGTTCGCAGCGGCACACTCATGGAAATCGGCAATATCATCATCAACAGCCTGCTGGGAACCATGTGCAATATTTTTGAGTGTTCCCTGAATTTTTCGCTGCCCGAATACCGCGACGCCAATGGGCTGACCGACCTCATTTCGTCATCTCCCACGCTGTGCGGAGAGGCGGGCATGATAATGCTGGTTGAGACAACCTTTTTAATAAAAACTTTGAGCATCAGCGGCTATATCCTGGTTATCTTCCGGCTGGAAAGCACGGAAGTGCTCAGGACCATGATCTCCCGCATTTCAAAAAAATAGCTACCCTATGAAACCAGCAACCGACTTTTCCTTTGAATCCAGCCTGCTTGACCAAGTGCCTTTCGGCGTCTGCATCGTCGAAAAAGGCTATACCGTGGTGTTCTGGAACCGCATCCTGGAAGAGTGGGCCGGCATAGCTCAGGGCGACATCTGCGGGACATCCCTTCTGGAGCGCTTTCCACATCTGACCGAAAACCGCTACCTCAGAAGGCTTGACGCAGTGCTTGAAGGCGGGCCGCCTGTTATATTCTCCCCTCAGTTGCATCCGCATTTCATTCCCGCCCCACTTGCCGGCAAACGGCTGCGGGTGCAGCAAACCGTCATCTCGTGCATACCGCCGCAAAACCCGGGCGCGGGACACAGGCTGCTCATCACCTTAACCGACATGACCCAGCCTGTGGAGCAGCTTCGCGAAATAAGCGGCCTGCGGGAACAGGCGCTCACGGAGCTTGCCGAGCGCAAACGGGCTGAAAAAAACCTGCGGGCGTCAGAGAAACGCTTTCATGACATAGCTTTAAGCTCAGCCGACTGGATATGGGAAATGGATCAGCAGTGCAATTACACCTTTGCAACTGACAAAGCCAGAGATATTCTGGGATTTCACCCCGAGGAACTGAAGGACTACAATTTTCTTGATTTGCTCACATCGCAGGAAAAGCTTCGCGCTCTGGAAACGTTCATGCCTGCCGTAGCCAACCGCCAGCCGTGGGTTGATCTTGAAGCCTGGCTGCTCACCAAGGACGGCCGCCAGGTATGTCTGCTGTTTAACGCCGTGCCGCTGTTTGATGACAACGCAGCGCTGCTGGGGTACCGCGGCGTTGCCAAGGAAATTACCGACCGCAAACACGCCGAAACCGACCGTGAAAATCTCATCAAAGAACTGCAGGAAGCGCTGAAAAACATCAAAACCCTGCGGGGGCTGCTGCCCATATGCGCCAGCTGCAAAAAAATACGCGATGACAAAGGATACTGGAACGGACTGGAGACCTATATCCACCAGCACACCGAAGCCGAATTCACGCATGGCATCTGCCCCGAGTGCATGCGCAAGCTCTACCCTGGGCTGTTTGATGCTACCTAGAGCTGCTGATGTGCCGCTGCAATCCCTGTAGCCTCTATTGTACGGGGTTGCGGGGCCTCACCTGATAGCGCACCGTCACCGTATCATACGCGTCAGATGCAAACTTTATCGATGCAGGCGGCAAAACCACATGCGCCCTCAATTCACCGCTCTGCGTTATGCCTTCCAACGGTACCTTTTCAGTATACAAAGTCGAAATCTTTTCCAAAGTATGCTTGCCGCAGATGACATCAATTTTGGCGGGCGCGCTATCGGCTGTGACCATAATGAGACTCTCTGGCAGTTTCCCCGCCCAGTCGACCTGCACCGCAACAGGCTTTTTTTCAAGCTCATCAAGAGTGACCTCAAGCACGGCAGGCTCGACTTTTTTAAGATAAACTCCCGGCGGCAGTGACACCTGCCCCGGTAAAATAGACAGCCTGTTGAGCCCCACCGTTGCTTCTCCGAGGTCAATCTGCACGCGCACCTGTTCGGGCTGCACCGATTTCAGCAGCGTTCCTGATCCGCTCAGCTGCAGATGCACGGTCGAGGCCGACGCGTCGATAATATCGATTGCCTTATTGCGATTGGTAAACTCCAGGGGAACATCGATGCTTATGAGCGTATCGCCGCTACGGGTGAAGCTGAACCAGAGCACGGTCACCGTGACAAGGGATGCAAGGGCTGCCAGGCGCAGCTCATGTTTGCCCCTGCGCCTGGGCTGCCGGTGTTCATCAAGCCCGAGCAGGTGGTCTTCAAGCAACTCGGCAAGCCGTTCCCAGCCTGATACACGCTCGATCTGATCGCCTTTTGCAACCGACACCTCGCCCCGCTCCTCCGACACGATCACAACAAGGGCATCGGTCTGCTCGGCAAGACCGGCGGCGGCGCGGTGCCGCGTGCCGAAAAACGAAGGCAGGTCTGAACGGCTCGACAGCGGCAGCACCCCGCCAACCGTCGTAACCCGATCCCCTACGATTATGGCGGCGCCGTCATGGACGGGATTGCCGTTCCAGAAAATGCTCATCAGCATCTCGCGGGAAATCAGCCCCTGCCAGGCAATGCCGTTGCGGATAAAATCGGCCAGGTCGTCTTTTGACTGCAGCACGATAATCGCACCCGTTTTTTTGCGTGCAAGCTCGAAAGCCGCATCGGCAACTATTCCTATCGTGCCCCGCATTTCGCGCTGTGGTGATCCCCAGAAAAAAGCCCGCAGGTTGCGCACCTGGAGCACTGAGCGGATTTCATTGCGAAAAACCACAATGATGATAAGCGCGGCGGCCGCGGTGATGCCCTGAATGGCCCAGCTGGTGATGATGAGGCCAAGAAATTCGGCAATGTTCTTTCCCAGCAGCAGCAGGGAAATACCGACAAGCACCCGCCAGACTGCCGTGCCCCGGAACAGCACGTACACGCGGTAGAGAATGTAGCTGTTAAGCAGAATATCGACGATATCCTGCCACCGGATGCTTTGTAAAAAGACTGCAAGGGATTCCACCATGGCGCTCAGTCCGTCACGCTGAACCGGACAACATCAAGCTGCTTATTGTCGGCCCCGATGATTTCAACCCGCCACGGCCCTTTGTCAGAGTCACGAAGCTGCATGGCGGAATATATCTTCCAGCTCGGCGGCTTCAGTGTGAGCTTGTGCCTGGTCACCAGCCGGTCGGCATGATACCAGACATGAAAAACCGTAGAATTTTCCGGCACGGACTCAAAGAAACAGAAGCAAAAAACCTTCCCGTCGGCGGCAGAAAAAACGACGGCCCTGTTTTCAGGGCCGGCATCGGACACCTGCTCGCACATATAGGCGGCTGTCAGGCGCAGACCATCACGGGAAAAGGCCGTGGAAGGCAGACAGCACAATAAAAACATGGCTACAATGATGCTTGCTTTTTTCATTTCAGAACGCTTTTTTGTTCTTGCCTATTCTTGCCTGACTTGTGCGTTTGTCTTCAGCTCATTGCCGAACCAGACCACCCGCTGCGGAAAGGGGATTTCCATACCTTCCCGCTCCAGCTCAATCTTGATGCGCCACAGAAGTTCCATTTTTGCGCCGTACCATTCAGCCACAGGCGCCCAGATGCGCACGGCGATATTAACGCAATTGTCTCCAAGTGTTTCCACGAACACCACAGGAGCCGGATATTTAAGGGCGAACGGATACTCATCGATGACACGCTTAATGACGGCAATGGCCTTATCTGCATCATCAGAGTAGCGGATACCAACGGTATAATCGATGCGGCGCACAATATGGTTTACATAGTTGACGATGGGAGCGGTAAAAATTTTTTCATTGGGAATGCGCACATAAAGGCCATCAAAGGTGCGCAGCGTCGTGGAAATAATGCGAATATCCTCCACAAAACCAGAATAGTCGTTGATGCTCACCTGATCGCCGATTTTTATGGGCCGCTCGATCATGAGGAAAATGCCCGAGATGAGATTTCCCACTATGCTCTGGCTGGCAAAGCCGATGACCACACCGGCGATCCCGCCGGCCACCATGAGACCCGAAAATTTGAACCCTAGCTCACCCAGAGCATAGATTACGGCAACAGCCACGATGGTCCAGTTGATAAGCTTGATAGCAACCTCAAGATTGTCCTTGCGTATCTTGTCTTTGAAAGTCCTGCGCATATAGGCCGCCACCAGCCGTGCCGCTACAAGGGCAACTACCACGACCAGCACAGACACCAGCATGTCAAGAACCGATATTTTTTTATACAGATGCATGTTGAGCAGCTTCAAAATTTCTATGTTCATATGCCGTCCGTCATAGCAAATTTAGGAAAAAGCACCACGAGCTTGCGCGCCGTGTACAGCTCCAGGGATTTCATCATGTGCTTCTTCAGAGGCATATCCCTGCAATCGGTCTGGGCCGTTGTCGCTCCCGTCACCTCCATTTCGGCCCTCATGCCCACCAGATCATCATTATAAAATAGCTTCATGCCGTAGCCGCTGAAAACAGCCTTGTTCACTTCAACCCAGGAACCAGTACCATTTGCAAGCTTCAGCTCCATAACCCCTTCATGCAGCCTTCCGGCACTGGGCGCCGTAGTGCCCACAGGCGTGCTCCAGTAGCGGCACAGCAGGCCGTTTCGCGGATCCCCATACAGCGTATACTTCTGGCGCGCCAGGGTAAAAATATCAAGTATCTCGACCTCTCCGCGCTCCTGCAGGAAAACACCGATTTCGACCGGGAATGTGACAAACACGGTACTCGACATTTTTGGCCCCAGCGCCACGGTGCTTTGAAAATCAAGGTATAAATACGGTGTCAGATCTCTGGGCAGGTTAAGCGGCTCAACCGGATTGATGACGATACTGCCGCTGCCGCCCCCGAGCAGCAGCTTTTCTGCCTTCTCATCGCCCAACTGCCGGCGGTACACAACTGCATCGTCACGCCTTTCAATGCTCAGGCTGATGCCCTCAGACTGGAGGCTGATAGGAATATCATAGGTGCCGTACATAAAAAATCACCTCTCTGCTTTATTGCAGTCCAAAACTTACCATACTTTGGTATGCACTTCATCCTATTTCCGCGGAGCCTTCAAGCGGGATGTCTTCTTGTTCAATGCAATACAAGCGCGCTGGCATATTCAAGGCCCAAGGCCGCCATTCGCAAGGCTCTTTAAATCCCAAACGATAAGCATTCTACGAAACGATCGAACTGTTGTGCCAGGGCTGTCATGCAAAGGTATCAAAATCGTATTTTACGATGCTCCCGTTCGCGCATGCTCAGACCCGAAAAAGAAATTACCCCGGAATAAGTTTGTGCTATACTGCAAGAAACCTCAAAAGGCTGCCCTTGAGATTGACAAAAGCCCTTAGGGTTCAGGAGAACCAGACTGCCATGAGTGATATGCCGATTGATGCAGAAGAAACAGAAAAAGATGCGGAGCAGCAACCCGCTCAGCCAGGCCACACTGAAGACACCCGGGCTTCCATAGTCTTTGCCGTCATGCAGCTCAACCGCACGGCGGAAGATCCCCCTTATGAAAACAGAAATGATTTCATTGAGGTAATCAAAAACGCCGACTTCTGCTCGTGGCAGGCCGGCTCAATCATTACAGAGCAGGGCACACAGGCAGACCGGCTCTACGTGATACTTGAAGGCAGCGCTGTTGCTGCCACCTGCGATGGCGGCCCGGCCGTGCTTGAAAAAGGCAGTCTTGTGGGCACTATGTCGCTGCTGACAGACGAGCCATATGGCTCGACTGTTGTTGCCGGCGACTCGGGAGCATCGATACTTGCCATAAAAAAGGAAACCCTGCTCAGGAACCCGGCGGTCTACCGGCGCCTGCTCGGCCGGGGCCTTGTCATCAGCGGCGACTATGAACTCGGAGAAAAGCTCGGAGAAGGTGCTACCGGACATGTGTATGAAATTCAGGGGCGCAGGCTATGCGCAAAAATATACCGCTCGCGGCCTGACGGCGGCAGCGCGCCTCCTGCCGCCATACCTGATGACATATTGCGGCTGCGGCATCCCAATATCGTGAGCATTCATGAAAATGTCAGCGCACACGGCTCCCAGTTCATTATCATGGATCTTGCCCGGGGCATCACCATCAGGGATAAAAACGGCGCGCCCGCACATTGCCGGACCCTGCGCCAGATGATGGATGTCTTTCAGTCCGAGCAGCAGCGAGTATCCCTTGACATGACGGCAAAGGTATTCCGGCATGTAGCGGCTGCACTGCTGTATATTCACGAGCAGGGCTTTCTGCACCGCGATGTGAAGCCCGAGCATATTTTCATTGATCTCAGCGACAATGATATTTCCTTCATGCTGTCGGACTTTAGCCTTGCCTTCCCCATCAGCACGCGGCCCGGAAAGATCGAAGGCACGCCGCATTACTGTCCGCCGGAGGCAATCGATATCAACGGGTCGGAAACAGTGCTTACCGGCAGCGCCGACTACTATAGCCTTGCCGCCGTCTGCTTTGAACTGCTCACCGGACAGACGGTTTTTGACAGCACAAACGTGCTGGAGCTTGCCCGTCAGCATCTTGAGGACGAGCCCGACCTCTCGCACCTGCCGGCAAACACTCCCATCTGGCTCGGGAATTTTATCAATCAGGCATTACAAAAGGACCCTGCCCTGCGCCCCGGCAGGCAAGACATGGAAAAACTTATAGCAGTGTCGTAAACGATCAGAGCCAATGCATTCACTCTTTGGGGAACTGCATGCTCCACGGAGTCCCCATCCAAATGTTTTTTTGCAAAAAGGGAAAATCGGCTCATGACATTAACGGACAGCGTTGCTATTGTAACCGGCGGCAGCAGAGGAATTGGAAAGGCAATCGCCATCGCCCTTGCTCGTGAAGGGGCACGGGTGGTTGTTGCCGCCAGAACCCGCATGGACCTGCCGTCAATAGCCGGGACTATTGAAACCACCGCCGATGAAATACGCAAGCACGGCGGCAGCGCACTGGCCATTAAAACCGATGTTATCAAAGAACAATCGGTTGCCCTGATGGTTGAAAAAACGCTTCAGGAGTGGGGCCGCATTGATATACTTGTGAACAATGCCGCAACCAATTTCCCAGCACTTTTTTTTGATATGCCGCAAAAAAACTGGGATAAAATTCTTGATGTCAACCTGAGCGGCACAGTGCTGTGCACAAAGGCAGTCTTGCCCGCAATGATGGCGCAGCACCGGGGGCATATCATAAATATTTCATCAGTGGTAACCCAACATCTGCACCACGATCCCTTTACCGGCATTGCCTATGATGTAAGCAAAGCTGCCATGAACCGCCTTACCCTTGGGCTGGCAGAAGAGCTGAAGCAGTACGGCATAGCCGTTAATGCCTTGCTGCCTGATAATACGGACAGCGAAGGCTGGGCATACCTCAATCCAGATATTGACCGCTCCGGCTGGGACAGCACCGAAACCTGGGGCCGCTACGCAGCCCTTGTGGCAGCCCGTGACCCGGCCTCTTTTACCGGGCAGCTGCTGCTGAAGCGTGATTTGGAATCGATCCCGTAAAGCGCCTATCAACAAACTGGAACATCTAAGGCCATGACAGAAGACAAATAAACAGGTGTTGCGGATCGTCAAATACTGCAGTTCTGTATATTTTTATTGGCTCTCCGCAATCCAAATTCCAAAATCATACCTCATATGTGCCGCACCATTATCCATCTCGACATGAATGCCTTCTTCGCATCGGTGGAGCAGCAGTGCAACCCACATCTGCGAGGCAAGCCCATTGCCGTCGTGGGCAGGGGCAGCCGTACCGTGGTCACGACGGCATCCTATGAGGCCCGCGCCTTCGGGGTCAAAACGGGCATGAATATGTTTGAAGCAAAAAAGCAGTGCCCACAAATCATCTTTGTGGAGGCCAATAACCGTCTCTACACGGATATCTGTGGCGGATTTATTGCACTATGCCGTGAGTTCACTCCGCTTGTCGAGGTATTCTCCATTGACGAGGTATTCATGGACGTAAGCGGCTCGCTCCGGCTTTTCGGTTCGGCGCGCGACATTGTGAGCAAGATCAAGGGCCGTATAAAAACCAGGTACGGACTTACCTGCTCTGCGGGCATCGCACCCAATAAGCTTCTTGCCAAGCTTGCGAGCGATCTGCAAAAGCCCGACGGCCTGGTGGAATTTTTGCCCCGTGATATAGCGTCGTTTCTTGAAGACCTGCCGGCGAAAAACCTGTGCGGCATCGGAAAAAAAACGCACTGGAAGCTTGGCCTTCTGGGCATCACTACCTGCGGAGAGCTTGGCCGCGCCGACGGGACGCTGCTGCGCCGCCACTTCGGCGTGGTCGGAGATTTGTTGCGGCAAATGGGCAGGGGAGATGACGACAGCCCCGTGGTGCCATTGGAAGAAACGCCTGACCCAAAATCGCTCGGCCACAGCCTGACATTCCCCCGCGACATAGCACAGCGCGACATACTTGAATTTTACCTTTTGCGCCTTTCGGAAATGGTCGGCCGCCGCACACGCGAGGCAGGGTTTGCAGGCCGCACCGTATGCCTCACCCTGCGGTATAAAGACTTCACCACCTTCACGCGCAGTCTTTCGGCGCCGCACCCAATCAGGGAAACGCCCGATATATTCGCCGCGGCAAAAAAAATTTTTGGCGGCATCAGGCTCGAGCAGGCCGTGCGACTGCTTGGCGTGTCGCTGTCAAATCTGGGGCAGCCGACCAGCCAGCTGCCGCTTTTCCCCGCACAGCTCCGGGCCAGCGCGCTCACCCGTGCTATGGACGAAGTCAACAACCGCTTCGGCGATTTCACGCTCACCTGGGCAAACATGCTTGAGCTTGAACCACGCCAGGGCGTTATATCGCCTGCCTGGCGGCCTGAAGGATCGCGCAAAATTACATTTTAAAGCAAGTACAGATTTAACTCACAAGTCTCAGAGGGCACAAAGGAGACTTCTTTTAATTGTCCGGGCAAGAGCTCTTTCGAGAGAGAGATCCTTACGAGGCTTTCGGCAGGGGTTTATTGAAAAGCAGATAAACGATTTTGTGCCCCACTGTCTTTTTTTCGAGAACGGTTATACGGCTCTTCATGTCTTCGGGCAATTGCTCATAATCCGTATCTTTCGCAAGACAGTATATTTTTTCAGGTGCGTCAATGATTTTTTGAATTTCCTCAAGATCCTGCACCTCCGCTATATGTTTGCGGTGCAGTAAATAATTAAATAAATGCGGTGAAAAAGTGGCATATAGCTTATCCTCTGGCCGGACTGTCTTCACTATTGTTTCGCAGAATGCACGCTCCGGCCGTGCGTCGACTAGAACGGGAAGAATGACGCCCACCCAAAGTCCATAAACAAGGGTCGTACATGCCACGATGAGATACGGCAATCGCCGCACAAGCTGCAGTTCCTGCCGCTTGCGCAACCAGACAGCCCCCGCAGAAAGAGAAGCACAGGCAGCAGCAAACAGTATCCATCTTCCGGCTTCAAAGTTTTGCACCGGCCCGATATTGCCGATAAGCATGACAAGACCTGCAACCCCTGCTGCAGGAAGAGCACCGGCTATAAGATAACACGGGACCATGAAAAGCTTCGAGCTGGAAAGCCCGGCAAAAATCTCGTCACTGCGAATAAAGTCATTAAAAAATTTTGCCATGAGCATGGCAGCCGCCGGGTAGAGGGGCAGCAGGTACAGGTTGCGCTTGCCCGAAACAAGCGTAAACATGGTAAAGGTAAAAACAAACCACACAAGCGGCAGCAGAATATCTTTGTTCCGGCTGCGGTATTTCCAGAAATAAAGGGCTGCAGCGGGCACAAACAGGCTCCAGGGCAAAAAATCAATCGGAAAGCCTATCAAATAAAAATAAAAAGGCTCTTTATGCGCAAAAGATTCAACCGTGCGGCCGAGGGTCTGCTTAAAAAGGATGTTTTGCGTGTATTCAGTGCCGCCCATAATGCATGCAGGAATAAGCCATGCCGCAATGATGCCCACGGCAATAACAAGGCCTTTGCCGATATGCAGATCTTTTATTCGACTGAACTCTTTTCGGGCCAGTACAAAAAGCAGCATGGATGCAAGCGGGACGATCAGCCCCACGGGCCCTTTGGTCAATAGCGCGCAACCCATGGCGACATAGGCCCCGAGCACATATCTTTTCCCTTTTTCAGCACGGGTGTAGCCGATATGAAAAAGCAGCAGGGCAAGCGTTGTCCAGAATGCCAGTATCGTGTCGAAATGGGCACTGGTTGTTGTGCTAAAAAACTGCTCGCAGCAAAAAAGCACCCCGGCCGCAAGCAGCCCTGTGCCGGGATCAAAAAGCCTGGCTGCAAACAGATAGGTCAGCAGAATGAGACCAAGCCCTGCAAGGACCGATGGCAGGCGTGCCTCGAAGGCTGACACATCGCCTGAACGTACTGCCGAAAGCGCCATGAGCCAAAAAAACAGGGGCGGCTTGGCAGAGTATATCTCGGCGTTCAGATGCGGAACGATATACTGGCCCGTTTCAAGCATTTCCCGGGCTATCAGGGCATACCGGGGCTCATCTGCGCCCTTCAGCTCCCAACCGCCCAGGTTGCCGAGCATGACGGCACCGAACAGGGCCAGCAAAGCGATAAGTTTAATATTTTTCATGATACGTGACATGCTGTTTTTTTTCGATTCCCAAGTCTGCGGACAGCATGTTTACTTTTCGCTGCCAACCGCTGCTCACCGAACTTTTTTATTAACAATGTCTAACCTACAATGAACCGTAGTTTGAATTCAAGTTAATATTATGGCTCCTTCGAAGACTTGACAGCCCTGTTTTTTTAGACCACAATAGAAGTACTATATATTATAGCGCCAGAATTCAGGCTCTGGATTTTGCTATATTTTTTTAGGGCGGATAAAAAGCTTATGTGAAACATGATTTTTTTTGTGGCCTGGATGTCCTAAATACAGTATAAAAGAAAAGGGTAGGCCAGCGTGGGACTTATGTCATTTGAGGAAATGAAGGAGAGGTACGAAAAGGGCGAAGACCCCCTTGATCTGACTCTTGAAAAATGGCAAAGGATACTGCGTGACAGCCGTACAGTTTTCAACCTGTCGCATTTTCAGCAACTGCTGAAAGCGGCGGTAGTTCCTCTTTTCCTGTGTGTAGAATATGAAAACCAGTGCCACATATGCCCGATTTTTTCAGTGTGCAAGCATGGTTATTCAGAGGAATGGAGAAGCCTGCTGCGGATTATTCATGCCTATGCTATTGCAGGCGATCTGCTGCCACTGGAACCCTATAGCGGGCATCTTGAATCTTTTGTCAATAAACTGCAGATGTGCCGCGAAGAACTTTACATGAAATCAAACTGATATAAGGATGGCCATCCATGGCAAGCGCCTATTATAATGCATCCCTGAAAGAAACTGAAGAGGATGAACTGGACAAGCTTTTTAAAACCTTTGACAGCCAGTTTCGAGACCTTCAGCAGAAATTCACCGATATGGAGCACAACCTGCAGGAATTCCGCAGCGAAAAATCCCCTGACGAAGAAGACAGCACTCGCTGATTGCAGGGTTCGTGTGCATTTCCATCCAGATCCCCCTACCAGTTGGGTTCCACCCAAATACGATAGTATCCATCATGCCTCACGGGCTTCTGTGTTAGAACAGAAACGGCATCAGGCTCAGTGCGCTCTGTAGCGCTGTCATATCCACGTTCTTCAGCAGTTCGACATAGCTGGTGCTTCTGTACAGAAAATTTACCGCAGCGATCTGCAGCCCGGCTGCAGCTATCAGAGTACCCACCAGAATGTTTAATGTTTTTTCCATGTTAAATCCTCCTTGTCGTTTTTTCAGTGTTGCGCCCGGGTCATTTTTCCGAGCTTATACCTGAAGTATAGCCTTTTGATTCTGACAGAAGGCTGACACGGAGATTACATTTTGGTAATCTTGTCCAGGGGGGATGCGGGAAAGGTGAGCGCTACCGTGGTTCCTTCAGAGGGCTTACTTGCGATTTTGATGTTGCCGCCATGCAGGTCCATGATGGATTTGACGATGGCAAGCCCCAGGCCCGTGCCGCGGGACACCAGTTTTTTTGCCGCGCTGCCACGATAAAAGCGGTTGAAAATCTGGTCGATATCAGCTGCGGCAATGCCAACGCCCGTATCAATGACGGCAATTTTTACTTCTCCATCCGGGGCCCGGGTGACGGTGACCGTAACGCGCCCCCCTGCGGGCGTATAGCGGAAAGCATTTGAAAGAACATTGGTCATAACACGGCGAAAGAGCATCGGGTCGGCGCTGAGTACTGCCGAACCGGTAAAGCTGATGGTGATCTTTTTTTCATCAATATAGGCGTCATAGTAATCCAGGACGGCTAAAATTTCTTTTTCTGCTGAAAACTCGGACCGCTGGATAGCAATGTCCGTGCCTTCAGCCTTGGCAATGAACAGCAGGCTTTCGATCATATGGGAGAGGTGCTCATACTCTTCAATGCTCGATTCAATAATCTGGCGATACTCCTCTGCTGTCCGGGCCTTTGACAGGGATACCTCGGCCTCGCCCCGCAAATTGTTGATGGGCGTGCGCAGCTCATGGGCAAGGTCGGTTGAAAAGCGCGTTAGGCGGTTGAAGGAATCCTCAAGCCTGTCGAGCATATCGTTAAACGACGCGGCAAACACCGTGAGTTCGCTCGGAAGCCGGTTTGCATCAAGCCGTTCACTGAGCTTGGTGGCGCGCACGCGCTGCAGCGTACGGGTAAGCAGGCGCATGGGCCTCATGGACCGGCGCGCGATCCAGAAGCCCACCGTGCCGCATATAAGAATGCCGGCCATGACCACGAGCTCGACCTTGATGCGGTAGCGCCGCAATATGCCTGCTTCATGCGACAGATCAAGGGCGGCCTGAACAACCCAGCGTTTGCCGCCTGCCCTTGCATCGTCAGCCCAGGCGCTCATGAGGTAGCTTGCCTGGCCGTCATGGAACTGCATTCTTTTCCCTTGTTCCGACAACATATCGGCAGCAACCGGATCGGGGAATGCCTCGATGGATGGAGCAAAAAGCGCATTGCGGGTCTGCACAAAAACATCCCCCTTCGCATCCAGCACACGAATAAAAAAACGGGTAAACTGGACATCGCCCTGCAGTTCTATTTCGCGCTGCACCGCAGCTGAATCATGAGGGTGCTCACGCAAAACGCTGCGAACAACCTCTATTTTTTTGGTCAGATAGAGGCGGTCCTCCTGCTCGAGGCTGAGCACCAGGCCATAGTACAGATAGCCTACTGTTGTCAGCAGTATGATAAGGGCCGCCAGGATGTTAAATACCATCAGCCGCCGCGTTATCGAGTAGGCCCCGCGCAGCTGAGGCTCGGCATCATTCGTCGCGCTCTTCCAGAACATAGCCCACTCCCCGCACGGTATGAATAAGTTTTTTCTCAAAAGGGTCATCAACCTTGGTGCGCAGCCTGCGGATGGCCACATCAACCACATTGGTGTCACTGTCGAAGTTGATGTCCCAGACCTGCTCGGCTATCATGGTTCGTGAAAGCACCTGGCCCGCACGCTGCAAAAGAAGGCTCAGCAGCATGAATTCTTTTTGTGTCAGGTCAATAGAGGCCCCGGCCCGTGTCACCTTATGGGCCAGAAGGTCAAGCTCCAGATCGGCGATAACCAGGCTATCCTGCTTGCTCTGCGGCCCGCGCCGGATGATGACCCTGATGCGGGCCAAAAGTTCCGAGAAGGCAAAGGGCTTCACAAGATAGTCATCCGCCCCGAGTTCAAGGCCCTTCACCCGGTCCTGCACCTTGTCGCGCGCAGTCAGAAAAAGCACGGGCGTCATATTGCTCTGGCTGCGCAGCTGGCTGAGTATGGTCCAGCCGTCCACCTCGGGCAGCATGACGTCAAGAATAATAAGGTCATACTGCATGGTCAGTGCATAGTGCAGCCCGTCGTCGCCGGAGTTTGCCACGTCGACGACAAAACCGTTTTCCGTAAGGCCTTTTTTCAGATAGGCAGCCGTTTTCTGTTCGTCTTCGACAATAAGTATACGCATACAGTGTTCCTAATTGCAGGAGCGGCATCAGCCGGTTCTACCGCTGTTGTTACATCAGCATTATCGGATCGATATCCACGATCACCTTCACGCCGCTTTGTTTCATAATTTCCGCATGCTCCTGAATGGCACTGGCCGCGCATGTCTTAAGAGCCTGGCTTCCTGGACCCTTCAGAAGCATCTGGTACCGGTACCGGCCTTTCATTTTCTCCCAGGGAGCTTTGGCGGGCCCAAGCACTTCTATTGTACCGGCATCGGGCCCGGTTTGACATATTTTTCTGCAGTATGCTCCAATTTGATGAGCCAGGGCCTCAACCTCGCGGCCATTGGTGCCCTCACAGCGAATGTTTATAAGTTTCGCAAAGGGCGGATACTTGAGGTCGCGGCGGAAGCGCGACTCCATATCATAGAATGTCCGGTAGTCATGGCGGGCAGCGCAGGTGACGCTGTAGTGATCGGGGTTATAGGTCTGAATGATAACCTCACCTGGAAGTTCGCCCCGGCCCGACCGGCCCGCCACCTGCGTAAGCAGCTGAAAGGTCCGCTCTGATGCGCGGTAATCAGGCATGCTGAGCGCCTGATCGGCGCAGACCACACCTACAAGCGTCACCCCCGGCAGATGATAGCCCTTGACGATCATCTGCGTGCCGATAAGAATATCTGTTTTGCCCTGATGCATGTCGCGCAAAAGTTCATGGGTTGCGCCGCGCCGCGCCGTGGTGTCACGGTCCATGCGCGCAATGCGCGCAGCCGGAAAAAGCTCGCGCAGCTCTGATTCAAGCCGTTCTGTGCCCCAACCCATGGAATCAAGAAAAAGCCCTTGGCATGCCGGGCATTGCTGCGGCACCGCGATGCTGAAGTCGCAGTAGTGGCAGTTCAGGCTTTTGCTGCTCAGGTGGTGAATGAGCGACACCGAACAGTTGGGGCAGCGGAAGGTATGGCCGCATTGGCGGCA
>CAIWCT010000451.1 GCA_903911225.1 uncultured delta proteobacterium
GCAGATCGTAGTTTACAACAAGATCAAGGTCGTTTATGTGCAGGCCCCGGGCCGCCACATCGGTTGCCACCAGGATATGCAGCTCTCCTGATTTCATGGCATTTATGATGCTCAGCCGCTTGCTCTGAGGCAGGTCGCCAATGATGTACTCGCAGACAAATCCATTGTGCGTAAGGCGCTTCGCCACCTCGATGGCCCTGGTTTTCATATTGGTAAAGATAAGCACGCTGCCCGGATTTTCTTTTTTGAGAACCCCCAGCAGGAGCTTCATTTTTTCTTCCCGGGCGACATGGTACAGGATCTGCGTAACGGTCTGGACGGTAACCTGCTCAGGGGCAACCTCGACCTCCGCCGGGTCGGTCATATACTCGGCGGCAAGCTCCCGCACCCGCCCCGACAGCGTGGCGCTGTACAGCATGGTCTGCCGGCTGCCCGTAGGGGGCAGTTGTTTAATCATGCGCCGCAGGTCGGGCAAAAATCCCATATCAAAAAGCCGGTCGGCCTCGTCGATAATTAAAACGCCGATATCGTCAAAACGCAGCTTGCCCGACTGGTTAAGGTCGATAAGCCGCCCCGGAGTACCGATAACGACATCAACGCCTTTATGAAGCAGCTGCTCCTGCCGGTTATACCCGACACCACCGTAAAAACAGCCCATGTTGAAGGGCAGGTGCGAGCCCAGCAGCTTTGCCTCCTCCTCGATCTGGATGGCCAGCTCCCGGGTGGGCGCTATAATAAGTGCGCGCTTGGAAAACTTGAAATCCTCCTGCGTGAACAGTTGAAATATAGACACTAGAAACGCCGCTGTTTTGCCCGAACCGGTCTGTGACTGCACCAGCACATCCCTGCCCTGCAGCGCATATTCATATGTCCGCTCCTGCACAGGCAGACAGTCGGTAAAGCCCGCATCCTGGATGCCCTGCAAAAGTTCTTCTTTTAGATTTAATTCTGTAAATTTCATCCTTTTCCTTCCGATTACTGTGCTTTCAAATCATGCATATGCTTCTGTCTTACTGCGACTCCTATCATACAAGGTTAGCGGGCGATGAGCAAGGCTCTTTTTGCGGCCGTGTCTCCTCGAAGGAATTGCTTTGATGCAGGCGCCAGTCTGTGCTATCTTTTATAAAATATGAAAAAGGAGAGCCAGACGTGCCTGAGCTGAGGAAAGACCCTATTATTGACCGCTGGGTTATCATATCCACGGAACGATCCAAACGCCCCTCGGACCTGCTTGTTGAAAAAACCCGCAGCCGGGGCGGCTTCTGCCCCTTGTGTCCGGGCAATGAGGATAAAACCCCCAACGAGGTCTTTGCCGTGCGCACCGGCAATACGCCGCCCGACACGCCCGGGTGGAAGCTGCGAGTCGTGCCCAACAAGTTTCCGGCGCTGGTGACCACAGGCGACTTAAACAAGCGCACTGAGGGCATCTACGACAGAATGAACGGCTTTGGCACCCATGAAGTCATCATCGAGACGCCTGATCATAATGCCACGGCTACGACCATGACGGTTGATGATTTCAAAAACATCATGATCGCCTGGCGGCAGCGCATCCTGGCATACCGGCATGACAGCCGATTCCGCTATATTTCCATCTTCAAAAACTACGGAGAAGTTGCCGGCGCTACGCTCGAGCACCCCCACTCCCAGCTCATAGCCCTGCCCGTCGTACCCAAAAGGGCCGTGGAGGAAATCGACGGCGCTCAGGTATATCATGGGCACAAGGGCCGCTGTGTTTTCTGCGACGTCATTGATCAGGAAATCACCGATACCCGCCGCATTGCCGCTGAAAACAGCCGCTTTCTTGCCTTCGAGCCGTACGCCTCGCGCTTCCCGTTTGAGACCTGCGTTATCCCGAAAGTGCATACGGCCTCATTCGAGGATGCAGACGAGGCAATGATCGATGCCCTTGCCGACATCATGAGCACCATTCTTAAAAAAATAAACTCGGCCCTCGGGTCGCCGCCCTACAACTGCATGCTGCACTCCTCGCCTTTCAACACGGACGTGGGCGCTTTCTACCACTGGCATATCGAGATAACGCCCCGGCTCACGCGCGTTGCGGGCTTTGAATGGGGAACGGGCTTTTATATAAATCCCACGCCGCCCGAACAGGCGGCACAGTATCTGCGCGAAGCGCCGATCGGCTGACCCGGCAGCGCCGGGCCACCAAAGGAGGCTACATGAAAAAACTGCTTTTTGCAGACGACGAAGAAAGCATCCGGCTGCTGTACAAGGAGGAATTCGAGGAGCAGGGCTACGAGGTCATCCTGGCCGCTAACGGCCATGAGGCCCTGGAAATGTTCGCCCTGCACACACCGGACCTGCTGGTGATCGACATCAAGATGCCGGGCATGGACGGCATTGAGCTGCTCCAGCGCGTGCGGGAGCGGTCGCGCCACGTGCCGGTGATTCTGTGTACAGCCTATGGCGAATACAAGCAGAACCTTGAGACCTGGGCTTCTGACGAGTATGTGGTGAAATCGGCCAATCTCGACGGGCTGATGAAAAAAATAGAGCGGCTGCTGACAAAATAATAAATCCTCTCAAGGATACCGCGCAATGGCAAACGACAGGGCAGACAAATTGAGCGCTTACGGTCAGGATCATATACATGCCTATCTTGAGGTCATGACCGGGCCTGAACGTCAGCAGCTTCTTGACGACGCCGAACAGATTGATCTTGAAAAGATAGCAGAGCTCTACGGCTCCTACCGCGCATCGCGGCAGCAGGGAAATGAAAAAAAAGTCTTTGAAGCGGCAGAAGTTCTGCAGCTTCCGCGCACAGCCGTGTTTGCCGCCGAGCGCAAAAGGTTGGCATTCATTGGAGAGAAAATGCTTCGGGAGGGCCGCGTAGCGATTTATCTTGTTGCCGGGGGGCAGGGCACGCGCCTGGGGTACAACGGCCCCAAAGGATGCTTCCCGGTGTCGCCGATCAAACAAAAAAGCCTCTTTCAGCTTTTTTCAGAAAACATCATGGCCCTGCGCCGCCGCTATGGAGCCGCGCTGCCATGGTATATTTTGACCTCACAGGAAAACAATGCCGCCACCTGCGCTTTTTTCAAGGAGCATAACTTTTTCGGGCTTCCTGCAGATACGGTGCAGTTCATCATTCAGAAGGAAAACCCCTCCCTTGACCTCGACGGCCGGATCATCGTCTCGCCGCACAAGAAAATTTTCAAAAACCCCAATGGCCACGGCGGCTCTCTCTACGCCCTGAAAGATTCGGGAGCTCTTGCGGAAATGGCAGCCCGGGGCATCGATGAGATATTCTACTTCCAGGTCGACAATCCGCTGGCAAAAATTGCCGATCCGCTGTTTATCGGCGCCCATGTGGAAAACCGCGCGCAGATGTCGACCAAAGTGGTGCGCAAGGTCGACCCAGCTGAAAAGGTGGGCATCATAGGCCGCGTCAATGGCAGGCTCGGATGCATTGAGTACAGCGAGTTGTCGCAGGCTGAAATTGAGGAACGCCTCCCCGATGGACGGCTGAGGTTTTCAAGCGCAAATATGGCGATTCACATGCTTAACCGCGGCTTTGTTGAAAAGCTCACGAACGACCCCGACTTCAGGCTGCCCTACCATATCGCCGTCAAAGGCATCGACTCGCTTGCTGCAGACGGAGCCACCGTGAAAAAAATAGACGGCATTAAGTTTGAGATGTTCATCTTCGACGCCCTCGGTTTTGCCGAGCGCTCCATTACCCTTGAAGTGCCGCGGGAAGATGAGTTCTCTCCTGTCAAAAACGCTTCGGGCGCTGATTCGCCTGACACGGCCCGCGCCGCCATGATAGCACGGTACCGTTCATGGCTGCAGGAATCGGGCAAGCTCCACGCAGTGCCCGATGATCTTGTCATCGAAGTAAGCCCGCTCTACGCGCTTGATCCGGTGGAGTTTGCAGAGAAGTATGCCCCCCCGGCCACACTGCCGTCGCCTTTGTATATAGAGTAGGGTCAGCAGCCTTTGCCGCGATACTTTTGCGCATCCTGATATTTTGCTTGACCCTCCCCTGCGCTGAGCACTATAGTGGCCACATAAAATTATCCGTGGCAAGCGCATCAGCTTATACATGCATTAAAGTCTTTTATGGCAACCCCACACCACAGGCTTTTTCAAAAACAGCATATTAATGTAATCACTCAGATTTTCTGTTTTATAGTTTTGCTGATTGCCTGGAATTTTTTTTCCGCCGGCTTCTCTCCAAAAACCCCTCAAGCCTCACAGCAAAGTCACATGCCGGTATTTATGGATTCTACCAACAACGAGGATATTCCTGCATTTATTGCAAGCCTGCCGTTAAAAAACAAAAATAGAGCCCTTATTCTGGGATCAAGCCAGCTGTTTATAATTAAAAATTATACTCAAAATGAATTGAGCATACCGTTTTATGTATACGAAAGCCTGAAGGTAAAAAAAGATTGGGATATTGTATCGCTTGCTTCCGGCGGGCAGTTTATAAGCGAGAGCTGCTTGATTCTGCTGGATACGTATGAAAAACTGAAACCGGATGTGGCTGTTATCGCCTTCAGCCTTTTCAGTATGCAGGGCGTTATGCCAAAGCCGCGGCTGCTGGAAAAAATCGATGCAGCGGCCATGGAAAAAACAATACTGGCAAACACCACGAAAGACTCTGACCGGGCCGCTGTTACAATATTAACTTCATTCAAAAACACTCCCGCCGCAGAAACCCAAAAAAAGCAGCAGAGCCTGCTGCAAAAAACCGAGTCACGGATAAGCGGCTATTTGGAAAACTGGCTGCCCATGGTGGCAAATCGTCAGAAGATGTATGATCTGCTCATTGATAAGCCCATACGCAGAGATCTTGTTTCCGCGGCAAAAAGAAACCTTACAAAAGTAACTGTAGCCAGAACCTATGAAATAGGAGAGTCCTATGCTCCTTCAATAACAGCCATTGAAATTGCAGCCGCATTCTGCAAAAAAAATGATATTTCCCTGATAGTTCTTGTGCTGCCTTTCGAATCAACACGAGAGCCTGTTGCGTACCGCCCGGAAACTCAAAAACGTATTCTCGGGGATTTACAGCAAAGAGCCAAAAAGTTTGATTTTACCGTGCTCGATCTCGGCTACGCTTTGGATAAGCAGTGCTTTGGTAATTTTGAGGATGGCTCGCCTGACAATCTGCACTTTAACGAGCAGGGCCATGCGCTTGTCGGAAAAGCAGTGGCGGATACAATAAATTCCGCGTTTCAAAATAACTGATGGTATCGGTGGAACATGCCATTTAACAGCCTGACGTATTTTGTTTTTTTTGCCCTCACCTGCGCTATGTATTGGGCGCTGCCGACAAATCGGGCGCGCTTATATGCCATGCTGGCTGCAAGCGGATTTTTTTATGCATTCAGCAACCCCGGCTATCTTGGGCTTATTTGCGGACTGTCGGCATTAAATTTTATTGCGGCCGAATCAATTGAAAAATCAAAGTCCGGCCGGCCGAATTTCAGCACAATTATTTTCTATAGCGCCATAGCCCTTGATGTCAGCTTTCTCGGGTTTTTTAAATATTACAATTTTATTGTGCAGTCGGCAGCGGAAATCATGTTGTCTCCGCTGGGGCTTACTCACACCCCGTCCGCGCTTAACATAATACCCCCCCTGGGCATCAGCTTTTACACGTTTCAATTAATTGCGTATCTGGCAGATGTAAAAAAGGGAATCTGCAGCCCCATCAGCAGCCCTGCGGAGATGGGAGTCTTTACACTTTTTTATCCGAAAATATCCGCAGGCCCCATAACGCGCGCACGTGAATTCGCTCCGCAGCTCAGCACAAAACGCAGCTTTGATTCCGCCCAATTCCTGAAAGGCGCCGACCTGATTGTACTGGGGATTTTTAAAAAAGTAGTACTTGCCGATCAGATTGCCCCCTTTGTTGATAAAATTTATGCGGCGCCTGACGGCCTGGGCACTATAACTCTTTTGCTCGGCGTTTATATCTATGCCGCTCAGATTTATTTTGATTTCAGCGGCTATACGGATATAGCCCGCGGCTGCGCTTTCTGTTTCGGCTATGAATTGCCGGAGAACTTCAGGCACCCCTATTTCAGCGTCAATATAGCCGAGTTCTGGCGAAGATGGCACATCACCTTAAGCTCATGGCTTCGAGACTATCTTTACATCCCCCTGGGGGGAAACAGAAAAGGCTCGTTTGCAACCTATCGCAATCTTCTGATAACCATGGCGCTGGGCGGGCTGTGGCACGGTGCTAACTGGACTTTTGTCGTCTGGGGGCTCTGGCATGGCACCGCGCTTGCCCTTTCACGATTTGTGCATAACGCCATGAATGTTCCTGCAAATAAACCTTTGTTTCAGCATTGGCTCTACCGCTTTGCGGCTATATTTGCGACCTTCAACATTGTCAGCTTCGGTTGGATTTTTTTTCGCGCTCAGGATATAAAGACTGCGCTGCAGGTTTTTTCAGGTATTTTCAGCCTGCGGCTTACCGGCTTAACAGACCTGAGCAATTTCGGCGTCATTCAGCTTGCAACAATGACCTGTGTCTTATTTTTACTTTTCTGCATAGAATTAGTTCTCATGAAAGCAGCCCCTCTGCTGTATCAAAAGCCGCTCTGGAATAAGCTCCGCCCCTTTGCCTATTTTACCGTTATTGTGCTTGTAACGCTTATGGCAAGCAGCGCCCCTCAGCAGTTTATATATTTCCAGTTTTAGGTGAAGGTCTTTCAGGCCTTACTCCTGCCCCCACGGCGCAGCAACCTGTTCGGCCTCAGGGCTCACCTGACTTGGCTTGCCCGCTTGTTCCCTCTATCCGGAATCGAACTTCTTTATAGTTGTCGCAGATATATACAAGCAGCCCGCGGATAAAAATAATAACGCCCGCCATTTCCAGACTTTCCTCAACAGTTGCAATCATGCTGTATGTCAAATTGTGTGTCCCGTATCCGCTAGCGTAAGCCCCCCCGATAATATCAAAACCGATGCAGCCCCCGATATAGATGACCGCAGCCACCACAAACGTAAGCCTGGTTTTTGCAGGAAGACGCCACAGGAATCTCACGAAGAAAGGCGCGAGCACCAGTATTAGTGCGATGCCGGGAATAACCCAGGCAAAACAAAAGATGCCGAGATCGCCACCGCCCAACAGCCTGCGTGTCGGCTCCATCAGCCTCTCATGCAGGGAAACGAACTCATCAACCGACATGAAAAAGAACCCGCATGAAAGGACCGCCCAATGTGCAAAGCTGGAAGAGGTTCGGTTTCTTTCAAGTACGGTGATGACCAAAAGAAGCAGCGCTGCGAAGAGCAGCAGAAATGTAGAAAAAAAGGTCGGGATATTCTGTTCGGCATCGAGGTAAAAGAGCGGCACAAATCCATAAATATATTCATGCCCGGTCATGTAGGCCGCCAATTGCCATCCGGTGCTTGCAACAACCAGAAGACAAGCCACCGCTGCCAATACGCGCGCAACAGCATTCGGATTCACTGATATTTGATTAATTACCATCTTATTTGGGTCCCGGGTGAGTTGTTGTCGGGTGTAAAGGTGAACGCATGGAGAGATAGTGCCGTGTCCCGTTGACCCTATGAAGTGCTATGTTATGATTTCTTTTTTCTAGTGCCCTTGCAACTATCCATCCTACCCCTAAACCAATAATCAAAACCGGAATGCTTTGAAATGGCAGAAGACCTACGGATAGTTCGCAGGGCGGATGCTAACCCGCCATTTTCATTGTTGACTGTTATTCCTTCCGCCAATCATTTCAAAATTGCAAAAACCAGAGAAGCTGCCGCTGGTTCAATTAGCTGTTTGTAGAGTGGTCTTAATTCATTTCGGCGGGGGGGGCCCCGCCTTGCGAGCTTTATCCGTAATTTATCCATTTTTTGTCTACCGCTAAAGATCACCGGCGTGGTGCAGCGCCTTTTTAGCTTTTTTTGTAGGCTAGGCAAAGAGCAGCGTGCCCAGCGTTAATATGCTTTTATAAAAACATGTTGGGCCCGTTTCACTTTGTCCAACAGATTTGCCTCAATAGCGCAAAGTTCAAATTATGTTATCGAAGAAAAGATATTATCTTTTTTTCTAGTTTGTTTAAAGAACTGCATTCGCATTCCCAAACCACTAAAAGCTCCCATCCTAATTTTTTTAAATCCTTTTTTTGTTTTGCAAACCTATCCATATTGCCCTTGATTTTTTTTGTCCAATATTCGGTGTTTGTTTTAGGCAAACGATTTCCACGTTGGCATTTATGTCCGTGCCAGAAACAGCCGTGTACAAAAATAACTTTTTTCCGTGCCGGGAAGACTATATCCGGTTTGCCAGGTAGATTTTTTTTATGAAGGCGAAAACGATAACCAGCCCGGTGTATAAAAGAACGGATAAAAAGCTCCGGCTTAGTTCCTTTATCCCGAATCTGACTCATAATCCAACTACGTGTGTTGTTGGAAAAAACATCTGTCATTTTGTTAGGTTTATATGCAGGCTGGGGTCTGTTTCGCAGAATTCAACTATACTATTATATTCTCTAATCAGGTGTTCCGCCGTAGTTCTTCTTCCGGCTAGCGCAAATTTACCTATTTCATAAAGATTGCCAGCAAGAAATTGCTCTGCTTCAAAAATATCGAGTCTCTCCAATATTCCCGTTTGTTCAGATAAGCCCTCTGCAACAGCAACACCTTTTTGCAAAGTGATTATGACAGGTTTTAACCCTTTATCCAAATTCCGCTGACACTTCCTTAACAAGGCTTCAGTTGGCGATGTTGTTACATGAATTGCAACATCCTCAATAACAAAATCACCTTCTCTTCCCGAAACATCATCCGATACAGATGCACCGTGATGTTCAACAGGTTTATCAAGAAGGATATTCAATTTCGCTCCAATTAAATATTGTAACATAGTACCAACAAAAGTTGCGCCTTTAGTTTGCTTTTGTCTTTTTTCAGCTTGTTGAATTAAATCTCTAATAATAGTTCTCAGGGATTTGGATTGGTCAAAACTAAACAGAAATGGCTTTCCCGAAAAAAAAGCTTTTACTTTTTGTATCCACCATTTTTCAATATATTCAAAATCAATATCCCCACTTTTTTTAAGTCCATTTAAGAAGGCAACATATTTTTTCATATTTCCAACACTGCCCCGGCTGGTGCGGCCACCCTCTTCCGCCAAGACTTTGGTAACCCCATGATCCCTCAGTATGTTCTGTACAGCAGTTTTGCCAAGTCCTAATACCTGACCATCGCTTTTGGTTAAAAGATTCTCAAATTTTAACGGCAAACCATTTTTTTAGCAAACCTTGTTACAACCAAAGCAACACATAAAGCCCCCTTATTATTCATTTTGTTATCAAGAAAAAATTTACTTAGGCTTCTATTCAGATTCATTTTTTAATTCCCTTTTGTGTTTGCATCGCAAGAGGATAAAGTAGGTAATGCGCTAAAAATCGAGAAACCGGCACGACGACAGCATCTCCCATGGCCTTATAACCATCATTATATGAACCTGGAATTTTATAATTTGGGGCACCCATTAGCGCAGCTGTTTCTTTGACTGTTAATAATCTGGTTTTGAATGAGCCATTTGATTTAATTATTACGAACTGTCGGCTACTACCCCCTTCTGGGGTTCTGAGGCACCCCGCCAAACCATCAAATCTTAATTCTAAAACTTGTTTGCCATTACGAATACGCTTATAACCGGGGAAAACGCATTGTCCTTTTTCTACGCATTCATTAATTTTTTCTTTATGTTTGGGCGGTATAAGTTGAAATAAACGCTCACGTTTTATTTCGTTATCACAAGCGGTTTCCATGTCAATTATATCTTCAAGATTTTTTCGTTGAATTTTTGGCTCAGGCAAATTCCACCAAATCCAGCCTTCTAAATCCTTAGAAACTTTAATTAACGATGCAGGATGGCACCAGGTCGGCTTTTCAGATTCAAAATTTTTTGTTTTTATAGACTTATTTACTGCAATAACAAAAACTCTTTTTCTGGATTGAGGAACCCAGTATGATGCATCAACCACTATAGCCCCAACCCTATAACCACGCTTGACAAGCGCGACATGAAGGTTTTTATAGTGTTCTCCATTTGATGCTGAAATTAGGCCTGTAACATTCTCAGCAACAATTAAAGGCGGTTTTTTTTTCATTTCATCAAGAACTCTAAGCCATTGCCAAAAAAGACCGCTGCGTGTATTTGTCAGTCCCTTCATGGAACCCGCTAAAGAAAGATCCTGACAGGGAAAGCTGCACCAAGACAAAGATGCGGAGGGTAAATTATACCCATAAATATTTTCTATAGAACCAGGATGGAAGATTTTAATGGAGTGATTAGAACAGAATACAGTGGCTTTTTTTTCACAAATATCATTAGCCCATATTGGCTCAAAATGACCTTTTAAACCTTCAGAAACCAACCCGCTCCCTGCAAAAAAATCCAAAAAAGACGGTTGGGGATATGACTTTTCCACTTTGCAAGCCCTCGACAAGTATTGAATATATTTAGATTCTATCAAGTTTCCTCGATAAGTCCAAGGCTTTTGCTAGTCTTAGGGTTGAAAATACCTGTTTCAAAACCTCTGCCGCAAAGGCGGCAATAGTAGGTTAATATAACCCGCCACTTCTGCGGTTCAAGATCCAAAAAGAACACACGGTTTGCATTTAGCATGAAAACTTGGAATACAAACTCTAGTTTTTATGGAATTTGTCATGCAAACGATCTTTCGCGATTGATAGTGCTGATAAGACTTAACTCCCGCAGTGCTCAAAAAGCCCCAGGTCTGCGTGGTGGAGGTGGAAAATCCACTCGAAAGACCGGCTGGACTATCTTTTTCTGGCCCACAGGGCGATCTTGCCCTGCACGGGCGGGCAGCACATGAGCACGGGCAGAAGCATATACAGGGCTGCCCGCTGCAGAAGGGAAAGCCTCAGGCGCGAGAGGTCATAGGGCTGCATGTGTATACCCATGATGTCAAAGCCGGCATCAAGCAGCAGCCGCGAAAGACTGGCCCGCGTAAAATATGAAAGGTGGTGCGCATAGTAGAGTACTTCAAGGGGGCTGCTGACCGCATGAGCCGTGAGCCGGTAGCATGCCTTTGCGATCATTCTGGGAAGCGCATTTTCATTAGGGGTGAGGAGGAAAAGCACGCCCCCCGGCCGCAGCAGCGCGCGGGCTTTGGCAATATCGGTGCGCGGGCTTTGCAGGTGCTCGATAACATCGTACATGGTGATAACATCAAAGCTGCCCTCCGGCAAATTCGCGTCTGCCAGAAAGCAGGTATGCACGGGGCAGCCGGTCTGCTGCCGGGCCTGGTCCGCCAAGGGCGCGCTGATTTCGATACCCTGGCACACAAAGCCGGCAAGCTGTGCCCGGTTTAAAAGCGCACCACTGCCGCAGCCGATATCAAGCAGCTGCGGCTTCGGCCCTGCCGCAGCGCAGTACTTCCTGCAGCGGGCAAGAAAGCGGTCGATGTTTTTTTCCACGCCGGCATTGATGCCCTCGAAATATACCGTTTCGTACGTGCTTCCATACTGGCGGTACATCTCTTCGATGGAGCCATCATTATGAGCGATATCGAGGAAGACATGCCTGCACTGCGCGCACCGAACCACGGGGCAGCCCGACACGCTGAACAGCAGCTCGCCCTGGCTGCTCCCGCAGGCGCGGCAGGCTTGTGTGGGTGCATAGGTCAGCATGTGAGTATTAACCATCTTCTTCGCCCGGACAATAGCAGAATGACTTTTTTTATACTCAAGCGGCTTCATGCGCAAGATAAAACTG
The DNA here is from genome assembly GCA_903911225.1 of uncultured delta proteobacterium. Lineage (GTDB taxonomy): Bacteria > Desulfobacterota > WTBG01 > CAIYCZ01 > CAIRTM01 > CAIWCT01. The sequence continues at coordinate 11,753 of CAIWCT010000451.1, forward strand.
TATCCGCCCGAGCCATTGGGCTCTAACAGGCTGTTGAAAAACGCCCATCTGTCCCGCTGGAGCGGGATTGCGCTCATCATGCTTCACTGCGGCGTACAAAAAGTACGCCTCATTTCTCATGATTTCGCACGCCTTGCATCTGAGCATTTTTGAACAGCCTTCCCCTATTGGCTTTTTCAACACCCTGCTAATGGGCTACCATTGCCGACTGTCTCAGAACCACCGCTGTTTTTTATCCAGATAATCCATGAGCATGCAGCGCCCCAGGTCTGCCGGGTGCAGGTGGAAGATTCTGCCGGAGGACCGGCGGGCCATTTCATGCATGAACCCGACGCGCTCATGCTCCTGTGAAAACAAAAAAATGCTTAAGGTTATTTTCTGGCGCGTAAGGGCATCAAGACCGGCCAGAGTGCGGCGCAGTGTTTCGGGGTGCGGCGGAAACTGAAAGAACAGCTGCCCTGCCTCGCGGTGGGCCGTGGGCTCGCCGTCGGTGATAAGAAATATCTGGCGGCGATAGCCTTTCATGCGCGCAAGCACCTGCTGCCCCATGGCAAATGCCTCCTCGAAGTTGGTGTATGGGTTTGCTTCATCCCAGGGCAAAAACGGTATTTCATGCTCGGGGATGATACGCGCCGAGGTTGAGAACCCCACAACGGTGATGCGGTCCTGCACATAGCGGGAGCGGATAAGGCCGATCAGCGCCATGGCCACCTTTTTAGCGGCAATATAGCGGCCGTCATAATTCATAGACTTGCTCAGATCAAGCAGCACCACGGTTGCGGTGCGCAGCACAGGCTCTTTTTCATACACCTCAAGATCATCTTCTGCCATGCGCAGCGGCGGCCGGCCCCCCGTGCGCTTGAGCGTGTTCATAAGAGATACGCTGGTGTCGATCTGAAGAGAATCGCCGAACCGGTAGGGCCGCGTGCCCTGGATAAGATAGGGCTCGGTGTTGAGCCCGGCGCTCATGCGGCGCGAAAGCTTCTCGTTTTTGCGGGGCTGTACAATGTGGCGCAGCATGCCCCAGGCTGCTTTCTGCAGGCCCGCAGGCGTGAACATAAAATTCGAGCCGCTGCAGGCCACAAGGCCCTGCTCAAGAAGCCGCATGGGCAGATTTCTGATGGCGCGCCATTTGGCAAGGGCCTCAGAGCCCATGGCCGTTTCTAGAAGCTGTTCATCCAGAGCGTCGAACTGCGTTGACCAGCGAAGGGAATGGAGCGATTTTTCAAGGCGGTCCATGTCTTTTATTTTTCCGGCCATGAGACCGGCCTCGCGCACCGAGAGCTTCTGGCTGTCGCGGTTGAGCCGGTCATCAAGATGCTGCGCAAGGGCAAGAGAGGCCTCGGGCATAGCCGAAGCGCTTTCGCGAAAAGTTGCGCGGGCATCGGCGCCGTAGGGGAGGGCTTCGGCAAATTCAGAAATTTTATCAAGCGCGCCGCTGTCCATATCGGCAAGGCCAAGATCAAGAAGGGCCTGCTTCTTTTTTTGCCGCAGCTCTTCAAGCAGATCCTTGATACCGACAAAGAGCTTTGAGCCATCGTCGTCTCGCACGCCTTTGCGCTGCAGCTCTTTTATGGCAGTATCAAGCGAGCCGTGGCGGAAAATGATTTTGGCAAGAGCGTCGAGCGGATCAGTATCGTCACAGACGGCTCCGGCAATGGGGCTGGAGCCGGGCCGGTAGGTGTAGGCATTCATTGCTTTGTGGTGTAGCGGGCTGCGCTGCCCTGTGTTGTGGTGCGCGCAATGCGGCCCGAGGTTGCCAGGCCTTCAAGCATGAACTCGCAGGCTGCGGCGCGCATGCCGGGGTCTGCCCCGGACACGAGCTGTTCGGCATGCCGCTCGAGCTCGGGGTAGCGCGATAGAATATCGGCATACCCGGAGGCGGGGACAAGTTCCGACACCACGATTTCGTCAGGAGCGGTAAACCCGCGCAGGAACTCATTGAACGCGGCAGGCTCGAACGTATTTTTGAAGACTATATGTACGGCCTCGCGCACAAGGCCCCCGAGCTTTTCATCCTCTTCTGCTGCTTCGGCAAAATTCCACTCGACCTTGCCCTTCATGGTCGAGGTAAGATGCGGCAGATCAGTCACCCGCGGCACGACCCCGGTTTCCCCCAGCCGCACGCAGCGCCGAAGGGCATTGCTGACAAGGGTCTCCATATTGTGTATGGTCATGCGCACGCTTACGCCCGAGAAATGATTAATGTCCTGCCTGCGGCGAGCGGCCTGAGAAATTTCAGCCACAATCTGTTCCATGAACGCCGGAATTTCAAGCCGCAGGCCCTCGTGGCTGAACGGCGCCATCTCCTGGCGCATGATGGTCACCTCCTGCGCCAGCGTGCGGGGATAGTGCGTGCGCACCTGAGCGCCGAAGCGGTCTTTCAGCGGCGTGATGATGCGGCCGCGGCTGGTGTAGTCTTCAGGGTTGGCGGTTGCGATAATGAAGATATCAAGGGGCAGGTTGAACTTGTAGCCC
>CAIWCT010000452.1 GCA_903911225.1 uncultured delta proteobacterium
CGTGTGCTCTTCCGATCTAGCCCCGCGTCAAGTATGGCCTGGCAGAGCTCGGCTACATGCTGCCGGTCTATCACAAAGGTTTCCGCCCAGACAAAAAAGTCGCGAACGCCGAAGCGCTCCATGTCGTATTTTAATTCGGCAATGACGTTTTCAGTTGCGCGGACGCGCAGCTTTTTGCCGTAAAAAGTCTGGCCGGTGCAGAAGGTGCAGTTGAAGGGGCAGCCCCGCTGCGGCACGATGATGAGAAAGGGGCGGCCCTTGAGGGGCAGCACGTACTTCTGGTGGTCAAGCAGGTGCCAGGCCGGATACGGCAGGCTGTCGAGATTGTCGATAAAAGGGCGGGCCGGGTTGGCGATGATGGCCCCCGCCGTGTTACGCCAGGTAAGCCCTGCGATAGCTGAAAAGTCTTTCTGTGATGCAATGGCCTGCGCAAGCTCACTGGCGGTCAGTTCCGGCTCATTGCGGATAATGCAGTCAAGGGCGGGTGTTGCCTGCAGACACTGCCGGTCAAGGACGGTCACATAGGTGCCGAAAACAGCGGTTGTGCATGCCGGCAAAATTTTTTTAACAGCTTCGGCAAAGGCAAGATCGCCGGCAATGGAGGGTGTGCCCGTGCTCCAGATGACCAGCCGGGGATTGAATTGCCGCATCTCGGGCTCCAGCGCCTCAAAGCTTATGGAGCTTGCCGGGCAGTCGATGATACGCACATCCTGGCCGTCCTTTTCAAGCACGGCGCCGGTCATGGCAAGCGATATGGGCGGCCAGAGGGTGCCCCAGGCGCCCTGCTCCTGGGTGCAGCGGCCCTCGCGGATGAATTTTTTATTGAACTCTGCGGGCGGGTTTAAAAGAAGAATGTTCATGCAGTCGGTCCAGTTTTCAAAAAAAGATTTGATTCAAAGGGCTGCCCGCCGCTGCTGGTTAAAAAAACAGATACTTAAACAGGGTATACACATATCGGAAAGCGACTTTTTTTACGCTGATTTTGGAATAGCCCAATTTACGCGTATGCTCATGCGAGGGAACTTCCACGATGCGAAACCCTTTTTTCAGGGTCTTCATGGTCACTTCCTGCTCGATCGTGGTGATGTTCTCCACAAGGCCGAGCTGCTTCATGACATCGGTCTTGATGGCGCGAAATCCGTTCTGGCTTTCGCTGAGCTTGACCTTGAAGCGCCAGTTTATCATGGCCGTGATGAAGGAGCTGCCGGTCAAGCGGAAGAACTCGTCAAAACCGCCGTGCAGCTCGCTTGAGCCGCCCATGAGCCGGGATGCCACGACCAGATCGGCTTCGCCCTTGAGCCGCGGATAGGTGAGCTTGGGGATGTCCTCCGGATCATGGGAGCCGTCGGCATCAATGAATACGGTGATTTCAGTATTGACGAAATTGATCACATGCCGCAGCGCCGCGCCTTTGCCCTATTTATTATCGAGAATGATCCGCACGCCTGCCGCTTCGGCCACTTCCCGCGTCTTGTCGGTTGAATGGCCGTCCACCACCAGTATTTCATCGGCATAGGGGCGAACCCGTTCAATGACCTCGGGCAGCGTAAGCTCTTCATTGAGCGTGGGGATGACAACGGTAACTTTCATGGCAACTCCTTTTTTAGTCGTCTATCTTCAGATCTTAATGAAGATATTTTATGAATATTAAAATAACATTTATTTTAAAAATATATA
>CAIWCT010000453.1 GCA_903911225.1 uncultured delta proteobacterium
GGGGGTGGGTCCACCAGGGCAGTATGCCTTTTTCAATCCACTGCCGCATGCCACTATTGTCATTTTGCACAAAAACAAAAGCATCCAGCTGCGAGTCGGGCAGATTGGGAACGAAATGATGCTGCAGCGTAATGGTGCGCAGAAAATAATCATCAGCCGAAAGGCCGGTAAAAACCGCTGGCAGCAGCAGCAGAAAGCTGCAGGCCACTATCAGGCCATAGGCGCGAGAGTCTTTCAGCCGCTCTGCCAGTATGCGCAAAAGTGTTTTCATGCCTTGACGGCATCCCCTTTCCCGGGCTGCACGAGCGCGGCTATTATATATGAGGGTCTAAAAGTACAATACACTGAACCTGCTTTGCTCAAAGGGTTACAAGGTCGGCCTGATGGCCCGGGATCTAAATACGGACAAACCCCCTGTCTGTTCGTATAGACTGCAGGTAAACATAACACTTATGTCGTAATAATGTTTCGCAGAGCTTCAACAAAGGCTGTCATCTCGCTATCCGAGCCGATGCTTACCCTAAGCCAGTTGTCTATGCGGGGAAGCTTAAAATACCGCACCAGCACCCCGCGCTGCCGCAGCTGTGTAAAAAGCGCCTGAGCCGCAAAGCCCTGATGCGAGATAAAAATAAAATTGGCTGCAGAGGGAATCACTGTAAAGCCCAACGACTCAAGACTTTTTACGGTTTCCCCGCGGGTTCTGATTATCTGTGCCGTAGTCTGGCGAAAACAGGGTTCATCCTCAAAAGCCGCCTGCGCCCCTGCCAGGGCAAGCCGGTCAAGGGTATAGGAATTTATAGAATCTTTTACCCTGCACAGCCCTTCAATAAGGCCTTCATGCCCCAGAGCGAACCCCACCCGGAGCCCGGCAAGGGAGCGCGATTTTGACAGCGTCTGAACAACCAGCAGATTGTCATATTTTTTAACAAGCCCCACCGCTGACTCGCCTCCAAAATCAATGTAAGCCTCGTCAACAATGACTACGCTGTCAGGATTGTGCTGCAGGATGGCTTGGATCGCGGTCAGCTCAAGAAAACGGCCTGTAGGCGCATTTGGGTTTGCTATCAGTACGCCGCCGTTGGATTTAAAAAATTGTTTCACAGGCATACGAAAGGCTTCGTCAAGTGGCACTGTTTCATACGGAACGCTGAAGAGCCTGCAGTATACGGGATAGAAACTGTAGGTAATATCTGCAAACAGGATGGGCGGGCCGCCGGGATTGAAAAAAGCAGGGAAGCAGAAGGCCAGCAGTTCATCCGAGCCGTTACCCACAAATACCTGCTGGTCAGACAAACCGAAATAACGGGCTATGGTCTGTCGCAGCGAGCTGCAGGTTGGGTCGGGGTAGAGCCGCAAAGTATCATCGGCTGCGGACCGTATAGCCTCGAGCACCTTCGCGGACGGCGGGTAGGGATTTTCGTTGGTGTTGAGCTTTATATATTTTTTGTCTTTCGGCTGCTCACCCGGCACATAGGGCTTAATTGAAGCCGCAAGCTGGCTCCAGTATCTGCTCATCTAGTATTCCCCTTTACATAGCAACGTGTCCCTGCATGCGCAACAGGCGCCGCGGGATGATTAGATAGCATGAATCAGGAGAGCATACACTAGTATAAATTTGCAAACCTTTCTATAAAAAAATTCATACAAAGCACCGGTGAACGGCCTTATTTGATTTTACGGGTCGCCGCAGCTACAACAACAACCATTAATGCCATAAATATTCATCTGTTTTTTTCGGGCAGCAAGCCGCACTTTAACAGATTGCACGTATACCCGACGCCTTGCCGCCCTTGTCAGAACAGGGACAGAGTTATTGTGCAATAGGCATGGTCTATTTATCCCTTGATTTGCATAGATTTTTCTAATATTATCACTTTTCAAACAATGACATTGCACCATCAAAGAGTCCCTTTTTAGCTCTCTACTCTACACCACAAGGAGGTATCCATGCTATCCTGTACAATTGTGAAGAAAATAATGCTTTTGGTTCTTGCCGGCTGTTGTATCTCTGCCGTGTGCTGCCAGTCATTCTGCCATGCTGCAGAGGGAAAAACCATTGAAGTCTTTGCCGGGGCTGCTTCAAAGCCGGCCACAGAGGAAGCGGCACAGCTTTTTGAAAAAAAGACTGGCATTCAGGTTCTTTTGCATTTCGGCGGCTCAGGGAAAATGCTTGCCGATATGAAACTGACCGGCAAGGGTGACATCTTTTTCCCCGGCTCATCTGATTTTATGGAGCTTGCAAAAAAAGAGGGGCTTGTGCAGCCGCAAACAGAAGAGCGGCTTATTTATCTGCTTCCATCCATTAACGTGCCCAGGGGCAACCCTAAAAAAATACAAGCACTGGCGGATCTCGCCCGGCCGGGCGTGAGCATTGGCATAGGGCGGCCCGACACCGTCTGCGTGGGGCTCTATGCTGTTGAGATATTGGAGAAAAACGGTCTGGCCGCGACGGTGCGGCCCAATATCAAAACAAATGTGGAGTCTTGCGAAAAGGTAGCCCAGCTTGCAGCCCTCGGCATGGTCGATGCTGTTCTTGGCTGGAGCGTGTTTTCAAGCTGGAATCCCGATAAGATCGAGACGATAGCGCTTAAGCCCGCCGAGATACCCCGTATCGGCTATATCCCTATTGCGCTAAGCAGCGCTCCAAAAAACCCTGATGCAGCCCGGCAGTTTATAGCTTTTTTGAAGTCCGATGAGGGCCGGGCAATATTTAAAAAATGGGGCTATTTGGTGACAGAAGCTGATGCCAGAAAGTACGTACTGCCTGCAACGCCGGTCGGCGGAACCTGGGAGCTGCCGCAGTCGTGGCGCTGAAAAATTCTTTTACCCTGTGCTTGATAGCCGCCGTTGCGGTTGCCGCAATGCTGGTGGTGGCGATTCTGGCATCCCAACTCTACTATATCGGACCGGCAAATCCCCTGCAGGCTCTTCTGCAGCCGGATGTGCGCAGCGCCATACTGCTGAGCCTGTATACGGCGACCGCGGCCTCGGGCCTGGGGCTTGCTCTGGCAATCCCTGCGGCCTATTTTCTTGCGCGCGCGAATTTGCCAGGCAAATCCATACTTGATGCTCTTCTTGATGTTCCGATTATCATGTCGCCGCTTGCTTTGGGCACTTCGCTGCTGCTGTTTTTTCGGACCCCGCCCGGTCAGTGGATTGAAGCAAATTTCATGGAATTTGTTTTTCAAGTGCCGGGCATCATTCTTGCGCAGTTTTTTCTGGCCCTTGCCCTGTCAGTGCGGGTGCTCAAGGCAAGCTTTGAAGCGGTAGACATACGCTGCGAGCAGGTAGCGCGGTTTCTCGGTTGCACGCCCTGGCAGACATTTTGCCGGGTGACGCTGCCCATTGCTCGCAAAGGGATACTTGCGGCCTTCATTCTCTCCTGGGCCCGGTGCCTTGGCGATTTTGGCGCAGCGGTGACTCTGGCGGGAGCCGTTAAGGGCAAAACAGAGACCATACCCGTGAGCATTTACCTGAATATGGCCTCGGTTAATATCGATAAGGCTGTGGCCCTGATGCTGCTCACAACACTTCTTGCCGTAGCCGTGCTGCTGGCCATTCGGGTTCTTGCAGCTGAAGGAGGCGCGGGCAGAGCATGATCCGCATCGAAAACATGTCCGCCCGGTTTGGGACCTTCTGGCTCAGGAATATCAACCTGAACATCAAGCGCGGTGATTTTTTTCTGCTGCTGGGGCCGACAGGTGCCGGCAAGTCGCTGCTGCTGGAAACGATACTCGGTATAAAAAAGCCCGACAGGGGAAAGATACTGCTGGATGGACAGGACATCAGCAGACTGCCGCCCGAAGAGCGCGATATTGCCTATGTGCCCCAGGACCTCGGGCTTTTCCCCAATATGAGCCCGCTTGACAATATTCTTTTCGGCGCCCGGATTCGAAAAATCGACAGCGAAACCATCCGTAGGCGGCTCGACTATCTGATCGAACATTTAAACCTGGGCCCGGTTATATCGCGCCCGAGCATTTTTACGCTCAGCGGCGGCGAAAAACAGCGTATCGCCTTTGCCCGGGCCATTATCACCAAACCCCGCGTGCTGTTTCTTGATGAACCGTTTTCAGCCCTTGATTCCTATATCAAGCGCGAGGTGCAGTTTCAGCTCAAGCGGCTGCAAAAGACTATCGACCTGACCATCTTTCATGTCACCCATGATCAGGAGGAGGCATTCCTCATGGCCGACTATATGGCCGTCATGATCGGCGGCGCGATCGAGCAGCATGACCGGCCGGAGCAGTGCTACCGGGAGCCTGCCAATGAAACAGTGGCAAGCTTCCTGCTCATGCAAAACATTTTCGATGCCGACGTGCTGTCGGTTGATCACGAGTTGTCATGCGTTACCTGTGCGGCAAACGGCATCCGCTTTGAAATTATGAATCATAATCAGCTGCAGGTCGGAGCGAGCGTGAAGCTCGGGATCAGGCCCGAGGAGATCCTGTTTCTGACGCCGGGAAAACCGTTCAAGCCGGAAGTGCGGCACAATACCTTCCGCATGCGCGTTGAGGCGCTCTATAATCTCGGGAACAGGCGCCTCGTGCGGCTGGTGTTCGCCGATAGCGGCAGAACCCTGGATGCGACAGTCCATTACCGTATCGGCAGAAGGTTTGAGCTGGCCGAGGGCCAGGAGACCTATATTCATCTTCGGCCACAGAGCTTCTGCCTGCTATCGGGCCATGCCCGCGGCAACGGTCAGGGAACTTCCAGCCTGGGGGGGGCAGCAGCAAATGAAAAGCTCGACTAGCTATACGCAAGATCACCTGCATCGCTGGCATGTGCTGCAAATGGCAATTGACGGTCATATTACCCTTCTTGAGGCAAGCAACCGGCTTGGCATAAGCTACCGGCAGGCCAAGCGGCTAAAAAGCGCCGTTGTCGTAAGCGGGCTTGCGGGGCTGCAGCACGGCAACCGCGGCAAGCGCTCATCGCGGGCCATAAACGATCATGAGCGCACGCGTATTCTGCATCTTGCCCGCACGCAGTATGCAGACCTTAATGATACGCGGCTTACCGAGCGCCTGAAAAGCGAGCACGGCATCGGGCTCTCCCGCGAAACCATTAGAAGAATACTGCGCAGCGGCGGCATTAAAAGCGCCGCTGCCGGCAGCGGCGACATTCGCCTGCCCTGCTATACCAGCCAGGGGATGATGGTGCTGTGGGGCGGCATTGAAAAAAACTGGTTTGGAGATACAAAAAGCTGCTTTATTGCCGCCGTCGATACGGCAACGCTGCGCTGTCTCGCAGCCCGCTTTTTTGACAGTCAAAGCACGCAGGGTTATCTCTGGCTCATGCGGGAAATCATGCGCACCTACGGCCTGCCCCGGGCTTTCTGCCAGCACAGCGGCAGCGCCGTGCGCCGCAGCGACAGCTCCTGGACTCTTGAGGAGGAACTGCGCGGTGAGCGCGACCCCAGCCAGGTCGAGCGGGCGCTCCAGGCTTCGGGGATATCTCATTATCTTGAAAGCAAGCGCCGTATCATGAGCATGCCCGCCCTGTTTGAGTCCTTTCTTGCCGGACAGTTTGAGGGCCGGGAAATAACCGATAGTAAAGCGGCAAACAAACTGCTTGCGCAGGGCGTCATAGCGGCGTTCAACCGCACTCATGCCTGTCAGCCCCTCAACAGTGAGTCGGCCTGGCGGCCGGTGCCTGCGGGTGCTGATATTGAGCGCATCTGCAGTTTTTTTTATTCGGCAATCGTGCAGGCCAATAATAAAATCATGCTGGGTGAAATCACCATAGATGTGCCCCCCGGCAAGCAGCGCATTTCCTATGCGCGCACGCCGGTTGAAGTACGGCAGCTGCTTGATGGTTCCTGGCGGGTGTATTATCAAAACAATATTATTGCGACCCACGACCCCACCCCGGTGCGGGAGCCTGTGCCGTGCCGAGGGCAGCGGCGCAGCAGCGATTCGGGCGCCATGAGCTGGATGTATGCCGTGCTGGATCACGGCAGCAGCTGTGATTAATTCGGCTGCTCACAAAGGTGACATTTTTATGTTGCCGCAGTTGCAGTGCTGACCGTTGACAGTGCACGAGCACGAGGCTATATGAATGTTTATATATAAACTGCGTTTTTCAGGCGCAGATAAATGATTAAAGGAAGCAAAAGGCGCACCAGATACATATTCTACAAGCCGTCCGTTCTAAAAACCCCTGCGGTTGCGAACAGAAGGCCCATGGGTATGGCAGCTAAGCGCCATACCTCCGGTGGCGAAAAGGAGAAATTGGTTCGTGCATGTAAACAAACGAACCGTTCCTGTGTCGTCACGGGGTTGGTGTTTTTGTTATTTAATTGTTAATGAGCGATAAAAACCATAAACAAAAGCTGCGAAAGGAGGTGGTCGGGACAGAAAGCCCTTAATCTGGTAGAAACCGAGTAAAGCTTAAACTAATTAATATGGAGGTTTAACTTATGGCCAGTAGTCGAATACTGCCGGAATTCGAGCTGCTGATACCCCAGAGCATAAAGGAAGCTGTTGATTTGCTTGGCAAATTAAAGAACAAGGCTTCCGTGATGGCTGGTGGTACCGATGTAGTCATCTCGTGCACCAAGGGATTTGGCAGCCCCAATGTTATCAGTCTTGCTGAAATCCCCGCTCTTGACTATGTCGAGTACGACAGCAAAAGTGGGCTGCGCATCGGCGCAATGGCGACCCTGCAACAGGTTGCCGATAATGCCGACGTGCAGAAAAGATATCCCGCTCTGTGGAAATCAGCAGCCATTAACGGCACACCCCAGACACGCAATATGGGCACCGTTGTTGGCAATATCATGCGCGCTTCCCCCTCAGGGGACTGCATTTGCGCGATCCTCGCGATCGGCGGCAAAGTGGTTCTTCGCGGATCCAAGGGCAAGCGGGAAGTCAGCATTGATGACTTTTACATTAAATATCGGGAAACGGCTTGCAAAAGCGATGAGCTTGCCGTTGAAATCAAAATTCCAGCTCCTGCCGCAGGCTCCTGTAACGCCTTTGCACGCATGACCCGCACCACCCTTGATCTTTCCAAGGTCAATGTCGCCGTGCGCCTGGACATGTCGGGCAAGACCGTGAAGGAAGCGCGTGTTGCCATCGGCGCAGTAGCGCCGACCACCATTCGGCTGAAAAAAGTCGAGGCGCTCCTGAAAGGCAAGCAGATTACCGATGATGTTCTCCAGAAGATTGTTGAAACAGTCCCCACGGAAATTAAGCCCATTGATGATGTTCGCTCCACGGCAGAGTACCGCCGCGATGTAGCAGGCATCATGGTCAAGCGCATAATTCTTGAAGCACTGGGAAAGTAATTAACGGACTATTTCACAACAAAAACTCAAGGAGATATACATCATGAAAAAACGAGCAATAACTCTTACGATAAATGGGGAGGAGTATAATTTGAACGTACCCGTTCATTATACCCTTCTTCAGGTCATGAGGGATCAGCTGAACCTGACTGACGTTAAATACGGCTGCGGCCGCGGTGAGTGCGGCGCCTGCACGGTGCTGCTGGATGTGGGAAAGGGCGGCATGCAATGCAAGCCCACCGATAAAAAAACAACCTACTGCACCATGTCGCAGAGCAAACGTAAACCCATTCTTGCCTGTATAGCTCTTGCCGCCACCATGGATGGCAAAAGCATTACGACGGTCGCAGGCCTTGCCCAAAACGGCGATCTGCACCCCGTCCAGAAGGCCTTTGTCGATGAAAGCGCCATACAATGCGGCTTCTGCACGCCGGGCATGGTTCTCAAGGCAGTCTCAATTCTTGAGAAAAATCCCAAGCCCTCGGAAGAGGAAATCCGGAACGGTCTGGAAGGCAATATCTGCCGCTGTACCGGATATGTAAAAATTGTCAAAGCTGTTCAGGTGGCTAGTAAAAAAACAGCCACCGGCAAGCGATAGGAAAGGAGGAACAGCATGGCAGAATCCGTTATTGGAAAACGAATACCCAAAGTTGACTCCCGTGAGAAGGTAACCGGCCAGGCTATGTATGCCGGCGATTATCGCATGCCCGGCATGTATTACGGCAAAGTGGTCCGCTGCTGGGAATATGCTTCTGCAAAAGTCAAGAAACTTGATTTTACCGAAGCACTGAAGATGCCCGGTGTCGTAAAAATTCTCGGCCCCGATGATGTTACTAAAAAACCCTACAACACGACGGTTATGAAGCTGCTTGTGCCTGAAATTTTCGGCGAAGTATTCGGCGAAATTGCAGACCTTAACATCTTCAATAAAATCGTCAAGCATCAGGGCGATGCCATTTGTGGCGTTATCGCACGGACTGAAGAAGCAGCAGAGCGCGCAGCAGACAAGATCAAGGTCACCTATGAACCCCTGCCCGTTCTCATGACCTGCGAGGAATCAAAGGCCGAAGGCGCCAAGAAGAACGGCTATCTGTTCACGCCGCTCAAGCCCGGCAACAAAGCTTTTGATCTGCCCGCATCGTTCTTCCCGAACCAGCGCTATGGCTGGAACGACAAAGACGGCAAAACGGCGATGGAGCTGTTTGATAAGTGCGATTATGTGATCGAAGATACGTATTATGTTCCCAAGCAGAAGCAGTGCCAGATGGAAAACCATTCCTATGTGGCCCATTATGATGAGCGCGGTCGTCTCAACATCTGGACTTCAACCCAGATGGCCAAGCCCGTGCAGGTGCTGATTGCAGAGCTGTTCGAGCTGCCCCTGACCCGTGTTCGCCTGGTGCAGACCATTGTGGGCGGCGGTTTTGGCGTTCGTCTGGGCATGATCGGCGAGCCCCATTGCTGCGCCATGGCCATGGCAGTGCCCGGCCATCCTGTTCGCATGGAGTTTCTGCGCGAGGAAGACTGGGTTGCTTCCGAGACCCGTTATCCCGGCCATATCTGGTTTAAATGCGGCTTCAAGAAAGACGGCTCCCCTATCGCACTGGATTCAATGTATATGGCCCGCAAAGGCGGCTATTATACCCATGGCTCCGGGCCGCCCTTCTGCTTTGCCGCTTTTATTCACGGTATGTATAAATGGCAGGCCATGGGTTGCCAGACCGAAGGCTATTTCACCAATGAAGTTCCCACTGGCGCGTACCGCGGCTACGGCAACCCGCAGCTGGCCTTCTCCGGCGAGCAGATGATTACGCGTATGTGCAAAGAGCTCGGCCTTGACGAGCTTGAGTGGCGCAAGAAGTGGCATAAGGGCATCGGCGACGAGACCTGGCTCAAAGGCGTGACCTTCGCCTCCGATGGTCTTAACGACTGCCTTGATGTTGCAGCCAAAGAGAGCGGCTGGTATGAAAAGAAAAAGAAGTATGCCAAGCAGACCGGCGTCAAACGCCGCGGTTTGGGCGTTTCCGTCATGCAGCATACCTCCGGCGCTTTCCCCATGCTGCTTGAGCATTCCGTCTGCACGGCAAAGCTGAATGAGGACTGCACGGTTGAACTGATGCAGCAGATTTCCGATCTCGGTACCGGCGGCCATACCGCTATAACGCAGATGGCGGCTGAAACCCTCGGGTTCCCGATGGAGGATATCCATCTGCGGTCCGGCGACTCCGATATGTGCGGTTTCGACATCGGCGCTCATGCAAGCCGAACCGTTTACTGCGCAGGCCCGGCAACGATTGAAGCCTGCGAAAGCGTAAAGAAGCAGCTGCTTGAGCGTGCTGCCCAGCTTCTGGAAGCCAATGTGAAGGATCTTCAAATGAAAGACAAGATCATAAGCGTTAAAGGCAATCCCCAGAAGTCGATCAGCGCGATAAAGATCGCCAAAGAAGGCGTGTACAACTACATCGATGCGGCCACCGGAAAGACCATCGGTATTCCGGGCCAGATCCAGGGCTACTCGAGCTTCTTTGCTAAGCATTGCTCCCCGCCCTTCGGCGCCTGCATCTCCGAAGTCGAAGTGGACACCGAGACCGGCGAGATAAAAGTGCTGAAGCTCGTGAATGCTCATGATATCGGCAAAGCCATCCATCCGCCTTCGGTTGAAGGTCAGTTGGAAGGCGGCGCTCAGCAGGGTCTAGGTTTTGTGCTCACTGAAGAGTACGCCTATGACAAAATGGGCCGCGTGCTGAACAATGATTTCACCGATTACAAGATGCTTGGCCCCTCGGATATGCCCGATGCCAAGATCATTCTGATTGAAAGCGCTCCGGATCCCATCGGTCCGATGGGTGCCAAGAGCTGTGGTGAATCAGCTCTCATGGGTCCGATTGGCTCGGTTGCCAATGCAATTTTCGATGCCATTGGTATCCAGTTTAAAGAAGCCCCCATCACGCCTGAAAAGGTGCTGAAGGCTATCAAGGAACAGGGCCTTCAGAAGTAAGTAGTCTGTTTCGCAGAGAGCGCCCCGGCAACGGGGCGCTCTCTTTTTTTTGCAACTATAACTGTCTTACATCTACAGACAAATCCCCCCGATTTCTTACCAGCTTCTTTCAATCCCAGTAATCCCAACAGACCCTGCTGTTTTTTGTAAATAGAATTGACATGAGGTGGATAGTGCCGTATAGTTTATAGCATATGCTATAAATAAAGTCCCCGGAATGTGTTTCTGGATTATTTTTAAAAACAACCAAATAAAAGGATAAGGTAATGAATTGTATTCCCGTTAAAACCGGTGAAGGAAAAAACGCACAGGTCTATGCCCATTTCGGCAGTACACCCTATTTTACGATTTATGATACGGATGCGCAGTTCATCGCAGTCATTGATAACGCCAACAGCCATCATGAGCACGGCGCGTGCAATCCCATTGCCGCGCTGCAGGGCAAAACGATCGATATTGTGGTCACCGGCGGCATGGGCTCACGGGCAGTCATGATGTTCGACACAACGGGCATCAAAGTGTTCAAGTCCGTATCCGGGTCGGTTGAAAATATCATCAAAACCTTCGGCGCGCAGGACATTGAAGAGCTGACTGCGCAGAATGCCTGTGCCTCGCATGGTTGCAATTAAAAAAATTCCGCGAAAAAACCCGCAACTTGAGACTATTCTGGACAGCATAGCCGATGGGGTATTCACTATCAATCTTGACCGGGAAATAACCTCCTTCAACCGATCTGCTGAGCGTATTACAGGCGTCAAATGCGAGCAGGCCCTCGGACAGAAATGTTTCGACGTTTTTCACGCTAATATCTGCCAAGGCCGCTGCGCCATGGAAAAAACCCTCAAAACCGGCAAATCAATCATTGATCTGCCGGTTTCAATTTTGAACATCAGGGGGAAAACCGTTCCCATAAGCGTGAGTACAGCCGTGCTGAAAAACGACAAGGGCGAAACCGTTGGTGGAGTGGAAACGTTTCGCGACCTGTCGGACATCGAGGATATGCGCAGGGAGCTGGGCCGCCAATACTGCTTCGACGATATCATCAGCAAGAACCATGAAATAGTGAAACTGTTCGGGGTGTTGCCTGACATCGCTCAAAGCGCAAGTACCGTGCTCATACAGGGGGCCAGTGGTACGGGCAAAGAGCTGTTTGCCCGGGCCATCCACAACTGCAGTGCCCGGGCAAAAGGTCCGTATGTGGCGATTAACTGTGGGGCGCTGCCAGCGGCGCTGCTTGAATCGGAATTGTTCGGCTACTGCAGAGGCGCCTTCACCGATGCAAAGGCGGACAAGCCGGGCAGGTTTGCCCGCGCCCGGGGCGGCACCCTGTTTCTGGATGAAATCGGGGATTTGCCGCTGTCCATGCAGGTAAAGCTGCTACGCGTGCTGCAGGAGGGTGAATACGAGCCCCTGGGAGCCACAAAACCACTGAAATCCGATGCGCGCATCATCGCCGCCACCAACCGGGATCTTGCCACTCTTATGGCCGAAGGAAAATTTCGGGAAGATCTGTATTACCGCATCAATGTCATAAAACTTTGCCTGCCATCCCTGGCAGAGCGGCGGGAAGACATACCTTTGCTGGTGGAGCATTTTATCAACCGGTTCAATGTGCGCACCGGGAAACGTATTGCAGGAGTTTCAGGGGAGGTTTTGCGGCTTCTTATGCGGTATGAGTTCCCCGGCAATATCAGAGAGCTAGAAAATATCATCGAGCATGCCTTTGTGCTTTGCCGCGCAACTCTCATCACTATTGAACACCTCCCTGCTGACATGCAGGATAAAAGTGCTTCTCATGCGGATGTACCCAGCTCTGAAGACGCATCCTGTTTTAAAAAGGCCGAGGCACGGGTGATTCTTGATACTCTCAAGAAATATGGCAATCACCGGGGGAATACGGCCCGCGAACTGGGTATCGACAAAGCGACGCTCTGGCGCAAGATGAAGCGGTTGGGCATTAAAAATCTCTAGTTGCATTATTGCAATATATTGCACAAAAATAATGCAACTATGCAATGACTTCTATTGTAACCTTTGTAAAGCATTTTTCCAACCTTCTGCAAATCCATAGCATTTTTTCAGATAACATACTGGCACACCGCTTGCAAATACAAATAGCATGAAAAGAAAAATCGCCATTCCCCTGTTCGGCACACGCATTTCGCCGCATTTCACCTATGCCGACATGGCGCTACTGGTTGACATTGAAAACGGCGAAGTAGCGCAGTCGCGGGAAATAGCACTGGGGCAGGCAGACGAGCTGCAGCGCATACAGTATCTTAAGTCCCTTGAGATCAACACGCTCATCTGCGGTGGCATATCAAATATTGCCGAGCGCATGCTTGCCGAACAAGCAATAGATGTCATCTCCTGGGTGACGGGAGAGGCCCGTGACGCGCTGGAGCTGTTTATATGCAAACGGCTGACGTCGGGCGCCTGGCTGTGCCCCAAGCGGCATCGTTGCCGCAGCGGCCAGTCCAGAAACAAAAAACCAGTCACGTTTTCGTGAAAGGAGACATGCTATGCCGGGAAGAGATGGAAAAGGACCACAGGGCGCAGGCCCTGGAACAGGCGGACGCAGGGGGCCCTGCGTCGCAAGCGGGCCACTAGCGGGCAGGGCAGATGACTTGCGCGGCGCAGGCCGAGGCTTTGCGCCCCGGGGCGGCGGCAGAGGCCGTGCATTCGGTGGCGGCGGTGGGCCGACGCAGGAGGAAACGGTACAGGCGCTAAAAAACAGAACTGCCGCTCTTGAGCGTGAACTTGCAGATGTACGCAGTCGCATCGAGACATGCACCGCGAAGAACGGTTGACGGTGTTTCCAACCGGGGAGCCTGCATTTCAGCATACGGCAGGTGTTGCAATGAGAGAGAAGACGCCATCCCCCTCCCTTCTTGACAGAGAAGCTCTCAGTGCAGCGCTAGTGTATATGTTAAGCGTCGGCTCCCCGGCCCCCCTCTTTTTTTTAGGAGGTTCACCATGGCGGGAAAAACTCAAACGAATTTTATTATCGACGCCTTGATGCTGGTGGCCGGGTCGCTGCTTGCCGGAATAGGCTTCCTGATGAAGTTTGTACTCATACCGGGCAAGGATCGGTTTGCAGTATATGGCAAAAATGTCGATTTGTTTTTTCTTGGCCTTGAACGGCACGAATGGGGCACACTCCATCTGTGGCTGGCCTTTGCGCTGATAGCCTTGTTGACGGTGCATATAGCGCTGCACCTGAGCTGGATCGTCGCAATGGCCCGCACCATGATTGCGGGTCGGACGGCGCAGAAAATTCTGGCGGTCGTTTTTCTGGCGCTCTGCATTTTGTTCGCGCTGTTTGCGTTTGCAGTACAGCCTGAAGTGCGTGAGGGCGGAGGCGGTGAAGGCCGGGGCTTGGGCAAGGGCCGCATGGAACACCGGCTCCGAAATTGAACAAAAGACGGGATTGCTGATGTTTGATACCGACAGATGTACGGAATGCGGCGCATGCCTTACGCAGTGTCCGAGTGTGCAGTATTCTACGGAAAAAGCAATAGCGGAAATCAGGGAGCTGAAGCAGTTCGGCCAAGCAGATATCCTGTCGGCCTGCATTACCTGCATGGCCTGCAATGAAAGCTGCCCCACCGGTGCGCGCCCCTTTGACCGCATCAGCATGCTGCAGGAGCAACATGGCATACGGCTGGTATCCGGCAGTCGGGCCGACATGATTGAAACACAGCTTAACAGTGTGCCCAAGCATATCGTCGTTGGCGGCGACAGTCGGCTGCCTGCTCTGTCGCTGTGCGTGATGGAGCAAGCACTGCCGCAGAATATGGCCGTCAGCGCGCTTTTCAAGGGGCTTACCATTGTGAGTGGCAGCCCGTATTATTCCCGCGTTGTACATCTGCATACGGGCATGCCGTCGCTGACACGGGAACATGCCGCGCGCTTTATCGAAAATCTTGCCGACCTTGGCAGAAAGGAAATCGTTTTTGCCCATGACGACTGCTATGTCATGGCCGCGGTGCTTGCCCCTGGATATGGCATTGATGTGCCGTTCATGGCAGTGCATCTTGCCGACTGGCTATGCCGTGCGCTTGCTGAAAAAGGGACTGAGGTAAAGTTGCTCGGAAAAAGAATCGCTTTCCAGCGACCGTGCATCACGCGGCTTGCTCCCTGGACCGACCGCTGTGTCGATACGGTTTTCAGGCTGACCGGTGTTGAGCGGGCGGCACGGACCTATGACGGCATGAATGCTTTGTGCTGCGGCATCGGTCTCATGGAGAAATATCCCGAACGAAGCCGGGAGCTGGTTCAAAAAAATATCGCAGATGCGCTGAAGCACGGCGCCGAAGCGATGGTGTTTGGCTGTCCGAGCTGCTACGCTTTCATGAGTGGCCCGTGCATGGAGGCAGGACTTGCGCCGATTTTTATTTCCGACCTTGCCCGAATGGCCCTGGGCGAGATCCCGTTTGAGCCGCGACCGCATATCAGGAGAGATATTGCATGAAAAAATACTTCATCCTGCTTCTGGTTTCTATGCCGCTTTACATTTTTGCTTACCAACCTTTTTCAGCCGGGGCACAAGTACCTGCTGCTGGAGCGACGTGGCGGCCCCTGGTAATTTATTATTCCCTTACGGGCAACAACAGAATCGTTGCGGCGGAGCTTGGAAACGCTTTTGGCTGCGAGCGGTTGGAAATCACGTCGATGCGGGAGCGCACGGGGTTCTGGAAAGTCAACTGTGTTATCGATCAGCTGTTTGACCGCGATGACCTGCCGGGGCCGGTAAAATTTGATTCCGTGCAGTATAATCCGATTATCATCGCCTGCCCCATCTGGATACACAGGCTGGCCTCGCCCATGCGTACATTTCTGGACCACAAGCGACTGGCGGGCAAGGATGTCTATGCCGTGGTCACGCACCAGGGCAATTATGGAGAAAAAGATGAGCAGGTTGTCAAAAGTTTTCTGGCAGCGCAGGATATGCATCTTAAAGGATATGGCGCGGTGCTCACGCGGGGCGCAACGGAGTCGGAAATAATCAATGAAACAAAGAGCATCATTAAAAGAAATTTTTCTGAAATGGAAAAATCTATTTCAAACAACACAAGATAGAATGGAGAACAAAAAAGTGAGTGTGGATTGTACAAGTGACACGGGATGTAAGACCTGCGATACGGTAGCCACCTGTTCGCAGGATGAAAAAGAACGCCGCGCGCAGCGATTTATTGACACTGCCATGGGAGCTATCGGTAAAAAGTTCATGGTTTTAAGCGGCAAGGGCGGAGTCGGGAAAAGTTCGGTTGCGGTGAACCTGGCCGCAATTCTTGCTCTGCGGGGCAAAAAAGTGGGGATTCTTGATGCCGACATCCACGGGCCCAATATTCCCAAGATGCTGGGCATCGATGCTGAGCGGCCCGAGGCAGCGCCGGGATCGGCCGGCGACCTCCTGCCTATTGCTGCTGCGGATAATCTTAGCGTTATGTCCATAGGATTTTTTCTGCAAAACGAGGATCAGGCCGTCATTTGGCGCGGCCCCATGAAGCATGGCGTGATGAAACAGTTTCTGGGCGAGGTCCAGTGGGGAAAGCTTGACTATCTCATTATTGATTTGCCTCCGGGAACAGGGGATGAGGCCCTGAGCATCTGTCACCTGATGGGCAAGGTCGACGGCGCAGTAATCGTCACCACGCCGCAGGATGTAGCTCTGCTTGATTCAAAAAAGAGCATCTCGTTCTGCAAGGAGCTTCAAATCCCTGTCATCGGTGTCGTGGAGAACATGAGCGGCATGCTGTGCCCGCACTGCGGCAAAACGATAGATCTGTTTAAGACCGGCGGCGGCGAGAAGATCGCCAAAAAGATGAAGGTGCCTTTTTTGGGGCGCGTGCCGCTTGACCCGGCCATGGTGATGTGCGGCGATGAGGGAAAAGCCTTTGTCACAAAGCACCCTGAGTCCCCGGCGACGGCAGCTTTTGTAGTCATTGCCGATGCATGGGAAAAGCTGCTTGGGTAAGATGACTTTTGAAAATTATTACTACTAATAGAAAACTAATAGGTTAGGTTGAGAGAAGGACTATAAAAGCATGGCTGAAACAATTGTAGTCATACGTGGCGCCGGCGACCTGGCAACAGGAGTTGCCCACCGCCTGCACCGCAGCGGTTTTAAAGTGCTGCTATTGGAAGTTGCCCATCCGCTGGTTGTGCGGCGGACCGTGTCTTTTGCCCAGGCGGTTATTGATGGCGAAACCACGGTTGAAGCTGTGCGGGCACGGAAAGTGGCCGGCATCGATGAGATCAAAACAGCATGGCAGCAGGCCGTCATCCCGGTGCTGGTTGATCCGGGAGCAACTATTTTAAAAGAGCTCAAGGCAGATGTTGTTGTTGATGCCACGCTTGCCAAGCGCGACACGGGCATGCGGCAGGACATGGCGCCGCTCACCATTGCCCTCGGGCCCGGCTTTGAAGCGGGCAAACAGGTCCATATCGTCATTGAAACAAACCGGGGGCATGATATGGGGCGGTTGATTTTCAAGGGCGCTGCAGAGCCAGACACCGGCACGCCCGGCCTTGTCAAGGGATATGCAGCCGAGCGGGTGCTACGCTCGCCCTGCGCAGGCGCGGTTAAACATGTGGTGGATATCGGCGCCCGGGTCAAAAAGGACGACATTCTCTGCTCTGTTGAAGACAAGCCGGTGCTGGCTCAGTTTGATGGCGTGGTGCGCGGGCTTATCATGAACGGCCGTGAGGTGCCGCAGGGCTTGAAGATCGGCGATATCGACCCCCGCATTGACACCAACTGCCGTACTATTTCGGACAAGGCCCGCGCCCTGGGCGGTTCAGTGCTTGAGGCCATTCTTATGTGGAAAAGCGGCGCAATGGGCGTTTGCTAAAAATAAATATTCCAATTATCCCTGTTACTAAACAATACATTGATTGAGAAAGAAGGAGAACCAGAACATGAAAAAAATAGCTTTTGCCTGTGAAGAAAACAAGGGACTTGAATCAGAAATGAGCGGGCACTTCGGTCGCTGTCCGTATTTTATGATGGTGGATGTCGAGGGCACGGAGGTGAAGAAGGTTGACCCGGTTGCCAATCCGTTTTTCAATGGCCATGTGCCCGGCGTAGTTCCAGAGTTTATCAATAAGCAGAATGTCAATGTCATGATCGCCGGCGGCATGGGCCCCAAGGCCGTTGATATGTTTAACGGTTTCGGCATTGAGGTGGCAACCGGTGTAGGCGGAAAAGTAGCAAATGTTTTAAAAGCCTATCTTGAAGGAAAGGTAAGCGGCACTGTAGCTTGCTCGCATGACCATGGCGACAGCTGCGGCGGGCACAGCTGAGAGAGGCGATTATGAAAATTGCAATTTCAGCATGCGGCGACACCTTGTCGGCAAAAACCCATGCCCTTTTTGGCAGATGCGATTACTTCGTTATCGTTGATACGGAAACGGGGGAAAGCACGGCTCTGAAAAATAAATCGGCAGAGGCCTCAACCGGGGCAGGTCCGGCCTGCGCTCAGGAGCTTTTCAATGCAGGAGTCACTACTGTCGTGAGCGGTAAAATAGGGCCCAATGCCTATGAAGCGCTCAAGGCAGCAGGGGCTGGTATCTTTCTGGCGCCTCCGGGCATCACGGTGCAGGAGGCGCTGGACAGGTTTAAAGCCGGCAGCCTTTCCGAAATGCAGATACAGCGGTTTTAGAAAAGAATGGACACTGTAATGCAATACTATCTTTTGATAAGGAAGAGCCTATGATTATAGCCGTTGCCAGCGGCAAGGGCGGCACGGGCAAGACGACCGTGGCGGTGAGCCTGGCCCTTTCTCTTAACGGGGTGCAGTTTGCCGACTGCGATGTCGAGGAGCCCAATGCCGCTATTTTTTTACAGCCCACGATAACTGAACAAATACCCGTGACCCTGCCGGTGCCGGAAATCGATGAAACAAAATGCAGCGGCTGCGGCAAATGCACGGACCTGTGCGCCTACAATGCCCTGATCGTGCTGGGTACGCGGGTGCTGGTGTTTCCGCATATGTGCCATGGCTGCGGCGGCTGTACGATTATCTGCCCGGAGCGGGCAATAACGGAGAAGCCTCGTGCAATAGGCATGATTGAAAAAGGCCATGCCCTGTCGATAGCATTTATGCAGGGCACCCTTAATGTGGGCGATCCCATGGCGACACCCATTATCAAACAGTTGCGTAAGCATCTTGACCGCTCAAAAATTGTCATTCTCGACTCGCCGCCGGGAACCTCCTGTCCGGTGATCGAAACCGTGCGCGAGAGCGACTTCTGTATTTTAGTCACCGAGCCCACGCCGTTTGGCCTGCATGATCTGCAACTGGCGGTTGCAACGGTGAGGGAGCTGCATGTTCCGTTTGGTGTGATTATCAACTGCGCCGGTATCGGCGATGACGCAGTGGAAAACTACTGTCGGCGTGAGTCTATACCGCTGCTCATGAAAATCCCCTGGGAACGCCGCATTGCCGAAGGGTATTCCCGGGGCGAGCCCATCATGTCCGTCATGCCGGAGCTGAAACAGGCTTTTATAAATTTACATACAACGATTGCAGCTGCCAGCCGCAGCCAATCACAAACTGCTTTGAAGGAGCCTTGATCATGAGCGAAACGGAAAATAAAAAATCTCTGCTTGCCGACCACATTCATAAAAACACCATGTCCCGAGAAGAGCTTGAAAAGGAACTACATGCGTTTCTTGACGAGGCAAGCTCCTGGCCCGGCACGACCGACAAGCCCGGCTGCCCCCTGAAGCACGGCCTTGCCTGTGTGCTCTGCACGGTGCATGACGATGAGCCGCGCGCTACACCGATTGATTTTTTTATTGATGGATTCACCCTGTGGCATGCTGGTGAGCCTGGCCTAAAAATCCGAAATATTCGCTCCAACGCAAAAGTCGCCGTAGGCGTCTATCACCCCATGGATCACAGCGTCCTCAACCGCAGCCTGCAGATAAACGGCACGGCAACGCTTCTTCCCTATGCCGGGCATGAACAGGAGTTTTTAGAGCGCCTCAAAATTATGGGCGTATATGCTGCGGCCGCGAAGGTCATGGGTGAAATGCTTGCTGCCCAAGGCAAACCTGCTGGCAATCTTGACGAGGACATCATAAAAGCTATTAAACGATTTAATTTGATCAAAATAGAGCCTTATGAAATCACGTACCTGCGGATTCATCCGACCGAAGGCACGGTGAAAAATATCTGGAAAAAGATTCCAGCGGAGGCTTGATGAAACAAATTACTGTTATCAGTGGGAAGGGCGGCACGGGCAAAACCACCATAACGGCAGCTCTTTCCTATCTTGCGGAGAAGGCGGTGCTTGCCGATTGCGATGTTGACGCCGCCGATCTGCATATTCTGCTTGATCCGGCGGTTCAGCGGACAGAAGAGTTCTCCGGCGGGAAAACTGCGGTTATTCAGAAATCCTTGTGCACACAGTGCGGCGCCTGCAGGGAGCTATGCCGGTTTGACGCAATCCACGGCCTTGAAATCGATCCGGTCTCCTGCGAGGGCTGCGGTGTTTGCGCGGCTCTGTGTCCAGAGAAAGCCATTACCATGGCGAATAAACTTTCCGGCCACTGGTTTGTCTCCGATACCCGCAACGGGCCCATGGTGCATGCACGCTTGGGCATTGCCGAAGATAATTCCGGGAAGCTCGTCAGCGTTGTGCGGCAGGAGGCGCGGCGGGTTGCTGAAGAAAAGGGCCTTGATTATGTTATTATTGACGGGCCGCCGGGCATCGGCTGCCCGGTTATCGCTTCAATCACCGGCGTTGACCTGGTGCTGGTGGTGACCGAGCCCACGCTTTCGGGCCTGCATGATCTCAAGCGCGTGTTGGAAACAGCCGGGCATTTCAATATCCCCGCCGCCGTGTGCATCAATAAGTTCGACATTAATTCCGAGAACACTCGAGTCATAGAAGGATTTTGTGCGCAGCAGGAGGTGTGCGTTGTCGGGAAGATTCCCTATGATCGAAGAGTTGTCGCGGCGCTGATGCAAAAAAATACGGTGTTTGAATATCCCTGCGGCGAGGTGTCGGCAGAAATCACCCGGATGTGGGTTACCTTGACTGCTATTGTTCAGGAGTTCTGACAACCATATATGCAAGTGAAAAAAGGTCTACCGGATCAGCAATAAAATTTATAAAACAACGGAAATAATTCAGTCCGCCATTGGGTCAACGCGGTATTATATGACCGTGCTTGCGGCGGCAGTATATTATTGTATGCACAGGAAGCAAGAACCATACAGGCGTAACTCATGAAGTTCGAATTTTCTCCCATCGGCATTATACATTCACCCTATACAGAGCCTGCCGGGGTTCCTATTCAGTGCGTTTTCGCCAATGGCGTTACCGGCACGGTCGAGGTGTTCCCGGAATTTGCCGAGGGGCTTACCGATCTTGACGGCTTTTCGCATATAATCCTGCTGTACCGCTTTCACCGGGTGCAGGGGCATTCTCTCATGTGCCGGCCTTTTCTTGATGTACGCGACCACGGTATTTTTGCAACACGTGCGCCCCGCAGGCCCAATCCCATTGGCCTTTCGGTGGTGGGGCTTCTAAAAATTGACGGCTGCACCTTGACCATAGGCGGCGTTGATATTATCGACGGCACCCCACTGCTTGACATTAAGCCCTATGTGCCGGATTTTGATGTGCGACATAATGCGAAAACCGGCTGGTATGAGCAGGCGGGTAACAAACAGCAGACCATGGCAGATGACCGTTTTGTTAATAATAATGAAAAAAAATAAGAAAGGAACAACGCCATGCTTCTTGAAACACTGAAAACTGCAGCACTTGAAAAAGCAGGAAACATACACGTAACCGATGTCAGGATCGGGTTGGGATATACCGCCGTAATGCTCGATACGGGCAGCGTCGGCCTTGCCTATACCTTCCGCGACAAGGCCGAGTCTGGCTGCTCGGTGTTTCAGGGCAAACGGCCCCTTGCGGGTTCACCGGTGCGGGATGTACTTCAGTATATTGGCTCTGACGGGCTGCTGGAACGCACGCTTGGTCTGGCTGCGGCAAATGCCCTGTTTAATACCGATGATGCCGCAGGTAGCATGTCGGGATGGCAATGCTCTGAAGGCGATCTTTTGGATGTGCTTTCGCTCACAAAAAATGACCGGGTTGGGATGGTAGGTTTTTTTGGGCCCCTGGCGCCTGTAATTAAGCAGCGGGCAGGCGAGCTTATTATTTTTGAGGAAAACATGGCCCGTGCCGACGGCCTCTGCCCGGGAAGCAAGGCCGCAGAGCTTTTGCCGTCATGTTCGGTTGCAATTATAACAGCAACGTCCATTCTCAATAACAGCTTTGAGCATATCGCAGCAGCCGCAGACAAGTGTCGCATCAAGGCCGTGCTTGGGCCGTCGACCCCGCTGGCGCCCGGTGTTTTCAAAAACTACGGGGTAACACACCTTTCCGGTGTTGTCGGCATCGATGCGGCGGCAATACTGCGCGTGGTCAGCGAAGGCGGGGGCACACGGTTTTTCATGGAATGGTCGAAAAAGATAAATCTTGTTCTCAATGGTTAAAGGAGGTTTATGAATTATTTTGTGGTGTATATCTCCCCGGCAGGAACCACGCAGCATGCGGCTCGGGTCATCAGCAGCGAATTGAACGGCCTTGGAAAAACGTGCAGCACCCTTGATTTTGGTGACAGAGCCTGCATGAAGCTGCTCGATGCCGCATTGCCTGCCTTTGCTCATAATTCCTGTCTGTTTATAGGTTCGCCGGTCTATGCCAGCCATGCAGTTCCAGTAGTCATGGATTTCATCGCACGACTTCACCAGGGCAACGGCTGCTGCAGTGTGCCCTTTGTAACCTGGGGCACCGTGACCAGCGGCGTGGCGCTTGCGGATATGGGCGGAGCGCTTGCGGCAAAAGGCTATCCTGCGATCGCAGCGGCAAAAATAGTTGCCGAGCATTCTCTGCTGTGGCAATCCGCCAATCCTTTGGGCAAAGGCAGGCCCGATGCCGATGACGATCGCAGCATACGTGACATGGTAAAAAAAGTCGTTGCTGCATTGGATGCGGGTTCGGCAAAGCATGTATCCGCAGCAACGCTGAATTATCAGCCCGAGCCCTTGCGGAAAGTCATGGCAGGCCTGGTGCTGAGTGCAGTGAGAAAGGTTCTCCCACAGATAAGCCTCAAGCGCGATCTGTGCAATCTGTGCGGCGACTGCGTTGCAGCCTGCCCGGCTGAAGCCGTTGAGCTTGCCGACGGCCCGGTTTTTAAAGACTGCTGCATTGCCTGCTACAACTGCCTTCGGGCCTGCCCGGAACATGCGCTGCAGGCTGATTTCACTAAAATGGAAGCAGGACTTGCGCAAAGGGTGAAGGACTTTGGCGAAATCTGTGAAACGGTCGTGTATCTGCCCTGAAATATGTCACAGGGGTTCCGTTAAAAATTTATCAAGTACAAGAGAGGGTCACAAATGCCTATTTATGAATACCAGTGCGCAGCCTGCGGACAAACAACTGAAATTATAACCGTGGGAAGCGAATCCCAAGATACCGTGATATGCGCCACATGCGGCAGCGCGAAGCTTGAGAAAAAGATATCTGCAGCGGCGCTTCCCAAAATGCCCGCACGCCCTGCCGGCAAAACCTGCTGCGGCCGGGATAAAAAATGCGGAGGGGGGCCTTCCTGCTGCGGCATGTGAGCCCGTAATTTTCAGCTCAAGGGAATAAGGTATGGAGACAATAGAGATACCAGGGCGAAAAAAGATGCGCATAAAGCATCTGGTGCTCGACTATAACGGCACCCTGGCTTTAGACGGCAAATTGCTGCCGGGCGTGCAGGAGCTTATTACAGCGCTTGCATTGCGATTCGAGATACATGTGCTGACAGCAGACATGCATTCAAGCTGCACCCGCGAGCTTTCAGGCCTGCCGGTGAAGATAGCCGTCATTGCCGGAAACCCGGAGGATGCCGCAAAGCTTGCCTATGTGCGAACACTTGGCGCCGCATCATGCATTTGCATCGGCAACGGCATGAACGATCGGCTAATGCTGGCGGCCTGTGGGCTGGGCATTGTGGTTGTGGGCGATGAGTGCGCAGCCTTGCGGGCCTGCCTTGCCGCCGACATTGTCGCGCCGGGAATTATTCAGGCGCTGGGATTGCTGAAAAATGAAAAGCGACTTCTGGCGACCTTGAGGAACTGAATCATGAGCGGGGAAGTAGCAGCATGAAACACGGACATATTTCAGACATGGTTGCAAAGGCGCTGGACGGCGAGCTCCTGGCCGGGGAGGAGATCAGCGCTCTGCTGTCAGTGTCGATTAAAACGGAAGAAAGCTTTTATATTCAGTGGGCGGGTAGAACTATAAGCGACCAGGTTTCGCTTGGCAGGGCCGAAGTGCATGCCCAGGTCGGCCTTAACATATCACCCTGCTTTAATGACTGTCTGTTCTGTTCGTTTGCGCGTATAAATGGCATATTTTCTCAGCAAACGGAGACCGCGCTTGAGGACATTATTGCGCGCTGCGCCGATTTTGAAAAAAACGGCGCTAATGCCATCTATCTTATGTGCACGGCGGATTTTGATTTTGACCGGTTCATTGACTGCGCCGCTGCGGTTAGGGCAGCGCTCCAACCATGCACCGTTCTGATTGCAAATATCGCCGACTTCGGTCCAGCGCAGGCACGCAGGCTGAAGGACGCGGGCTGTGCCGGGGTGTATCATGCCCTGCGGCTGGGCGAAGGCAGCGACACGCGCATTCCCCCTGAGCGACGGCTACAAACATTTCATGCGGCGCGGGAGGCAGGACTCAAGCTTGGCACCTGCCTTGAGCCTGTTGGGCCCGAGCACACGATTGCCGAACTGGTTGAAAAGACCCTTATCGCCCGTGATGCCACTCCCGTTTACTGTGGCGCTGCCCGCCGTATTCCCATTGCCGGGACAAAGCTTGCCGGTTACGGCATTGTTTCCGAGGCCCGCATGGCCCATATTCTTGCCGTGGTGCGGCTGGCCATGGGTTTTGGAGTTCCCGGCAACTGCACGCATGAACCCAATGTAACAGGTGCTATTGCCGGTGCCAATCTGTTCTGGGCAGAGTCTGGGGCCAATCCCCGCGACGACCGCGAGCAGACGGAAAAAAGCCGTGGAACCAACATTAATGACTGTCGACAGCTGTTTATCGAAGCAGAATGGGATGTGGCAACAGGCCCATCCCCTTTTTTTAGTTGATACAGGAAAGGAAAGTGTATGGGACCCGTTAGTACCGAAAAAGCAAAGCCCGAGAAGCTGCAGCATGATTCCCCGCAGCCCACAGACGAAGATGCAGGCGTCATTTTTTATAATGAGACAGTTATCGAACACTTCACTAACCCGCGGAATGTGGGCGAGATAGAAGATGCCGACGGCTTTGCACTGGTGGGCGATCCTTCCTGTGGCGATCAGATGAAGCTCTGGATTAAGGTGGAGGCGGGTCATATTGTCGATATCAAGTTTAAATCTTTCGGCTGCCCCGGCGCTATCGCCACCAGCAGCATGACGACCCACCTTGCCATGGGCATGTACCTTGAAGACGCAAGGGCTCTCACCGACGATGATGTCGTGCGGGCATTGGGCGGCATTCCGGCAAACAAGCAGCACTGCTCGCTCCTGGGTATCAATGCTCTGTTGTTTGCGATCAAAGACTATGAACAGCGTTCAAAGAACCAGCCATGAAAGCGCGGGAGCTCATCTATTTTGATCATAATGCCACGACGCCTCTGTGCACTGAGGCGCGGCAGGCCATGCTGCCGTTTCTTGACACGGCCTTCGGCAACCCTTCTTCTTATCACCGTCTGGGCAGGCAGGCCCGCAGCGACGTGGAAGCAGGGCGCCGTACCATTGCAGATATTTTTGGCTGCAGACCGACGGAAGTTCTTTTCACCTCAGGCGGCACGGAGGCAAACAATTTGGCCCTGCGCGGTGCAGCTTCCGCTATGAAGGACAGGGGCTGCCATATCATCACAACGGCCATCGAGCATCACAGCGTACTGAAGACCTGTGAGGCTCTTGGCCGGAAGGGCTTCAACATAACTTTTCTGCCTGTTGACAGCAAGGGTGTGGTCGATCCGCAGCTGGTTGCAGACGCGATCCGACCCGATACGATTCTTCTAAGCGTGATGCACGCCAACAATGAAACAGGCGCAGTGCAGCCCGTTGAAGAAATAGGACGTATTGCGCGCCAAAGGGGCATAACATTCCACTCCGATGCTATTCAGGCTTTCGGTAAAATAGCGATGGGCACAGTGCTTGACTATGCCGATATGGTTTCGGTATCAGCCCACAAGGTATACGGACCCCGAGGCGTTGGGGCACTGCTGGTGCGTAGGGGCACGTCGCTTTCACCAATTATGACAGGCGGGCATCATGAGCATGGCCTGCGGCCCGGCACAGAAAATATGGCCGCTATTGCCGGTTTTGCCGCAGCGGCGGGGCAGGCGGTGGAAAAACTTGCCGCAGAGGCGGCTCGTCTTGCAGTTCTTCGCGATCGTTTTGAAGAAATGCTGTTGCAAACCATACCTAATATATCCATCAACAGCTGCGATGCGCCCCGAACACCTAATACATCCAGCATCTGTTTTTCAGGCATTGAGAGCGAGTCGGTGCTGCTGCACCTTGATCTGCTGGGAATTTGTGCCTCGGCAGGCTCAGCCTGCACCACGGGCGATCCAGAGCCTTCGCATGTGCTGCGGGCCATGGGCCTTTCAAGCCTGCAGGCCCAGGGCGCGGTACGCTTTTCCTTCGGCAGCACTACCACGCCGGAGCAAATTGATTCGGCAGCCGAAACCCTTGCCGGCATTGTCAAAAAACTTAGGGGGGTATCCAGCCTATGCCAAAACTGACCATATTGTGTGAAAATACTGCCGGCACCGCGCTGAGTGTGCTGGGCGAACACGGCTTTGCCGTCCTAATAGAAAGGGGATGCCAAAGCTTTCTGTTTGACACCGGCCAGGGCCATACTATCTTACATAATACTGCCTGCCTGAAAAAAGATCTCAGCAGGATAAACAAAATACTGCTCAGCCATGGCCACTATGACCATACTGGCGGGCTGATGAAGGTAGTGAAACTGGCTGCACCGGTCGATGTCTACTGCCATCCCGCAGTCTTTATGAAGCGCTATGCCGCTGTAAAAGCGGGTGATAAAACGACCCACCGCAGCGTGGGCATGCCATACCTTCGCGACGAACTTGAAGCCCTGGGGGCAAGGTTTGTTTTTAATACAGCCTTTACGAAAATTGCAAAGGGGCTTTATTTGACTGGTGAGGTGCCCCGCACGACCTTATTTGAAAAAAATGACCGACGCCTGGTGGTGCAAAAAGATGGGCAGTACGTGCAGGACACCATCCCTGATGATCAGTCGCTGGTCATTGAATCAGGGCGGGGGCTTGCTGTCATACTCGGCTGTGCTCACTCCGGTATCATTAATACCCTGAATCACATACAGTCGCAACTGCCGGGAAAAACTATTCATACTGTCATTGGCGGCACACATATGGGGTTTCTCAGCGAGACGCAGCTTGAAAAAACAATAGAGCATCTGAAGCAGTTTGACCTAAAGCGCATCGGTGTTTCCCACTGTACCGGCCTTGCGCCCTCGATGAGGCTTCTGCAGGCTTTTGGGGATAAATTCTTTTTTGCAAATGTAGGGAGCGTTTTGGATATTGCCTAAACGATTGAAAAATACAACTAAGTAGGAGGGTATATGAAAAAAATTTTATTCTTCACACTAATTGTTTTTGCTGCATCAACGCTTGCTGCTTTTGCGCAGGATGATATTAAGCAGACGCCCAACTGCAAGTATTGCGGCATGGACAGGCAGATGTTCAGTCATAGCAGGATGCTTATAAATTATGACGATGGGTCGTTTATTGGGACTTGCAGCCTGCACTGTTCAGCGCTGGATTTGGGGCTGACTCTGGACAAGACGCCGAAGGCTATCATGGTTGCCGATTACGGCACAAAAAAGCTGATTGATGCCGAGAAAGCCATGTGGGTCATTGGCGGCAGCGTTCAGGGAGTAATGACCAGAAATGCTAAATGGGCCTTTGAAAACAAAATGGGTGCCGAAAAGTTCATCAAACAGAACGGCGGCGCCCTTGCCACTTTTGATGAAGCCATCAAGCAGGCCTATGAGGAGATGTACCAGGATACGAAGATGATCCGGGATAAACGCAAAATGAAAAAAATGATGGAAAATAAAAAACCGGCATCCTGATATTCTGTATTGTTGGGATTTTTTATGGGGCTCCCGCTCGGTTACTTCCATTACAAATGCGCTCGATGCAGAAGTCACTTGTTTTTTAAACAGCAAAGGGTTCGGTTTGTTTTCTTGTTTGATTTAAACGGGCACCGGAGGGCTTGTGGATAGAATAATCCAGCGCCCTTATAATTCCCAACGCCTGCATAAAACTGGCAATAAATCTTATTTTTGGGGCACACTCGTAAAACAGAGAGCGTTTTGCCGGATGCCTCTATGGCCTTATGCATAGTTAAAGACAAATTAATTTGAGATAAGGAGTTATATGAAATGCGCACGATGTAAAACCGTTGACTGCTATACCATAGGCAAAGACTGCACTGACCGCAAAGACGAGATTTCCGGGCTGTATAAAGAAGATCCAGAGGCGCTTGCGATCATGGGAGCCGCAGCGGCGCTGGAGGCCGAGGGCTATATGCTGCTGCCGCGTGTGCAGGAGGTGATACTGTTCGGCCAAAAGATGGGCTACCGGCATCTAGGCATGGCCTTTTGCGCTGGGCTGCACCGTGAGGCGCGGCTGCTGGAGGAGCTGCTGGCACCGCACTTCGAGATCACCTCTGCCTGCTGCAAGGTCTGCGGCATTGCAAAAGAAGATTTTGACCTGCCGAAATTGCGCGATAATCCCGCTGAGGTCATGTGCAACCCCCTGGGCCAGGCCGATATTTTAAACCGCGCTGGAGCAGAGATGAACCTTCTGGTCGGCCTGTGCGTCGGCCACGACATGATATTTAATAAATATTCGAAAGCTCCCGTAACAACGGTTATCGTTAAGGATCGCGTACTTGCCCATAATCCGGCCGGGGCTCTGTATACTCACTACTGGATGCGAATCATCAAGGAAAACAAACTCATTGAGAAAGGAACATTAGGCGATGACAAATGAGGTGCAGGATTTTTTTAGAGACATTGCCAAGGCGCGGCAGAAATTGGCTAAACATATACCTGATACCTATAAATCCTTTACCGGACTCCACGACAATGTAATGGAACCCGGCGCTCTTGACAAAAAGCAGAAAGAGCTGATCGCGCTGGGGATTGCCGTTGCCAGCCACTGCAAGCCCTGCATCTATCAGCACACGCAGGCTGCCGTGCAGGAGGGCGCCACCGCCACAGAAGTGCTTGAGGCAGCAGGCGTGGCGGTTCTCATGGCCGGCGGTCCGGCCTTCGCGCATTTGCCCGAAATCCTAAAGGTCTTCGATGTTCTGGGGGTGAAATATTAAAAATTTTCCTGAGCCGGAAGCTGATACAATACCCGGCACAGAGCCTTTAGTGATCATTTCGGTTTATTAAGTTTTATTTTCATTGCTTTTTTTGATAAAAAGATATATTTTTGGCATTTGCCAATATGGAAATTTTCAATGTCACGACCCCAAAAATACCGTCATGTGCAATGTACCCCAGATGCTCTTTATTTTAAGCCCCGTGCCGTGCCCCTGTGTAATCTGGAAGAATTAGCTCTCACCTTTGATGAGCTGGAGGCCATGCGGCTTGCCGACCTGGAGGGGCTTTATCAGAAAAATGCCGCCGCCAGAATGCAGATATCCCGGCAGACCTTCGGCAATATCGTAAAAACAGCACGCAGGATAGTAGCCGATGCCTTAGTGAACGGTAAGGCAATCCGCATTGAAGGCGGCGTTTGTTCGGTGGCGAAAAAAGAAGGGTTTATCTGCGATGATTGTTCTCATACTTGGGTGGGTGATGCAATAAACGACATCTGCCCCAAGTGTAAAAGCGGGAGTCTGGCCCGAACCCGAGAACCCATAACCAAGCCTAAGATGCCATGACCGGCGGACTATAGGCAGGTATATTTTTTTGACTGCCGTAGGGCATTTTTTGAAATTATATAGTAAACTAATAAGATATGAAGACAGAAGGACTTAAAAGCATGACCGAAACAATTGTAGTTATACGTGGCGCAGGCGACCTTGCAACGGGTGTGGCCCACCGCCTGCACCGCAGCGGTTTTAAAGTGCTGCTGCTGGAAGTGGCCCAGCCGCTGGTTGTGCGGCGGACCGTGTCTTTTGCCCAGGCTGTAATCGATGGGGAGACAGCGGTTGAAGATGTGCGGGCACGGAAAGTGGCTGGCATCGATGAGATCAAAAAAGCATGGCAGCAGGCCGTCATCCCCGTGCTGGTTGATCCGGGAGCAAATATTTTAAAAGAGCTTAAAGCTGATGTCGTTGTTGATGCCACGCTTGCCAAGCGAGATACGGGTATGCGGCGGGATATGGCGCCGCTCACCATTGCCCTCGGCCCGGGATTTGAGGCGGGCAAACAGGCCCATGTCGTTATTGAAACAAACCGGGGGCACGATATGGGGCGGCTGATTTTCAAAGGTGCTGCAGAGCCAGACACCGGTACGCCCGGCCTGGTCAAGGGGTATGCAGCCGAGCGTGTGCTGCGCTCGCCCTGCGCAGGCGCGGTCAAACATGTTGTGGATATCGGCGCCCGGGTCAAAAAGGGCGACAGGATCTGCTCTGTTGAGGACAAACCGGTGCTGGCTCAATTTGACGGCGTAGTTCGCGGCCTTATCATGAATGGCCGGGAAGTGCCGCAGGGCCTGAAGATCGGCGATGTCGACCCCCGCATAGACACCAACTGCTATACAATTTCCGACAAGGCACGCGCCCTTGGCGGCTCGGTGCTTGAATCGATTCTTATGTGGAAAAGCGGCGCTCTGGGTGTCTGCTGAAGATAAACATTCCTATTATCAAATGAAAAGAGGCATGATGAAGACTTTAAATTCCGTAGATGAAATCAAGAAGGCACTAAAGCAGGAGAGTTATATCTGCGATGACCCGCTCGCCTTCACGATCTATCTGGCATTGCAGATGGAAAAGCCGCTGCTGCTTGAAGGTGAGCCCGGTGTGGGTAAAACCGAAATCGCCAAGGTGCTTGCTGCGGTGCTCGGGCGCAAGCTTATTCGCCTGCAATGCTATGAAGGGCTTGACGCCACCTCCACAATCTATGAATGGAATTACGCCAAGCAGCTTTTAAAAATCAAAGCTCTCGATACAACCGCCGGGGGTCATGTTGAAAATGTTTTTACCGAGGAATTTCTCATCCCCCGGCCACTGCTTCAGGCTGTGCGGGGAGAGGAAAAGGTGGTGCTCCTGATCGATGAGGTCGACCGGGCCGACGAGGAGTTCGAGGCATTTCTGCTTGAAATACTCTCCGATTTCCAAGTTACCATTCCTGAAATGGGAACAGTGAAAGCCAAACACAAGCCCATTGTTATTATTACCTCAAACCGCGTCCGCGAGCTACACGATGCGCTCAAGCGCCGCTGCCTGTATCATTTTATCGACTATCCGACCATCGAGCGAGAGCGGGAGATCATACTGGCGAAAATCCCCAATATTGAAGCTACCCTTGCCAAGAAAATATCGCGCATCATGGCAACACTTCGGGAGCAGGAGTTTTACAAGCGGCCCGGCGTTGCGGAAACGCTTGACTGGTCTCAGGCCCTCACCTTTCTAGAGAAAGACGAGATAGACGAGCTCACCATGGATATGACCTCGGGCTGCCTGTTTAAATTCAAGGAAGACGTGAAGAAATTCAAGGACCTGTCAACCACGGTTTTGATTCATGCAGAGACTAAAATCGAATGAAAGTACTTCTTGTCCCCGTTGAAGCGCAGAAAAAGCTTGAAGCGCAGAAAAAGAAGCAGGACAGCGTTACCATTGAGCAGCGCACGGCGTCGCTTATCCAGCGCATTATCAAGTTTGCAAAACTGCTGCGCATAAATAAAGTGCCCGTTCATACCTCAAATGAGCGGGACGCCATCTCGGCCCTTGCTCATATCGATATTAACAGCCGCTTTGAGTTTTATATGGCCCTGCGGACCAATATGCTCATGAGCCAAAAGTACCGGGCGGCTTTTGATGTTATGTTTCTGCAGTTCTGGCGCACCGGGGTGAGCATTCCCAAGAAATACGGTGGCAGCAATGACGAGCCCGATGACAATAACTCCACCGTTGATAAAGAGAACAAATCACCCGAGGATGAAGAGGACGGCAACCCCAAAAAAGATTCCAAAAAGCTGAGCAATCAGTACGAAGAGATCGCCGTGCCGACCTACTCTCTCGGCCAGTCTCTGCGGGAGAAGGATTTCGAGTTGATCACGGCCTATGAGGTTGCCCTGTTCGATGAGATTTTTCGAAATTTCAGGATTACCGTAAAAGAAAAGCTCGGGCGGCGGTTCAAGCCCAGCAATAAGGGAAAAATGATCGATCTGCGCCGCTCGATCCGCCAGTCAACACAGCGGGGCGGGGAAATTATGCAGATACTGACCAAACAGCGCAAGCCCCGGGAGTCCAAGCTGGTGCTGCTTGCCGACGTGAGCGGCTCCATGGACATCTACAGCCGCTTTCTTATCAAATTCACGTACAGCCTTCAGAAATATTTGCGCGATACCGAAACCTTTGTCTTCGGCACCCAGCTCATGCGCATCAGCGATATATTGAGCAACCGCAGGCTTGAATCGGCCATGTCGATTTTGTCGAAAAAAGTGCAGTTCTGGTCGGGCGGCACGGATATCGGCGGCTGCTTTGCCGAGTTTAACGAGCACTTTGGCGGCAAGCTCCGCAAGCGCAACCGCATACTGGTTATTTTGAGCGATGGCTGGGACAAGGGCGATGCCGAACTGCTAAAAAAACAGATGGTCCTTTTCAAGCGCGGCTTCCGAAAAATAATCTGGCTCAACCCGAATCTGAAATACGACCGCTATGAGCCGTTATGCCTTGGCATGTCTACAGCCATGCCGTATGTGGATCATTTTCTGCCCTGCCATAATTTGAAGACACTTGAGCAGTTTATAGAGCTTGTGAAAAATATCTGAAAGGAATTTCTTATGACGGATCCGTTTCAAGAAGATTCATGCGCCTGGGGAGGGGTTGAGGGCGCTCCCAAATTAGATGACCCGGGTGAAGACTGCCCGGCACTGGTGCGCGAGCATGCCATTTCCCCCCGCAATTTCGGCGAGATGAGCGACGGGCTTGCCGACGGGTATGCCCTGCTTGATGATCCTGCCTGCGGCGACAAAATAGAATTATGGATTATGATCGAGGATGGCCGTATTTTTGACATTCGCTTCAAGTCTAACGGCTGCGCACCAACCATCGCTGTGAACAGCATGCTCACCGAGCTTGCCCTGGGAAAAACCATTGCAGAGGCAAAACAGCTTGGCAATACCGATATTGAAGCGGCATTTCAGGGCGGCATTGAGCTTCAGACCGGTTGCCCGCTGGCGAGCATCAGGGCATTGCAGATGGCAATTGAAGATTTTGAGAAGAAAAAGAAAAGGTAGGGGCGACTTCAGTCGCGATTGTATCGCGGATAGTTCTGCGCCTGCATCAGAAAATATTTTAAAGGAGAATCATTATGGATATATTTGAAGAAATCGTTGCAGCCAGAAAAGGCAATCAGCCCGTAGTCCTGGCTACCGTCATACAATCCCTGGGCTCTGCCCCCCGTGAGGATGGCGCCCGGATGCTGGTGCGGCCCGACGGCTCCATTGCCGGCACGATCGGCGGCGGCGCGGTTGAGCAAAAGATCATTGAAGAAGCCCTTGCCCTCATGAAGGGCGGCTCGTCAAAACTCATCACCTATGAGCTTAAGGATATCGGCATGCAGTGCGGCGGCGGCATGAGCGTCTTTGTCGAGCCTCTGGTGCCGGCCCCGCAGCTTTTGATTTTCGGTGCCGGCCATATCGGCACCTGTCTCACCCAGATCGGTAAAATGCTGGAATTTAGCGTCACCGTGGTCGATAATCGGTCGGAGTTTGCCAATGCTGAGCGTTTGCCCTGGGCTGACACAATAATTGCCGAGGAGTATGCGGCTGCAATTGAAAAGGCCGCCTTCAATGCGCGGACCTATGTCGTCATTTTAACCCATAAGCATAGCCATGATTATGAAGTGCTTGAGATGTGCCTTAAGAAAAACTGGTGCTATCTCGGCATGATCGGCAGCCGCGCCAAGGTCGCCAAGGTTTTTGATCAGCTGCGGGCAAAGGGCGTAACCGATGAGCTTATACAAAAAATACATTCGCCGGTCGGGATTAAGATCGGCGCCAATACGCCCTCCGAGATCGCCATTTCCATACTTGCTGAAATCATTCAGGCCCGCAGCGCAGTAAGTCAGGCGCCGCGCGGCTGCCCCAGCGAAGCATGAAGCCGGCAGTAAGCCTGTCTGCAGCGCTAGAGCTTGATCGCAACGCGCCGCTCGTTATCAGTATTGTCGGCGGCGGTGGAAAAACAACGGCCATGTTCATGCTTGCCCGGGAAATCAAAGCGCTCGGCAAAAAAGTTCTAGTCACCACGACAACCAATATCGGCGTTCCTGAACCGGGGCAATGTGATATTTTTATGCTGGAAGGTTGCACC
The DNA here is from genome assembly GCA_903911225.1 of uncultured delta proteobacterium. Classification (GTDB taxonomy): domain Bacteria; phylum Desulfobacterota; class WTBG01; order CAIYCZ01; family CAIRTM01; genus CAIWCT01. The sequence continues at coordinate 33,923 of CAIWCT010000453.1, forward strand.
GATCCGGGGCAGCTTGCCGCCATACCTGCTGCAACCATCACCTGCCTTGGAGGCGGGCTTATCGAAGGAGAAATTTGCAAGGTCAAAAGCGTTGATCCGGCCTTTATCGACGAACTTTATGCGCAAAACCTTTTTGATTGCATTCTTGTTGAAGCAGACGGCGCCAAGCGCAAGCCCATAAAAGCTCCGGCCGACTATGAGCCCGTCATTCCGACATCAACCACCCTGGTCATTGGCGTTATAGGTTTAGATTCTCTCGGGAAAGAAGTTTCTGAGGAAAACATTCACCGCTGCGCGCTTTTTTGTGCTTGCACCGGCAACAAGCCCGGTGAGCTTATCGACAGGGCAAGTATCATACAACTTATTCTTGCGGAAAAAGGTCTTTTTAAAGGCGCGCCTGCAGCAAGCCGGAAGGTGGTGCTGCTCAATAAAGCCGATACTGCAGAATTGAGGCTACATGCCGAGCAGATCGCACAGGAAATCCTTAGTTTGGCTGCGCCAGTGCATGGCTGTATTGTCGCATCATTACTGCAGGGCAACTATAAGATATTGTAGTGGCAGGTTTCAAACCCAATATATGTGAATTTAGTTCAGTATATTGCTTCCTCGCCCCCGCGAGGGGGAGAGGACTGAGGTGAGGGGGAATTTTATATCACCCCTCATCCCGACCTTCTCCCGCAAGGGGAGAAGGAGTTCTTAACTCACAATTATTGGGTTTGAAATCTGCCTCTACTCAGATTGAATTGAACTTAAAGCTCTGTCATTTCGACCGCAGGGAGAAAGCCTAACAGGTATGATTACCGGCATCATTCTGGCATCAGGCCTTTCCCGACGCATGGGCAGCGATAAGCTGTTGCTGCCGGTGGCCGGAATGCCGCTCGTGGAGTGCGTCATGCAGGCAGCCGATGCCTCGCAGCTTGATGACATTATCCTTGCTTATCAGAATCTAGCCGTGTGCGAACTCGCCGGGAAATATCGCATCAGGACAGTCCACAATCCCGATGCTGCACAGGGGCAAAGCGCTTCAGTAAAAGCAGGGGTTCAAGCAGCAGCGGCGGATACCCAGGCTTATATGTTTTTGACGGGCGATCAACCCCGGATTGATGCCGCGGCAATTAATTTACTTATTAATGCCTGGCGCACCCATAAGGAAAATATTATTATTCCGGTCTTCGGCGGCAGGCGCGGCAGCCCGGTTGTTTTCCCCGCTCTGCTTCGGGACAAGCTGCTTGATCTTGAAGGCGACACAGGCGGTCGGGCCGTCATCGAGCAATTTCCCGGCATGGTCTTCACTATAGATATGCCGTCGACCGATACCGGTCTTGATATTGACACCCCTGAAGACTATGAAGCCATGGCGAAGTCCTGAACTGATGACAGCGGCTCAAATGAGCCGCTGTTTTTTTATGAATACCATCATAGCTGCAGTGAGGTCGGTTGACAGGAGCGTCTCTTGGTGTTAGTAGTCAACAACGAACCGCATGGCGGGTGGCTTGGATGCCCCTACAAGGGGAAGACAAGGGCATATAGTGCCAGGTTCGCTTCTGCCTTCACCGCCAAAGGCGGTGTTTTTAGGCAGACAACAAAAAAATTTTAGCGATCCCGTTCGAAAACAAAACGCAATGAAAAAAGAAAAACCAGATTTCATTTCAAAAAAAGAGGCTGCCATACTCGATGACCTTGATATCGGCATGGTGGCTGTTAATCACGACGGGCGGATTACCTTCTTGAATCGCGCTATGGAAACAATTCTTGGTCTGCCCGACGAGGATATTCATGGCAGAGCGTGTTGCGAGGTCTTCGGCGATTCGATCTGCGACGGTGCCTGCTTGCTGCGGCAGACGATGAAAACCGGCAAATCCGTCATGAACAAGACTCTGAATGCAACAACTGCCGCAGGGGTGCGAATGCTTGTGAGTATCACGACAGCCCTGATGCGCAGCAGAAATGGGGCGGTTACGGGCTGCTATGCCACCATTCGGGATTTAAGCATGGTCGGCGAAATGTACAGCATGCCCATGCAGTTTTTAGCTCTGGCCGAAAACATTCCCGACGCCGGGGCCATCGAAAAAATCCGCTGGGAAGCGGACCTCAAGTTCAATTTCCACGGCATCATAAGCCAAAGCAATGCAATGCGCCATATTTTTACCCTGCTGCCAAGGATCGCTGAAAGCGACAGCACGATACTGATCGAAGGTCCCAGCGGCTCGGGCAAAGAGTTGATCGCGCAGACTATTCACCGGTTGAGCCACCGGAAGCACAAGCCCATGATCACGGTCAACAGCGGCGCCCTGCCCGATACGCTGCTCGAGTCGGAGCTGTTCGGCTACAAAGCCGGCGCGTTTACCGATGCAAAAAAAGACAAGCTCGGCCGCATCGCTTTGGCCGAGGGCGGCACACTGTTTCTTGATGAAATCGGGGATATCTCCCCTGCTCTGCAGGTGAAGCTTCTCAGGTTTCTTCAGAACCGGGACTATGAGCCGCTCGGATCAACCGACCAGCTGCGGGCCGATGTACGTATCCTTGCCGCCACGCACCGCAATCTTAGCCAGCTGGTCAAGCAGGGAAAATTCCGGGAAGACCTGTATTACCGAATTAATGTTTATGCCGCAGCAGTGCCGCCCCTTGAGCAGCGCAAAGAAGATATTCCGTTGCTGGTTCGGCACTTTATCGACCACTACAACCGGCTTCAGAAACGTGACATAAAGGGAATTGCTTCAGATGCGCTTAACCTGCTGCTTAGCTATGATTTTCCCGGCAATATACGGGAGCTGCAAAATATTATCGAACGGGCCTTTATTCTCTGCGCCGGGCCCAATATCACTGCTGCTGATCTGCCCGAGGCCATCACGCGCGGAACTTCCGTGCAGGTTGTCCGCAATGACCGCACGCTTGCCGGCATGGAGGAAAAACGAATCCACGAAGCCCTGCGCCGCCACAGCGGCAATGCGGCAGCCGCCGCAGACGAGCTCGGCATTCATAAAACCACCCTCTGGCGCCGCATGAAGGCGCTGGGTATTTCTGCACAAAAAAATAACAGATAGAAAATTGCATTTTGCAATACCGTGAGGCTGTTTCTGTTGCGAAATGCAATTTAACCGCACGCTGCCCCCTGCCTGCTCAACCACAATAACAGTCCGGTTTTTCATCACTAAAACACAAGCCCGCACGTTTTTTTCTTTTGGCACATGGCTTGCTATATCAATTAGACAGGTTAGTGCTCATAAACCTCCTTTTTATACAGGCCTTTCATCTCCTTATCTTGGCAGGGGTAAGGAGATGAAAGGTTTTTTACAATTACGGAGCCGGCAGTTGAGCGCTTGCGCACTATTCAATTAACGAAAATTTGACGGTGGTTAAATTCTTTGTATCGGGACAACACAGAAAGGGCGGCGATGAAACAACAATACAAAAAATCAAAACTTCTGCTTCTGATCATTCTGGTTTGCAGCGCTTTTACCTGCGGGCGGGCGCAGGCGGAAATCTCCACAGACCATATTTTTCTGCTCTCACCCAACCATGAGGATGCCACCTATGACTATTACAGCTACACCCCGGCAGGGTCGGTGAAGGATGTAACGTATTTTCTTGTGCTGTTCGGAGGCCTGCAGACAACGATCGAAACCCTGTCAGTCAAACTCAGCTCCTCGCCCGTGTTCCATTCCTTTACAGGATCCGTGACCTACAGCCTTTTCGCCGTTGGCTACCCTAATATTTATTGCGCCAAAACAGTGACCGCCACGAATGCGACCGTCGCCTCCAACTATATCAAGGCTGATTTTTTGGTAAATTCCCAATACGGCATCGCCCTCATAGGGGCTGCCCTGCTTGGGAGGCATGATGTGTCCCCCGATGTGAAGATGTCGCTCAAAGTATCCGTCCAATAAGCCACGGACAGCTTGGGCAAAAACAGGATCATGCACTTCTACCGGAATTTCGGCGCGCTTATGAAGATTTGTTTAAAAATACCGGCATGGCTCACAGCCGCGGCAGTCGCCTGCAGTATCGGCGCCGCAGCAGCAGGCGAGACAGCACGTCCCATGGACAATTCTACCGGCCAGGTGTTTACGCTCGGTGAAGTGGTTGTCGAGGGTGAGCGGGACACGATCAGCAAAGTCACCACGGTGGATACCATAAAAAAGGAAACTATCGATCTGAACACGGCCACCAATGTGGCTGATGCTCTCAAATCGGTTCCCGGCGTCACGATGGCCATAGGATCAAGAAATGAAAAAATGTTGACGGTCAGGGGGTTCACGGCTCGCTATATACCGGTCTTTTATGACGGCATACCTGTTTCTATCCCCTATGACGGCTATGTCGATCTGGGCAAGCTTCCCACAGGACCTGTTTCCCAGATAACCCTCAGCAAGGGCATAAGCTCCGCGCTCTATGGCTCCAATACCATGGGAGGGGTGCTCAATATCATTTCGCGCAAGCCGGAAAAAAAATTCGAGGCTGATTTTGACACGCAATGGAGCGAGGGGAGCCGCTGGGACACGAATGTCAATATTGGCTCGCGTCTGGGAAAATTCTATTTTATGGGAACCTATGGCTATACCGATCAGGACGCCTTTGTATTGTCTGAGCACCACCACAATGACCTGAATCAAAGCGGCCATTACCGGGCAAACTCTTATATTGACAACGAGAATACCTACAATTTCAAATTCGGCTTTCTGCCGGCTGACGGACAGGAATACGCAGTAGGATTCAACCGCGTGAAAGGTGGCTGGGGCCTGCCGCCGGAAGAAGGCACCATCGCGCCCAAGTACTGGCGGTTCACCGATTGGGAAAAAAGCACCTACTATTTTATCGGCGATACAAAGCTTGCCGATACGCTGCAGCTCAAGACCCGGCTCTACCGCGATGAAGCTTACAATGAGCTCGATTCCTATGATGATGATACTTACACGATTCAGGACTCTCCTTCTTCATTTCACAGCACCTATGACGATCACACCGTCGGCGGCTCCGCCACGCTCAGCTCGACCTATTTTAACAACAATACCATCGGACTGTCTTTTCATCTCAAGGATGATGTCCACAAGGAGCAGGACGACTATGGGTACAAGTGGGAGCGCTTTGAAACAAAAACCTATTCCTACGGCCTTGAGGATGACATCAGGCTGACCGACAAACTGTCGCTTGTAGTCGGAGCAAGCTATGACAAGCAAGTGCCGTGGTATGCCAATGGCGGCCAGCTCAGACGCAATGAGGAGGCTTTCAATCCGCAGGCGGGCGTTAACTATGCCGCGGCTGAGAATACCATTCTTCATGCGTCCGTCGGAAAAAAATCGCGCTTCCCGTCGCTCAAGGAGCTGTACTCCAACCTGCTCGGGACCAATATAGCCAACCCGAATCTTAAATCTGAACGCGCGCTCAACTATGAGGCGGGCATCGAGCAAAGGCTGCCGGGAAATACGACGCTCAAGTTCAATCTTTTTTATAATGATATAAGCGACTATATCGTCAGTCGCGAGATCAGCTTCAAGGTCAATCAGTATATCAATATCGGCAAAACAAGTTTCAAGGGTTTTGAAATAAACCTGCAATCCGGCTGTCTGCGCGACAATGATTTTCAGATCCACTATACCTGGCTGCACGCCGAGGACCGCTCTCCGAACCGAACGAGCAATCATCTTGAATATCAGCCTAAACACAATCTGTATATCAGCGACCAGTATACGATCAACCGGTATCTGTCGGTTTTCTGCGCACTGACGCTCAACTCCGAGCGTTATTATCAGGATTCCGACGATTATATGAACTGGGACAAGGTGAGCGGTTTCTGCACCATGGATATGAAGCTGATTGCTAAATTGACAAAATATTTCACGCTGGAAGCCGGGGCGCGCAACCTTTTTGATGAGGACTATTCCTATTCTCATGGCTTTCCGCAGGCAGGCCGCACCTTCTTTACCATTGTGAGGGGAAAATTGTGGTAGGGGCGGCGGACAGGGCATGCGCAGAGAACAACCCACTGCGCTCCATGCCGCCTGCCAGCTATTTGTGTTCTTTCTCCCAAACTATATGGGGCTGCCCCGGCCACATGTGACGCGGCCCCATATAGATAAAATTCGGATATCTGCGCCGGTTCCGGGCGCTACTGCCCGGCTGTGCCTAACAGAGCCATAACCATTTAATCTATCGAGACAAAAAAAGGAGGATCACGCATGAAAACAGGACTGAAAAAGATGGCATGGGCCTTAACGCTCAATGTGTTGTGCCTTACACTGCTATGCATGAACACAGGCTGCAAGCTTGCGCTCTGGCAGGGCGATCAGCAGGTCATAGTAACATTCAACGACAATACGACAGCTACGGTTAAACTAAAAGGCATGCTCACCACCGCCTATGATAATGTAACCGCCATCAAAATTTCCGCTATCGTCAAAAAGGCCCGGCTCGCCAGCACTTCCAAGCTCGAAAATGCGTATTTCAACTTTATAAACAGCGACGGCATCAATCTGGAAGACGGTTTGACATCGGGCAAAAGCCTGCCCACCTGGGATGATATCCAAAATGGCTATATCTATGATAACGGCACCAATGGCGGGCTGTGCATCAAATGGGCCCCCGGCACCGCGCCCGGCGATGACAACGGCACTGCCTACAGCGTGAGCCTGATGGATAACGGCACGATCGCCATCCAGGAGAACAATGTCGCTCCCCCCACCGACCCCTGGCAGGGCGCCGAGCAGGTTCAGGTGACCTTCGGCACCAAAACGGCTACCGTCAAGCTGAGCGATATCAATATCAGCACCTATCAAGGCATTGATGGGGTACGGTTGTCCGATATCGTTAAGAAGGCAAATCTCGCAGCTGCCGCTAATGTTAAAAATTATTATTTTAATTTTATCGCAAGCGACGGCTTTGACATGTCGAAAAAGGCGATATCAAACCAAATGAGCCTGCCCACCTGGAGCGACATGCAAAAAGGCTATCTCTATGATTCAGGCTCAAGCAGCGGGCTGACCATAAAGTGGGAAACGGGAACGCCGCCCGGCGATTTCGGGAGATTTTACAATTGCAAGCTCATGGATGGCGGCATCATTCAAATACTGGAGGATAATGTGCTGTAAGAGCACGGCAGAACAGAGAAAATTCATAACAGCAGGTGTCATCGCTGCTGCGTTGAAGCCGGAGTGGCAAACTCCGGCTTCGGCATGTTTCAGGAAGACAACATGAGCATGAGTGCACGGGCGGAAAAAACCATGGCAATGCTGATGCGTGCAATAGAGTTTGACTGTGAGAGCAGCGACGGGTTGTCGGTCGAACTGAACGCACCGCTCAGACGGGCGGCTTTTCATGTCCGGCGGCAGCATGGCATGCCACGGGCGGTCGCGCTGTCGCTGTTTGTACATGCCAGTATCGGTGTGGCGCTTTTTTTTCAGCTTGTGCCGCAGCAGTTTATGCGCATGCAGGGAAGCGGAAATGAGCAAAAATTATTGGAGGTTTTTTTGATCGCCGAGCCGGCCGGGGCATCAGGCGGCGCACCACGACTGGTGCAGGCAATTGCAGCCGCACCGGCTGCTGCGCCCGAACCGGTCGTCAAAGCGGAGCACAAGCCTGAGCCAATAAAAAAAACGCTCGCAGAATACAGCATGCACCGGAAAACAAAAGCCTTACCTCCTGAGGTACCTGTGCAGGCAGAAGAAGCCCCGGTAGGTAAAGCCGATGCTACGGCAGAGAGCCCGCAGCCCGGACAAGCCACGGGGTCACAGGATTCAGGCAACCAGACGGGAGCGGGTTCCGGGAGCGGGGCTCCCTATGACACAAGCTTCGGCCAGGCGGATGCGCCCCGGTTTTTAAACTATGTGCAGCCCAAATATCCGCTTGCAGCACGGCAGCAGGGACGAGAAGGAACCGTTGTTCTGCGGCTCACTATTGATGAACGCGGCAATCTGGTTCAGGTTGAGGTTGTTGCAAGCCCCTCCGACGGCTTTGCCCAATCAGCTGTCGAGGCGGTCAAGCTCTCAACATTTGCTCCGGCCCTGCGGGGCGGCAAAGCGGTTTCATCACGGGCCGTGCTACCCATGCGGTTTGCGTTGCGGCATTAATGCCGCCCTCATCGGCGTGATACCGGGGGCCGGCAGGGGAAGACCTGCGTGTCTGCCCGGAACAAGGGCGCACACACAGGTGCGCCCCTACGAGATATCAATACCGGCGGACGGCTATTTTACGCAATAGGAACAAATTTAAACGGTGGAATGATGGACATACAAGAGTTTAAGGGGCGGCTGAAAAAGATAGCGGCACATAAACAGTATCGAATTTCAAGTAAAGACAGAGAGGCTGCAAAAATTGCACTTGATATTTTAAGGGAGCTGGAAAAATTGCAGCCCCTGATTACTGAGGATTTTGAAAAAACAGAAACCATGTCCTGCACAACCGGAATATAGCATGGAATTCCTGAGTGGCAATTATAGAGCGGATTTATCAATAAATTATTATTTTGTGAAGGGAGCAAGCGTCTAATGAGGTCATTTGAAAAAGATATGGAAGCAGCGGCCGCCTATCACGGCCACATCTGTTCGGGAATCGTCCTGGGAGTGCGCATGGCGCGGCTGGGCTCGCAGCTTTTGGGAATTGAGGATCCTCTCAACTACCGCGACCTTGTCGTATATATCGAGGTCGACCGGTGCGCAACCGATGCCATTTATGCGGTTACGGGCTGCACCATGGGCCGCAGACGGCTGAAGTGGCTCAATTACGGCAAGCTCGCTGCAACCTTTGTCGATCTTGCAACAGACAAAGCAGTGCGGCTTGCGGTCATTGCCGAACACTTTCCGCCCGAGGACAGCGATCTTATGAAATTCTGGGAGACAATTCCAGATGAAGAGATGTTCAAAATACAGCAGATTGTCAAAATAGTGCCGCCCGAAGACCGGCCGGGCAAGCCGCTGCGTCGGGTAACCTGTCAGGGCTGCGGCGAATGGGTGATGGACGGCAGGGATGTTACCGTCGAGGGCCGCACATTGTGCCGCGCCTGCGCTGGCGATGCTTACGCTGTACGGTAAGGAGAAAATTATGTGGGAGCTGTATGACGCGCTTATCGATCTGGTGCCTGAAGACGCGACAGTAGCCGAATGCCTTGTGGGGTACAACTGGACGCTCGTGCGCTCCCTTGCCACGGGCGTTGCGCTCACGCCGCCCAAAGAAGGTTGCAGTAAGCGCTCTATCGGCCCCATTGCGGGCATGCCCGTGCGGGCGCTTGCGAAAAAAATAAAATCCTGGAACAGCCTTGAGGCAACGCTCGGGCTTGCTGCCATAAATTCGGTGCTGAATACGCCTGGCCAGGTCGAGCGGCTGAGCGGCATACCGCTGTCGCAGCATCACCAGATGAGCGCTTTTGCCCGGTTTAAAAACGAAGTACGGGGCAGGCGTGTTGCGGTGATTGGCCACTTCCCCGATCTGGAGCAGATCACCAGCATGTGCGAGCTGTCAATTCTGGAGCGCAAGCCGCATGGCGGTGATTATCCCGATCCGGCCTGTGAATACATATTGGCACAGCAGGACTATGTTTTCATGACCGCGACGACCATCATAAATAAAACCCTGCCGCGGCTGCTGGAGCTGAGCAGTCGCGCGGTGAAGGTGCTGGTGGGGCCGAGCACGCCACTGACTGCCCGGCTGCATGATTTTGGCATCGATGTGCTGGCAGGCATGGCGGTTGATGATGAGGCAGCGTTCTGGCGCACGGTGCGCGAGGCAGGCTCACTTGAAATATTTGAAAATGGAGGCCATATGGTTGAAATTAGAAATAAGCAGATACGTACAGGTCATGATGCAGCAGCCTGAGCATAGCAGCCGAATGGCCCGGCCCGGATTAAGAGTCATTATCATCGGCCTCGGAGCTGCGGCGGCCTTCTTCCTGTCGCTGCCCCTGGGCAGATATCATATACCCCTGTCGGATGTCGCGGCAGCGCTTTCGGCTGCGATCTCTCCCGGTGTTGAGCTTATTCCCGATGCCGTGCAAACCGTGCTGTTCAATATACGGCTGCCGAGGATACTGACCGGCATGCTCGTGGGCGCGGTTCTGTCGGCCTCGGGAGCGGTATATCAGGGCATGTTCCGCAACCCCCTGGTATCGCCCGACATACTGGGCGCTTCAGCCGGCGCCGGCTTCGGCGCTGCATTTGCCATATGGTGCTCGTGGGGCATAGCCGGCATTCAGGTTTCAGCCTTTATTTGCGGCCTTACCGCAGTGCTTTCCGCCTGGGGCCTCTCCACGCGGATGCGCCATGAACCCATGCTGGCCCTGGTGCTTTCCGGAATTCTTATCGGCACCCTGTTCTCCGCAGGCACGGCAGCTGTGAAATATATCGCCGATCCTCTTGACAAGCTCCCCGCCATAACCTTCTGGCTCATGGGAAGCCTGGCAGCCAGCACCCGGCGCGATGCGCTTATTCTTGCGGCTGCGGCTGCGGCAGGCCTTGTGCCGCTTCTGGCCTTGCGCTGGCGCCTTAATGTGCTATCGCTGGGTGATGAAGAAGCGCAGGCCCTGGGCCTTGAAACCGGAAAGCTTCGCTTTGGCGTGATTATCTGCGCTACGCTTATGACAACGGTGTCGGTTTCGATCGGTGGCATGATCGGCTGGGTCGGGCTGATAGTGCCCCATCTGGCGCGCATGATCGTTGGGCCCAACTACGGCGTATTGCTGCCGGCCTCGGCCCTGTTGGGCGGGGCCTACCTGCTTGTTGTTGACGATCTTGCACGAATGGTCGCGGCGGTTGAAACGCCCCTGGGAATACTGACCGCCCTTATCGGCGTGCCGTTTTTTCTTTGTCTGCTGAAATACAATACGCGTGACTGGCAATGAAGCTCGAACTTCGGGATATCTGCTGCGGCTATGACACATCTGATGTGGTACAAGGCGTCACTCTGTCCATCGGGCCAGGGGATATTGCCTGCCTGCTCGGGCCTAACGGTTCCGGCAAGACGACGCTTTTCAAGGCCATGCTTGGCCTGATGCCGCTGCATAAGGGATCGGTTCTGCTGGACGGGCAGGACATACGGCGCTGGGACCGTCGCGATATCGCGCAAAAGCTCGGGTATATCCCCCAGCATCAAATGCGCCCCTTTCCTTTCACCGTGTTTGACATGGTGCTCATGGGCCGCACGTCCCATATCGGGGCATGCTCATCCCCTGGCCGCAGCGACCGCATGGCGGCCATGGAGGCCCTCGCCGCCCTTCATATGCAGCATTTGGAAAAACGGATATTCACCGAGCTTTCAGGCGGAGAGCGCCAGCTGGTGCTTATTGCCCGTGCCCTTGCCCAGCAGCCCGGCATTCTCATTATGGATGAGCCCACGGCCAGCCTTGATTTCGGCAACCAGCTTTTGGTGCTGGATCATATCCGCGAGCTTGCCCACGGCGGTCTGTCGGTCATCATGAGCACCCACCTGCCCAATCATGCGTTTTTATTCGGCACGCGGGTGCTGCTGCTCAAGAAGGGGCATATCCTGAGCGCCGGAACGCCCGAGGAAACCGTGAACAGGGAGAATATGCGCTCTTTGTACAATGTCGATGTCGAAATCGCACAGATGCAGCTGCAGGACAGCCGTGAGATCAGGGTATGCATACCACTTTCACACTGTTCCTGCAGCCAGCGAAGAAACAAACAAAGCCAAAAGGAGAAATAATGAGCAGAAAAAAAATTGTCCGCAGCGCAGTATCGCTTGTTCTCATGACCTGTTTTTATATGGGGGCAGCCGATCCGCTTTGTGCCGCAACCAGGCCCGGTGAGCGCACCGTGACCGATCAGGCAGGCCGCAGCGTGGTGGTGCCCGTGCAGGTCAAAAAAATTCACGGCACGTCTCCCGTGGCAACGATACTGATCTATACGCTCTGCCCCGATCTGCTCGCAGGCTGGAACAATGAGCTGCGTCCCGGTGAAAGAGAATTTATTCCGGAGCCGTACCGCAGCCTGCCGAATCTTGGCGGGTGGTTCGGCAAAACCACGGGCAGCATGGAAGAGCTGATGAAGGCGCGGCCCGATATCATCGTTTCCGCCGGCTTCCACGGTGATGCCGACAAGGAGCTTGCCGAGCGCATACAGGCGCAGGTCAATATACCTGTTGTCATGTCCGACGGATCGCTTGACGGGTTGGAAAAAGCCTACCGGTTTTTAGGCGACCTCACGGGCCGGCAAAAGCAGGCAGCCATCCTTGCCGATTACTGCCGGGACACGCTGTCCCGCATCGATACGGCCATGAAGGGCCTTCCGGATGACCGCCATACCCGCATCTATTATGCCGAGGGCGCTGCGGGGCTTGAAACCGAGCCGGCAGGCTCCGCCCATACCGACCTGCTGTCGAGGGTGGGCGGCCGCAATGTTGCGCAGGTGCCCTCGCGCGGCGGCATCGGCATGACGCCCGTGTCCATGGAGCAGGTGCTTGCCTGGAATCCTGACGCTCTGCTCGTGTGGAACCGCAGCCAGGGCGGGGCCTATGACACTATCATGACCGATCCGCTGTGGGCGCAACTGCAGGCGATTAAAAAACGTCGCGTCTATGAAATACCCGCCGCGCCCTTTAACTGGTTTGACCGGCCGCCGTCGGTGAACCGCCTTATCGGGCTGGTTTGGCTTTCCCGGCTCCTTCATCCCGAGAAATTTAACTGCGACATAAAGGCTGAGGTGCAACGTTTCTGCAAACTTTTTTATCATATAGAGCTGACAGACGCGCAGGTAAAAGCGCTTCTTGAGCGCGCTGGTGGCGCCTGAGATGAAAAAAATAATTCCACATCCAGCCACGCGGTCTCAGGGCGCGAGCACCGCGCTCCTACACTCTGAAGGAATTTCTCCAGGCAAGTGGTGCGACAGCAGCGTGCTTGAAAAGCTCTGGCAGGCCGAGCGGCAGCAGTCGCTGTACGCCCGGCAGCATCCTGAGCGCTCGGGGCCCGGTTGGTGGAGCAGCCGCTCCGAAAGCTATACCCGGCGCACTGGCGGCGAGCGCGGCAAGCGGCGGCAGGAGAAAGTCATAGAACTGCTTGAACAGGCCCGCTTCATTAATCAGCGGGCCGAGGTGCTTGATATCGGCTGCGGCCCGGGCAATGTCGCCCTGCCGGTGGCGCGGCGGGTGAAAAAAGTGGTGGCCCTTGACCCGTCAGCGGACATGCTTGAAATAGTGAACAAACGCGCCGCCGCCGAAGGAATAAAGAATATCGAAACAGTACAGATGCGCTGGGAAGACGCCGATCTTGACAAACTGGGCTGGCGTGGCCGCTTTAGGCTTGCCATTGCCTCCATGACGCCGGGCATACATGACGCTGTCACGCTGCGGAAAATGAACGAAGCTTCGAACTGCGGGTGCTATTACAGCGGATTCACCCAGCGAAGAGATGCTGCACAAGAAGACCTCTGGCGGCTTTTCTATAATGAACCCATGCCGCCCCTACCCTCTGATGTGTTTTGTGTTTTTCACCTGCTCCATGCATGGGGCTATTGCCCGTCAGTGGCATTAAGCAGGGAAAGCTCGCGGAGCCAGTATGCCATTGTCGACGCGGCACAGGAATTGGGCCTGCTGATGATTCCCTATATCGAGCAGACGGCAGAGTCTCAAGAAAAAATAGAACAGTATGTCCGCTCCGCAGTCCGCAACGGAAAATTTACTCATGAGCGCTCTTTTGTGGAAGCACGAATGCTCTGGCCGGTGAAACATTGAAAGAGTGCGCCGATGGAAACTGTTTTGATTCATTTACTATAGGTAAGAAGAACTGACCCGGCATAGTGTACGGGTTTTTCTGAAACAGCGGGTTAAGCCGGGGTTTCAGCCTATTTCTGCATCAGGCTGGCTATGATATCCGGCAGGCTGTCGCGGTTGCCCTCGGTCAGTTCGATCACCTTGCTTTTGCCATGAGCGCGGATGGCATCCAGCAGCGGTGATGCCTGCGGCTTGATTACGCCCAGCACCGGTAGCTTGCCGTCCAGTAGGCGAAGCACGGCTGTGCAGAAGCTTGGCGAGTTCTGTTCCATCACGCCCAACTCGTCCATGACGATAATGTCGGCATCAGGCGGGGTAGCTGCCAGTATCTCGCAGCCGCCGGTCTCAAAGGCCTCGGCATAGGCGGTGAACTTGTTGTTGCCCCAGCGAATGCCTACGAGATGATCTTTATCAAGCGCGGCCTCGCCGTTAGCCGGAACGATATAGACCGCGCCGAGAGCCTCCGGGATATCGGTCGATGACCTGACCGTGCGGAAACCGCCGATCCGCCGGGGCTGCAGCAGCTTGAGCGCCGCATTGACAGCCGTAGATTTGCCGCTGCGTATGGCGCCGGTAAGAAACACATTCGGTATCTGATGACGATCGCGCATGGTTCTATCCCTATGCATGCTCTGTTTCCACACCGAAATCAAATCATTCATTTTTCCTTCCGTACTCCTTTGAAGGGTGTGCCATCCGACTTTTGATCCATGAATTGCCCGGTTTCACTATCTCTCTTTATCCAGCGATCATTCTGCGGATTGAAAGTCTGACTACGGCCCGTTACGGCGCCATGTCTGTGATTGTCTCCAGGGGGTGTTTTTTTTGCCATAATAAAAACTCCTTTGAAGGGTTGATTTTGGTTGACAATATAGTATAATTTAGTAGGATTTGTCAACCAACAGGGGAGCTTAAAAATTTTCGGCATTTTTTCCCTTCCAAGCAATTTACTGGCTTAATTGATTTCAAAGTTATTATAGAAACAAAAGGTGAGACAATGAACCGCATTAAACAAATGCGTTTAGCAAAAGGGTTCTCTCTTGAAGCCCTCGCAAAGGCAATGGAGGGAGCGGTCACGAAACAGGCGCTTTCAAAGTACGAAAAGGGGCTGGCAAAACCAACTGCAACAGTGGCAGTTCGCCTTGCTGCAGCTCTTGGTGTTAAAACCTTGCAATTATGGGAAGAGCCTGCTGTGACCGTAGAGTTTGTCGCCTACCGGAGGCTTTCTCGTCTTGGGAAAAAAGAACAGGTCCGCATTGAAGCATTAACGACAAAAACACTGGAAGACCGGTGCCGTTTGCAGGGCAAGCTGGGGCTCGAGAGCTCTTTTGAGCAAATCATTTCGCACTACCCGATTTATAAGATTGAAGAGGCAGAGCATGCGGCTGCCGGTATGCGGAAACAGTGGAATTTGGGGGTAGATGCTATTCATGATTTAACCGGTATTTTGGAAGATCGTCTTATTCATGTTCTTGAGCTTGACGCGCAAAGAGAATTTGACGGTATTTCCGCTATAGCAAAAAATAAAAGCGGACGAATAATCGCCGGAGCTGTCACATCGCGCAAGGTAGTTGCCGGCGAACGGCAGCGTATGAACCTTGCCCATGAACTGGGTCACCTTGTTTTAAAGCCGACAAAGGGATGCGATGAAGAGAAAGCCGCCTTTAGATTCGCAGGAGCTTTTTTGCTGCCGGAAGAATCTCTTAAAAGAGAAATAGGGGAGCGAAGGAGTAATATTCAGCTTGCGGAATTACTTGCCTTAAAAAGAAGATTTAAAGTCAGCATACAGGCTGTTTTATACCGTATGCTCGATTTAGATGTCATTTCCGAATCGTTATATAAGCAGTGGGCAATCACAATAAGCCAGCAACGCTGGCGCAAACAGGAGCCGGAATCTATAACGCCTGAAAAGTCTGATTGGCTTAATCGTATGCTTTCACGTGCGCTGGCTGAAGGCATTATTACTACAGAAGAAGCAGAAAATATGTCTGGCAGCATTCAACTTGAAGATTTGCCTGCACCTACAAAACGCGCGGAGTTTTTACGCTTGCCACTTGAAGAACGCCGCAAACTCCTTAAGGCCCAGGCTGAGCATTTACATAAATATTATGAAAGCTTACGTGACGAATTGGATCTAGAAACCAGCGAGGGGTTAGAAGATGACTAATAGTCCTAAGAGGGGGGAAGTTTGGTTTGTCGATTTTAATCCGACCAAGGGCAAAGAAATACATAAAATAAGGCCCGCTGTGGTAATCAGCTCAGATTATATAGGCAAACTGCCATTGAAGCTGGTTATTCCTATCACTGAATGGCAGGAAGCTTTTAAAGAGAATATTTGGCATGTACAATTAATACCGTCTGCAGAAAACGGCCTAAAAAAAGCTTCTGCTGTCGATGCGTTGCAGACCCGCAGTGTTGATGTCCTCCGTTTTAAAAACAAAATTGGTTCAATCAAAGACGTACAGCTATTGGATATTTTGCAGGCGTTGGCGGCTGTAGTTGAATTGGCGTAAATCCAGTCTTATAGTTATATGGTTTTGATTGTAGAAAAATACTAAAGATCAAAAAACCCCGCATCGCCTCCTTTCTTGCGCCTGTTTCTATTCCGTGGTATCCTATTAATCTTGTATAATTTTTTTTGGAGATTCAGGCATGGAAGAACAGAAATATGCAATTCGCCGCGAACAGTATCCCGACGGCACGGTGCGGGCCGAGCTCAGCTATACCTATGACGGCAAGCAGAACGGCGTTACAAAAACTTTTTACCCCAATGGAACCATTGCCGCTGAGATGACCTATAAGGACAACCTGCTTGATGGCCCCACGCGCCACTTTCATGAAAACGGCAACCTGAAAGCGGAATTTTTCTATGTAGCCAATGTCCGCGAAGGCAGCTTTACAGCCTATTATGATGACGGCATCAAACAAACCGAGGCGGTGTACAAACAGGGCAAGCTTGAAGGGCCGTATAAAGTCTATTATGAAGAGGGCGTTATCCGGGAAGAGGCAAATTTTATCAACAATGTGCGCGAAGGTGTCGGCACTACCTATCACCCGAACGGCAAGATTGAAATTAAAGCTGATTTTAAAGAGGGCCGCATGCTCTCCTATGAGCAGTTTGATGAAAACGGCAGCCAGAAACAAACGATCAATTGCGGTGACGCAATCAGGATAAGCTGAGCACGGAAAGAAGTCCTATGGATACAGCCGTCATCAGAGCCATCAACCGCCTCTGGCTACCGGTCTATCCCGGCCTTGCGCGGCAGGCGGCAGAGCAGTGCCTGCAGCAGCCGAGCAGAATGCTCGAGGTTGGCTGTTTTTCCGGCGGCACAGGCCTTGAGCTTTTAAAGATGTTTCCGCACAGCTCGCTTGACATCGCCCTTGAGATACCAGGTCTTGCAGAAACCTTTTATGATGACTGGCCGGCCGTGCTTTCGGGCCGTGATGCCGGCCGCATCACTATCGTCTCAACACCCCTTTTTCCCCTTGCCAGTGCCGATAATGCCTATGATCTTGTGATCTGCCGGGGCGTTTTTTTCTTTCTTGACGAGAAGGGCAGTCTGCTTGCCGAGATGTATCGCGCTTTAGCCCCGGGCGGCATTGTGTTTGCCGGCGGCGGGTTCGGCAGCCACACGCCGCAAGCGGTGATCAACCCCATTGCCGATGAGTCTCGCCGCCTTAATTATGAACTGGGCAAGCGGGTGGTATCGCCGCAGCAGTTCAGGGCGATGCTTGACCGTAACAGCATCAGGGCTGATATAATCCAGGACGGCGGGCTCTGGGCGATTATGAAGAAATAAGACCTGCTTCAAACCGTGGAGTTATGGCTGCTGGTTTTTCATTTTTTCAGTTCGATACTCCATTGGGCACTGCCGGTATTGTCTGGCGTATGTCCGCCGGCACTGCACGGATTATCCGGATATTCTTGCCTGCTGAAAAGTGCGCTATAAAATGCAGCATACAGAAGCAGTTCCCTGCAGCTGCTCCCGGTACGCATCCTGCCATTGATACTATCTCACAAAAAATAGAGGCCTTTGCTTCCGGCAGCCAGGTTGTTTTTTCCTTTGCTATGCTTGATTGGGAGGTGTGCCCGCCGTTTCAGCAGCGCGTGCTGCGTACAGAGGCCCGGATCCCCCGCGGCAGGGTCAGCACCTATGGCAGAATTGCAGCCCATATTTCCGCTCCGCGTGCAGCGCGAGCCGTGGGGCATGCCCTGGCACTAAATCCTTTCCCTCTGATTATCCCGTGCCACCGCGCTGTGCGCAGCGACGGCGGACTTGGCGGCTTTCAGGGAGGGCTTGCCATGAAGCGCAGGCTGCTGGAGCTGGAAGGTGTTGCTTTTTCGCCGTCAGGAAAAGCTATCTTAAGCAAGCCAACAGTTTCTATCGGGTTTAACCCAAACGATATAAATAAAAACTTTCCGATCCGGCACCCCCTTTATTAGGGGCCGCATAAAATTATGTATCATCAGCCGGTTCCATGGCCGCTATCCGCCATCTTCGACCATCTTTTTCAAAAGCCGCATAATAGTCTTTTGCTACCGTGCAGCAGGCATCACTTTCGGATAAAACACTACCGGTCAGGCAAAGGATTTCACCGAGTTCATTATGCTTGATATACATCCGGCATCTGAAAAGCGTGGTCTTTTTCGGCTCGTTTCGCAGGATGGGTTTGATAATGCAGAGGACTTCATCCACATTCACTTCACCCAGCTTTACATACAGCTTGTTTTCATTTTTTGAGGCAATGAACCGTTCCAGCTTGTGTGATAACTCCAGGGTATAATGAGTGTTTCCATTTTCACCGGTCTCGCGCATGGTAAGCAATCCCGCTTTATGGAGCAACTTTGCCGCCTGCATGGAGGACTCATAAGCAACCTGCGTATCGCCCCCGGCGGTAATTTGCTTGGGTGCATCGGCATATAACAGAACCTGCACCAGCGACGGGCAGATTATATGGCTGCTGGTCTCAATAATTTCTTTGGCTTCGTCTTTGGAAAGTTCACCCGAGCATGACGCTGAAATAAAAGCACACGTAACTGCTGCGGTTACGAGAGCACCCCAGAGCGCAATCAAACTGAATCTTTGGTGTTTTTTTTGACTGCAAACAAATTTTTGCCTGTCGTGTCCTTCTCTGATATTGACCATATTTCACGCCTCCTGTGACTGACATCTATGCTGCGTATCGTTTTATGCAACTGTTCGGCAGGGCCTGTATCTGTGCCGTCAAATTTTTCAGGCAAGGCAATTTAGATTCATGTAGTAAAAGATCCGATTCGGATTTATCAGCCTTTTGTTTTTCAATTGTATCCTGATGGCAATGACAACTGTTGACATTGCCGCTGCTTTATAATCAAATGTAGTTCTAAAAGGAGGCAGACCAATGGAGCACAAAAAACCAACCTACACAACAGCGCTTCGCATGGCGCAGTTGGTTGCGCTGCTTGCCCGCTCTTGGCGGCCTGTGCCGCTTGAGGAGATAACAGGCATACTGGGCATTTCGGCGCGAACTGCGCAGCGCTACCGCAAGGCATTAAACGATGGGCTTTCGGCTTCATCTGAAAAACAGTTTTTGGAGGTAATGCGTACCGATGGCATTGAAAAATGGAGCCTTGCCGGGCAAAGCGAACAGACCGCCCCGACTGCGTTTCGGGTCATCTCGCTGGCTGTTGCCAAAGCAATACTCAAAAGCCTTGAAGGAACGGTGATAACGGAAAATGTCGCGGCAGTGCAGCAAACTCTTTTACAAGGGCTGCAGCCGTCAAAGCGACGGGAGTTGGAAGATGCCGATAAAAAGTTTCGCTACTCGGGTTTCGGCAGAAAAAACTATGCCGGGCAGGATATAGCGCTCACAAAAATACTTCGCGGCCTTTTGCATCAGCGTATGCTGAAAGTCAGGTATTATGCGCAGTGGAAAGAAAAGGAGAAGGAGCACATCCTTGCGCCCTATACGCTGCTGCTCCATGATGACGCGCTCTATCTCATTGGAGCCATCAAGGGGAAAAAGCAGGTGACAACCTTTGCCGTTGAACGGCTGCGCGATGTCGCGCTCACCGGAGAGACATTTCGCGTGCCTGCTGATTACTGCCCAGATGCAGTCATAGACGGATCATTTGGTATTTACCAGAAGCCGGGCAGCCAGGAACGTTTTACGGTGAAAATTGAATTCAGCGAAACCTTGCATGACTATATTACAACCAGGCTGTGGCACCCCACACAGCGCTTTTCAGCCGTCAAAAAAGGCTCTTTCACCATGCAGGCAAGCCTTACCAACACCCGCGAGTTTATTCCGTGGGTGCTGCAGTACGGCAGCGATGCAAAAGTGCTTGAACCCGCATGGCTGCGGGAGGAAGTATGCAAGGAGCTTAATAAAGCACTCGGCAGATATGCTGCAGAAAGCGCTTAAAACGATTGAAAAAACGTTTCCAAAGCAAGAGGCAGCGTGTAGTATGGAATACAATATAAGCATTTTTAATGTTTTGTGAATTTGGGGGAACTTCTTCATGGGCAGCTACGTTCACAATAATCTCATCAGCGGCGAGCAGGTTGTTTATGAAGCCCGCCTGCACTGGATTATTTTCTTCTCTTTGCGCTCCGTTTTTACCCTGTTAATCTTTCCCCTTATCGACCGCTGGACAAGCGAGTTTGCCATCACCAACAAGCGGGTCATTATGAAAGTCGGCCTCATCTGGCGTAAGGCCCTTGAAATGAACCTCTCAAAAATCGAGTCCGTCAATGTCGATCAAACCATCATGGGCAGAATCCTTGGCTACGGCGCCATCACCATCATCGGCACCGGCGGCACACGGGAATCGTTTCACCGCATTTCAAAGCCCATGGAGTTCCGGCGGGTGTTTCAGGAGACGCAGAGTTAGGGTTTTCATAGTACAACAACAATACGGTTCTTTATAAAAGGGCTAAACGGTTACAAGGATAGATGCGCGACGCGAAAGAACGGAGGAAAACATTGTGCCTGTAACATGCAACCAGGAATCAAAACCGTGACAAATGATCTTACATTCAATAATCTGATTGCACAAATCCGCCAGATCGATGAGCGCCTTACAGCGCAGGCGGGAAAAGCTGTTAATATAAGCCTCACTTTAAGAAATTGGTTTATTGGTCTCTATATAGCCATGTTTGAACTTAATGGCGCTGACCGCGCTGCCTATGGAGAGGCGCTTCTGGCAGAGTTGTCAAAGGCATTACGAAAGCACGCGGTCAGCAACTCGGGCCGCAGACAGCTCTACAACTATCTTCAATTTTATCGCACATATCCTCAAATTGTGCGGACCGTGTCGGCACAATTTAAACCCATGCTCCCCCAAGAGCTAAAACGCACAGCAAAAGTGCGGACAGCGTCCGCACAATTAACGATCCCGCCGGAAAAACTTCTGGGCTGTCTTTCCTACAGCCATTTCGAATTGCTTGTCTCCGTTGAGGACGCTATGAAACGCACCTTCTACGAATTAGAATGCATGCGCGGCAACTGGTCGGTGCGCGAGCTGAAACGCCAGATTGCCAGTCTCTATTGTGAGCGTACCGGACTCTCACGCAACAAGCAAAAATTGACTGAACTAATCAGAAGCACCGCAGAACAGGCCGAACCCAGACTTGCCATCCGCGACCCCTATGTTTTTGAATTCCTGGGAATTAAATCGCGCGAAGTAATGGAAGAATCCGATCTTGAAGATTGCCTGCTGGACAAACTGCAGGAATTTCTGCTCGAACTGGGTCACGGGTTTTGCTTTGAGGCCCGTCAGAAACGCATCCTGATCGGAGGACACCACGGATTTATTGATCTCGTTTTCTATCACC
>CAIWCT010000454.1 GCA_903911225.1 uncultured delta proteobacterium
GCGTTTCCCTATGAGGAAACACCCGACCAGCTTGCGGCCATCGGCGATGTCATGGACGACATGACCCGACCCATGCCCATGGACCGCCTGATTTGCGGCGATGTGGGCTATGGCAAAACAGAGGTGGCGCTTCGTGCGGCATTCAGGTCCGCCATGGAGGGCAAGCAGGTGGCGGTGCTTGTGCCCACAACCGTTCTTGCCCAGCAGCATTATCAAAACTTTTGTGAGCGCTTCCGCCAGTATCCCATTAAGGTCGATATTTTAAGCCGCTTCCGCTCTGCCCGCGACCAGAAGCAGATCATTCAGGGCCTTGCCGAAGGCAAAGTCGACGTCATTATCGGCACGCACCGCATCGTGCAGAAGGATATAGTGTTTAAAGAGCTCGGGCTCATCGTCATTGACGAGGAGCACCGTTTCGGCGTGAAGCACAAGGAACAGTTGAAGAAGCTGCGCTCATCGGTCGACGTGCTGACGCTGACGGCCACGCCCATACCGCGAACGCTGCAGATGTCGCTGTTCGGCATACGCGATTTTTCAATCATCGAAACGCCGCCCGAAGACCGGCTGTCCATCCGCACCACCATAACGCATTTCGACGAGATGATCATCCGCGACGCCATCATGCGGGAGCTTAAGCGTGGCGGCCAGACATTTTTCGTCCATGACAGGGTTCGCTCCATTCATGCC
Source organism: uncultured delta proteobacterium (assembly GCA_903911225.1). GTDB lineage: Bacteria > Desulfobacterota > WTBG01 > CAIYCZ01 > CAIRTM01 > CAIWCT01. Next base: position 688 of record CAIWCT010000454.1, read on the forward strand.
ATGGCAGGCTATCTTCGCAAGCTCCTTCCCGAGGCGCGCCTCGGCGTGGCCCATGGCCAGATGAACGAGCACGAGCTTGAACATGTTATGATGCAGTTCATCGGCAAGGAGGTCGACTTGCTCGTGTGCACCACCATCATCGAATCGGGCCTGGATTTTCCCACAGCCAACACGATCATCATAAACAATGCCCACCGCTTAGGTCTTGCCCAGATGTATCAGCTCCGTGGCCGCGTGGGCCGAGGCAAGATCAGGGCCTATGCCTATATGCTTGTTCCCGGCTCCAATACCATGAGCCCCCTTGCTCAGAAGCGGCTTGAAGCGCTGTGCGAGTTTACGGAGCTCGGGTCGGGGTACCGCCTTGCTACGCGCGATCTGCAAATTCGCGGGGCCGGCAATATACTGGGGCATTCGCAGTCGGGCCAGATTGAATCGGTGGGCATGGATATGTACCTTGATCTGCTCAGCCAAGCCATTGCTTCACTCAGGGGCGAGAAAATTGCACCAAAGGTTGAGCCCGAGGTCAACATCAATCTTCAGGCCTATCTGCCCGAGGATTATGTCGAAGAGGTGAATCAGCGGCTCGTGCTGTATCGCCGCATCGCATCGGTTGCAACCGATGCCGACGCCGATGACATCGAGCTTGAGCTTGCCGACAGGTTCGGGAGCCTGCCCGAACAGGTAGAGCTGCTGCTTGATGTGGCCCGCACCAAGAACGTGCTGCGAGAGCAGCTGGTGCTTTCGGTTGACCATGCCGGCCGGCAGCTCGTATTTACCTTTCACGAGGATGCTGAAAAGTCGCTGGAAAAAATTCTTTCCATTGTTGCCGCTGACACCAAACGCTTCCGTTTTACGCCCGACCTCAAGCTCTATGCCCGCTGCCCCCTGCCACCCGGTCGCGAACTTTTGCAGGAGATCAGAAAAATTTTTGCGTGATACAAACCTGCGGCATGCAATGGTCTTGCGTGTGCACCTGCCGGGCAAACATGCGTCTTGACAGAGCATGGAACTGCGAATTATATATAGGGCAGAACCTCATCATCTTACTCTATCAGCGGAGGCATCCATGACACATATCAGGCCGCGTCATACATGCTTCGGCATCCTGCTGCTTATGGCTGCGCTGCTGCTCGGCAGCGGGTGCGGCAACCCGGAAAAGGAATATTATTTCGGCGGCGGTGTAAAAACGGTGTTTGCCTATAACAGCCGCGGACAGCTGCACGGGGCAATCAAACACTATAATTCGCGGGGCAAGCTGTGGAAGATTGAAACATGGAAAGACGGCAAAAGGGAGGGCGTCACCATGACCTATGGCGATGAAGGCCAGATTCTGAGCAGTATCAAATATACAGACGGCAGGCAAACCGGTCCTTTCATAAGCTTCTACGACAATGGCAGCATAGAAACCGAATGCTCGTATACGGATGGCGTTCTTGAAGGGCCCTATAAAAAGCAGCACAAAAACGGCGTTTTGGCCGCAGAGGTTCTCTACGTGAAGGGCAACAAAGAAGGCCCTGAAACTCTTTATTACGAAAGCGGCATGCCCAAAAAGAGCGCCTATTACACAGCAGATGAGCTTCAGTGCCCGGTCATAGAATTCTATGAAAGCGGTGCTGTGCGGCTGGTGCAAGGTTACCGCAGAGACAAGAAAAACGGCATTGCAAAAGAATATTATGAAAATGGGCGGCTAAAGGCTGAGGTCTTGTACCGCAGGGGAGATAAGGTCGCGGCAATAGAATATGATGAATCCGGCAGAATTATCAGCAGCACAGAAGAGAAAAAAGATTTCGATTTTCTTGAACACATCCCCCGCCTTGCGCCCATGCTGGAATGGGCGAATTAGAAAAACTGCTATAAAAAAGTGCACTGCTTAATAGAAAAGCCGGGCGTTTTTTTTAAACTTCTTTCAGTATCCCGTATTATAAAATAATTTTTTTTGATACAATAAATAAAAATTTAGCAATTTTAAGGGGGTGTGTTGTCAAAACACTATTATAAAAATTCTGCCAGTTGTTCTTCTGTTGTTCTCTCTCGTTTTCGTTCAGCAGGCACACGCTCAAAGTTAGGCCGTAATGGACAGCGGGGCAACTTGTCATCTTAATGGTGTCTGGGGCAGTTCCGGCAACGATGTTTTTTCGGTGGGCAATTATGGCACCATACTGCATTACAACGGCACATCTTGGGAGTACATGGATATCAGTACAGAATCTCTCCTTTCCGGTATTTGGGGCAGTTCGGGCTCTGATGTCTTCGCCGTGGGAGGTGCTGGCACGATACAGCGTTACAATGGTTCAACCTGGGACAATATGACCAGCGGCACGACAATGAAATGAATGAATTTAGGTAAGGGCGGTTCACGAATCGACCCTACCGAAAGTGAACGCCATGAAAACAAAATCTTTCATAGTTGGCATCGCAGGCGGGACAGGCTCGGGCAAGACAACGATTGCGGCAGGCATTGCAGCCGCCATTGGGGCTGAGCGCGCCACGCTCATCGACGCGGACTCCTACTATGCCGATCTCTCGCACTTGCCGCTCGAGGTGCGGCACTGCGAAAATTTTGACCATCCCAACGGCCTTAATTTTGCGCTGCTGGCGCAACATCTGCGCAATCTCAAGTCGGGCAAGCCGGTCAACCGGCATGTCTACGACTTTTCAACCCATACGTGTCTGGGCGAAACGGTTCTACTCAAGCCCGCTCCCGTGATCATTGTGGAGGGCATGCTTATCTTTGTGCCGCATGAACTCTGCGGATTTTTTGATTTAAAGATATATCTTGATGAAGATGCCGATGTGCGCCTGCTGCGCCGCATGCAGCGCGATATCGCCGAGCGCGGCCGCACCATGGAATCGGTGACCCGGCAGTATCTTGAGCAGGTTCGGCCCATGCACGAACAATTCGTGGAGCCGACCAAAGCACATACGGACATCGTCATCGGGCCGGGCCAGGACAAAAAACATGTCATTGAGAGGCTGACAGCACGTATTGTAAAGGAGACTACTCGTGGCCCAATTTCTGAACATTAAAAAACGCACAACAAAACTCCCCAATGGCCACACAATACACCTTGAGCTTGTTGATCATCCCGGCGCAGTGCTCATTGTGCCGTTTCTCACGGGAAGCAAAGTGATTCTGCTGCGGCAGTTCAGACCGGTGATCAATAGCTATATTTTCGAGCTGCCGGCCGGCACGCTTGAAAAAGGTGAGTGGCCCCTGGCATGCGCCCGCCGTGAGATTATTGAGGAGACGGGCTACGCAGGCCGGAAGTTCACCCGCCTTGGCATCATCTATCCCGTGCCGGGCTATTCCACCGAAAAAATCACGATGTTTAAAGCCGAAGAGCTGACCGAGCGGGGCATGGCATGCGAGGCCGATGAGGTCATCGAAACGGTCGTGGTGACAAAAAAAATGGTGCGTGAGCTCTTCAAAACA
>CAIWCT010000455.1 GCA_903911225.1 uncultured delta proteobacterium
GGCTTTCAAACGCTATTTTTCGTAGGGGTCGAACCCCTCAAGATCAAAAATAATTCATTGTGGGGCAAATATGAAAGCCTCTTTTTTTCAACAATCAATTGCGACACAGTCTCCAGGGGAGGGAAGAACGATTAACCAACAAAGCTCGGGGATGCTGAATAGTTACCTTGAATTCAGTATAAAAAGGTTGGCTGCATGAATCAAAAACGATTAAGCATGCGCATCCTTAATCGTCTATTGCAGTATAGTTGTTCGGTTGCAAGCTTTCGTAGCAAAGAGTTGACTTATTTAAAAAATAAAGTATTTTAATGCATCATAGGGGAATGCAGTCCAGCAGTATCAGTTCCCCACAATACATGAAGCCGGATAGAGCATGAAATCGAAAAAAATTACCGTTCTTGTTGTCGATGATGACCCCGCAGCCCTTGAGACAATTGCCGAGCTGCTTGTTGAGGCCAACTACAGGGTTTTGACTGCGCCGGGTGGCCGCCGCGCCCTGGAAATACTGCAACAGCAGACAGGCATTGACCTGATCGTATCAGATCTCATGATGCCGGAGATGGATGGTATCGCCCTGACAAAAGAGATTCGCGGCATGGGGTCCCACATCCCCATTATCGTCATAACGGGTTTTGCCACCATTGAACTTGCCGTGGAAACTATGAAGGCAGGGGCTGCGGACTTTATTACCAGGCCTTTTAACAATGAACAGATAAAAATAACGATAGAAAAAGTGCTGGAAAACCAGCGGCTGCAAAAACTTGCAGGCGAGCGTGAGTTTTACAAACAGCTCTCAAATCACGATGAAATGACGGGGCTTGCAAACTATCGCTCATGCCATGAAACGCTGGGAAAGGAGACCGAACGAGCATCGCGCTACACTCGTCCGCTGTCAATCATGATGATCGATATCGATAATTTTAAATGCTGCAACGACACCTATGGCCATCTGGCGGGCGATGCAGCGATGATGCAGATAGCGGGCCTGATCAAGAAGCAGACCCGCACGAGCGATTGTGTTGCGCGCTACGGCGGCGAAGAATTCATGGTCATCCTGCCGGAGACCCCAATTGATGAGGCCAGCATGGTTGCCGAGCGCATACGCGAGGCAATAGAGCAGCACCCGTTTGTATCTGAAGAGGGCGCCCCCATAGCGTCTTTGAGCGTCACCATTGGCCTTTCATCAATTCCCGATCGTGCCGCAACCAAGAAAGATCTTATCCGCACCGCAGATATCGCCCTGTACAAGGGCAAAACCTCCGGGAAAAACAAGGTTGTTGTTTTCGAGTGAACTGCCCCGCCGCAAGCTGTCAGTGATTTAAACCGCAGCGCCAATACTGTTTGGTATGATCTTGATTGATAGGAACTTGCTTTGAGATGGGGCAAATATAGGACGAGGGCGATTGTGTGTCAATGTCAATATGGGCGGGGGTTTCTGGCAGACAATGAACCGACAAACGGCAGCTATTTAGTTGCAACTGTGGCTAGGAATTTATGGGGCTTTTCCGAAAATTCAACAAAATTTTCAGGTGAGATAATTACGGGATGCGCTTTGGGAAACTTTTCCAGAAAGGTATTTAAACCCTGGGATATTTTGCGGCGACCGGATTTGACCTCCACAGCATAAATCAGCCCCTGATACTTATAAATAAAATCAACTTCTTTTTGCTTCTCGCGCCAATAATACAGATCTCCCGGAAGCTGTAAAAGCTGGGCGCCTACCGCAGCCTCAAAAATCCTTCCCCGTTTTTCGGGATCGGCAAGAACTTGCGGACCTTCATGCATAGTGTATAAAGCAGGACAGGAAACAAGCATCTTGGGACTTGAGCCGCGGGACAGGTAGTTTTTCGCCGAATATTTTTCCAGCGGATGAATGAGGAATGCGCCAGAATAAAGCTCGATATAATATTTGACTAAATCCGTATTACCCTTGTCCTGAAGCTGCCCCAGCAGTTTTGTGTAACTTATCTCCTGCGCCGGGTAGCGGCACAAAATCTCAAATGCCTGGCGAAAAAGAGCGGGGTTGCCCACCTTATGGTTGAGCAGAATATCCTTACCTACAACTGCCTCAATAATAGAATCTTTCAGATAGGCATACCATCGGTCGAAATCATTTTCATAGGCGACGGCGCCCGGGTAGCCGCCATACGTCAGATAGCGGTCAAGATCATATTTGAAAGCGTGCTTCAACTCATCGTAAGTCCATTGATGGGTGCGTATTAATTCAAAACGCCCGGCAAGACTTTCTGTAAGACCTTTCTGCAACTGCAAAGAACTTGAGCCTAAAATGATCACCCGCAATGCCTTGGGCGCTTTATCCCATAAGGATTTAACCGTTTCCGACCAGTTTGGAACCTTTTGAATCTCGTCAATCACCAGAAGCGTCTTTTTGCCTGAGAGTACGGCTTTTTGCCACTGCTCCAGAAGCCAGGTGCGATCAGTGGTCAAAATATCATCGGCATTGGCATAATGAGTGGCGTAAGGATATCGGGCCAGAAGTTGCTTTACACCGGTTGTTTTTCCAACCTGACGCGGGCCGACCAGCACCTGAATAAGTGGCTGACCGACAGAAAGCCGTTGCTCCAGTTGCACCACAAAGGATCGCTCATATATTTTAGTCATGGATGCATTATACGTTATTTGCTAGACAAGTCTAGTATTTTTGCTAGATGCATCTTGCAAACTTGCTACTCAGAGCTTGTACGAAAAGGCAATCTTGTACGGCTGGGTACTGACTTGAAGATGGCCATCAGCATTAAAGAGAACCGTTTCCCTTTTAGTCCCTGAAGCAGAACAAGAAATGCGCGAAGCAGACCCCGGCAGCATAAAATTCCGCACCGGGCGGCTGAAACCGATTAAAGCGCTTCTGGATGCAGAGCTTGCAGCGGAAGAAGCTGCTGGTAAAAAGCCGTCACCCCGTTGAAAAACGGGGTCCAGGGCTTTGTCGTTTTTGATTGTTTAATAACAAAAAACCGGTTTTAAACAATATCGGCTTTTTATTGCTTAGATAAGGTGATTCTTCCAGTCATTAATTCTCTGCAATTTATTCCCTCTAATAAAAATTACGACCCCCTTCTAACGCTCTTCTTTATATCAAAATTTTTTGTAGTTCATACGCGCTAAATATTATCTAATTGCTGTATTAATTAAAAAATATTTAATTCTGCTATTAATAAATGTGCAAAAGCAGTATGGTTAATTAAATATTCCTCTATGCTTTTGTCCTTATATGACAAAATAGCCTGCTATAAACAATTGCATGATGACTAAAAAATACTATGCCCATAGTTTGCCGAATGAGCCGCCGGAGAAATGGCAGGTGCTGGAAGAGCATTTGCGGAATGTCGGTGAACTCGCAAGAGATTTTGCAAAGGATTTTAAGGCCGGTAATTGGGCTTATCTTGCAGGGCTTTGGCATGATCTTGGAAAATATTCCGAATCATTTCAAAATATGCTGCTGGCCACTCATGACTCTGATGCTCATATTGAAACAAAGCTAGGGAAAACTGATCATTCAACTGCCGGAGCGCAGCATGCTTTCCGTCTTTTTAATGATACAGGGAAAGTGCTTGCCTACACTATTTCCGGGCATCATGCGGGGCTCCCTGACGGGAAGTCGAATGAAGCAGCCTGCCTTATGGCCCGGCTCGATAAAAAAATTTCCGACTATTCGGGAGTACCGGCTTCATTATCGCAGTTTCCTAAGCCATCAGGCTTTCCTTTCCAGCCTGACAAGAAACGACTTGGTTTTCAAATCTCTTTTTTCATAAGGATGCTTTATTCATGCTTGGTCGATGCTGATTTTCTTGATACTGAAGTTTTTATGGATAAAACGAGGGCAAATAATCGCGGTGGTTATCCCTCGCTTTCTGACTTGTCCCCTAAACTTGATGCAGCAATCGAGCAGATTTTGTTGAAAGCCCAACCGTCAACCATAAATAATCATAGACATTCAATTCTTCAACACTGCATAGACGCATCACAAAACACACAGGGCATTTTTTCTCTCACGGTTCCAACCGGTGGCGGTAAGACTCTTTCCTCAATGGCATTCGCCATGAAGCACGCGCTTAAATATGGCCTTAAAAGAATCATTTATGTCATCCCGTATACAAGCATTATTGAACAGAATGCCGCCGTGTTTCGCAGCATTTTGGGTGACGCTGCTGTGCTTGAACATCACAGCAACTTCGAGCCGCCAGAAGAAGATCATCGTTCACGGCTTGCGTCTGAAAACTGGGATGCGCCGATTATTGTAACAACTAATGTGCAATTTTTTGAATCTCTGTACGGAGCACGCTCTTCACGTTGCAGACGGCTTCATAATATTGCCCGTAGCGTTGTTATTCTCGATGAGGCTCAGATGTTGCCCGTGTCTCTTCTGAAACCATCACTTGAAGCACTGCGTGAACTTGCCGATTCCTACGGAACGACTATTGTGCTCTGCACAGCCACACAGCCCGCACTTTCCACCACTGAACAATTTAAAGATGGTATTGATTCTGTTCAAGAAATCATGCCGGAACCGGAAAAATTGTATGAAGCATTTAAAAGAATTAACACTGAAAAGCTACCAGTGCTTCCTGATGCTGAACTTGCGGAACGGATAATGTCATTCAAGCAGGCCCTGTGTATTGTCAACACACGAAAGCATGCAAGGAGCATTTTTGAGCTTATCACAGAGCGGGAGGGGTGTTTTCATCTAAGCGCTCTCATGTGCCCACAGCACAGAAGCGAGGTACTGCAGCGCATCCGAGAAGCACTTACATCAAAATCTGTTTGTCGCGTTGTGAGTACCCAACTTGTAGAGGCCGGGGTGGACATTGATTTTCCTGTTGTCTTTCGTTCTGCCACGGGGATTGATTCGCTTGCCCAGGCTGCAGGCCGCTGTAATAGGGAGGGTATAATTGCCGAAGGTGGTAAGTTCTATGTTTTTCAGCCGGAACAAGGGCTCCCTCCCGGTCACTTCCGCCACACAGCGGAAACTGCCGAAATGGTCATGCGGCATCATGACGATCCTTTGTCACTTGAGGCGGTTGAAGAATATTTCAAAACACTCTACTGGCGGCAGGGTGAAAATCTTGATGAAGAGCATATTCTGGATCTACTCAAGGAGGGCGCGGCAAAAGGTGATTTTCCGTTCAGAACGATTGCTGAGTCATTTAGAATTATCAAGGATACGATGCAGCCGATTATCATCCCGTATAACGGTAAGTCAGAACGCATCATTCAAGGTCTTCGATACGCTGAAAAGTGCGGTGGCCTTCTTCGTCAGGCGCAGCGCTACACGGTTCAGGTGTTCCCAAATGTACTGTCTTCGCTTGTTGCCGCAGGAAGCGTCGAGCTTGTGCAGAAGAAGTATGCAGTGCTTATCAATAAGGATTTGTATCGGGATGATCTCGGGCTGTGCCCTGAAGACCCGACATTCCATCAGATTGAAAGTCTAATTATTTAACCTTAAGAGGGAAGGGGTTTGCATATGTCCTATGGGGTAAAACTAAAGATATGGGGTGACTACGCCTGTTTCACCCGACCTGAAATGAAAGTCGAACGGGTGAGTTATGATGTCATAACTCCATCGGCGGCCCGTGGCATTCTGGAGGCGATTTATTGGAAGCCTGCCATCGTTTGGGTCATCGACCGGATTCATGTGCTCAATTCGATCCGTTTCGATAATATCAGGCGGAACGAACTTGCGGGCAAAGTCCCGGTTGGCGCGGTAAAGCGTGCGATGAATGACGGCAATGCGGCCTTGGAAGTTTTCATTGAGGAAGACCGCCAGCAACGGGCTGCAATGGTGCTGCGGGATGTGGCGTATGTAATCGAGGCTCATTTCGCCTTTACGGGGCCGGAGGATAATAATCCTGCCAAGCACAAAGAAATTTTTGATCGACGGGCGAGCAAGGGCCAGTGCTTTCATACACCCTATTTCGGATGCCGTGAGTTTCCTGTGGGCTTTGAACTGGTGGATGGCGCAATCCTTGCCTCGCAGTTGACCGGTGTGCGTGATTTGGGTTGGATGCTGCATGACATCGATTTCCCTTCCGCTATGGAGGCAAAATTTTTCCGTGCCATAATGCGAAACGGCATTATAGAAGTTCCGCCGTTCAATAGCGGGGAGGTGCGTGGATGATACTTCAGGCTTTAAATGGGTATTATGATCGTCTAAAAGAAGATACCGAATCCGACATACCTCTCCATGGTTTTAGCAGACAGAAAATAAACTTCGCTCTTTTGCTTAATCGGGATGGTAAGTTATTGCAGATTTTGGATTTACGGGTGACAAAAGACAAAAAATTGCTGGCCAAACAAATAATTGTGCCGGAACCGTTTAAACGGACTGTTGGAATAGCTCCAAATTTTTTATGGGATAATACAGGATATGTATTGGGTGCGGACGCTAAAGAGAACTCTGATCGTGCAATAAAGATGTTTGCAGAGTTTAAAAAATTTCACCATTCCATGGGCGACGGCTTTAATGATGAAGGCATGGTTGCTATTCTTTCATTCCTGGATTCATGGAAGCCGGATGATGCTGGTAGCCTTGAACGCTGGGATGAACTTGCAGGGTCTAATGTAATTTTTCAACTTGATGGTGAACTTGGATATATCCATGAACACCCTCCTCTTCAGTCGCTTTGGCTAAAAAGGCTTGACGCTACAGCATCTGATGTCGTTGCAACCTGCCTTGTCAGCGGTGAAAGAGCTTCTGTGGCGCGATTGCATCCTGATATAAAAGGTGTGAAAGGTGCTCAAGCAAAAGGAGCATCTATAATTTCCTTCAATCTTGATGCATTTTTGTCGTATGGGAAAACACAAAACTACAATGCGCCAGTCGGAGAATCTTCTGCATTTGCCTATACGACTGTGCTTAACCATTTACTGCGCTCTGATAGCCGCCAGAAAGTTTTTATTGGTGACACCACAACGGTTTTTTGGGCAGAACGTGCATCGCCGGTTGAGGGATTCCTCGGGTTTGTTTTCGACCCGCGTGACGATGGTGGCGACCATAAGGAGGTTCGGTTGTTTCTTGAAGCCGCACGCGAGGGGAAACGCCCACCTTCCATTGATCCGGACATTAATTTTTATGTCCTCGGCTTGTCGCCCAATGCTTCCAGGCTTTCGGTGAGGTTCTGGAATGTAAGCACTGTGGGGGATGTAGCCGAAAGGATCGGATTGCATTTTGCTGACTTATCAATTGTGAAGACATTTGATACAGACCCAGATTATCCTGGCATGTGGCAGCTTCTGCGGGAGACCGCCCTGCAGCACGACTCGAAAAATATAGCGCCACTTCTTGCGGGAGCGGTTATGCGTTCAATTTTGACCGGTGTGGCATATCCGCAGAGCCTGCTTTCTGCAATTATAAACCGTATCAGGTCAGACCAAACAATCAACTACCTGCGTGCCGCCATCATTAAGGCATGCCTTACAAGAAAAAATAGAATCAACAATACACCAACGGAGGTAAACATGACGCTCGACAACCAATTAACAAACACCGCCTACCGCCTTGGCAGACTGTTCGCCGCTCTTGAAAAAGCGCAGAAAGATGCTGTGCCGGGTGCAAACACTACCATTCGAGATCGTTACGCTGGTTCTGCATCTGCCACACCTCGAACCGTTTTTCCGCAGCTTCTGCGTTTGGCGCAACATCATATCCAGAAATCTGATTATGGCCGTAATACAGACAAACTTGTTGAGGAAATTATGGAAGGTATCAGTGAATTTCCGGCCCATCTGTCTCTGGACGATCAGGGCATGTTCTGGATCGGCTATTATCATCAACGGCAGGCGTTTTATACAAAGGCAACGGCTGAATGAACGAGACAATATTTATTGCTTAAATGAATGCTCTACCCTTTCATGCAAAAACATTTATTTATAATAGGAGAATACATCATGAACAACGCTATTCAAAACCGCTATGAATTTGTTTACCTGTTCGACGTTGAAAACGGCAATCCCAATGGCGACCCCGACGCAGGCAATATGCCCCGCATAGATCCTGAAACAAACTTCGGCTTGGTGACAGATGTGTGTCTAAAAAGAAAAATCCGTAATTTTGTTGAAATAGTCAAAGGGAACAATTCCCCCTTTGAAATTTATATTCGGGAGAAGGCAATTTTAAACCAGACGCATCAAAGGGCGCATAAAGCAGTTGGCGTTGAAGAAAAAGCCGATGATAAAAAAAGAAAAGGTTCTGGCGACGAGGTGGAAAAGGCCCGAGCTTGGATGTGCGCTAATTTTTATGATGTACGTGCTTTTGGTGCGGTTATGTCAACCGGCGTCAACTGCGGTCAGGTTCGTGGCCCGGTTCAGATAAATTTTGCCAGGAGCATAGAGCCTGTGGTGCCGCTTGAGATAACAATTACACGTATGGCCGTTGCTACAGAAAAGGAAGCTGAACAGCAAAGCGGCGACAACCGGACCATGGGTCGTAAGCATATCGTGCCCTATGGTCTTTACAGAGCAGAAGGATATATCTCTGCACATTTAGCGTCCCAAACAGGTTTTTCGGAAGACGATTTAACCCTGCTTCTTGATGGTCTTGTCAATATGTTCGATCACGATCATTCTGCCGCACGCGGTAAAATGAATGCACGAAAACTGATTGTTTTTAAGCACGATTCAGCGTTGGGCAATGCCCCAGCCCACAAATTGTTTGAACTTGTACAGGTAAAGCGCAAAACAGACCCTGCCAAGCCGGCCCGTGAATTTGCCGACTATGAAATAGTTGTAGAAAAAAGTGTTGTTTCGAAAGGGGTAACAATCGAAGAAAAAATATAAATGTATATCGAAGACGATCTTATCCAGCTTTCCTCTTTGCAGCATTATGTATTTTGCCCTCGGCAGTGTGCCCTTGCATACATTGAGCAGATTTGGGTTGAAAACCGTCTGACTGCCGAGGGCAGAATTATGCATGATAAGGTGCATGAAGAAGGCAGCGAATCGCGGGGCAGTGTGCGCATAGAACGGGCGCTTACCTTGCGCAGTCTTCGGCTGGGGCTTTCAGGCATGGCCGACGTTGTGGAGTTTCACCGGCAGGCCGACGGAAGCTGGCAGCCGTTTCCTGTAGAGTATAAGCGCGGCAAGCCCAAGCCAGATGACAGCGACAAAGTGCAACTGTGTGCGCAGGCCATGTGCCTGGAAGAAATGCTGGAAGCTGCAATCCCTGCGGGTGCGATTTTTTACGGCAAGACACGGAGGCGGCTTGATGTTGCCTTTGATGATGCGTTGCGGCTCAAGACCGAAGATATTGCCCAAAAGACGCATGAACTTATTGAATCGGGCTTGACTCCAAAGGCCGCTTATTCTGCAAAGTGCGATAGTTGTTCGTTGTTTGAGATTTGTTTGCCGAAAACCATAGAAAAGCAGCGATCAGTTGAAGATTATTTAAAACATGCGCTGGATGATTAGCCGTTGAAAAAACATCTAAACACCCTTTTTGTCACAACACAAAACGCCTACCTTCATAAAGACGGAGAAACCGTTGCCGTGAAGGTAGGCGATGAAACAAAGCTGCGCGTGCCGGTGCATACCATCGGTGGCATTGTCTGCTTTGGGCTGGTGTCGTGCAGCCCATTTCTGATGGCGTTTTGTGCTGAGCGCGATGTTGGCATAAGTTTTCTTTCCGAGAATGGCCGGTTTCTGGCGCGGGTGCAGGGGCCGGTGTCGGGTAATGTGTTGCTGCGCCGGGAACAGTATCGAAAAGCCGATGATGCCGAGGCATCCATTGCCGTTTCAAAAGGAGTGCTGACCGGCAAGATTGCAAACAGCCGCACCGTGTTGCAGCGGGCGCTACGCGATCACGGCGATAAGATTGAGACAGCAGCGATTGAGCATACGGTGATGCGGCTCAGTAATACTCTTGAGTGCATGCAGAACGAAACTACTCTTGATGCCGTGCGGGGCTATGAAGGAGCAGGGGCGCGGCTGTATTTCAGCGTATTTGATCATCTGATAGTGGCGCAAAAAGAAGATTTCTTTTTTCATGAACGCAGCCGCAGGCCCCCGCTTGATAATGTGAATGCGCTGTTATCGTTTCTGTATACCCTGCTCATGCATGATGTACGTTCTGCGCTTGAGGCTGTGGGGCTCGATCCGGCAGTCGGGTTTCTGCATCGCGACAGGCCCGGAAGGCCCGGCCTTGCTCTTGACATTATGGAAGAGTTTAGGCCCTTTCTCGCAGACAGGCTTGCTTTGTCGCTTATCAATTTACGGCAGGTTCAGGCAGGCGGTTTTAAGAAGAATGAGGGCGGCGGTGTAATTATGGACGATGACACGCGCAAGCAGGTGCTGGTGGCGTATCAGACACGAAAACAGGATGACATACTGCATCCCTTTATTGATGAGAAGGTGACGATTGGCCTGCTGCCACATGTGCAGGCGCTTTTGATGGCGCGTTATTTGCGCGGTGATCTCGACGGCTATCCGCCGTTTGTGTGGAAATAAACAACAACTACCCTTGCTCCGTTGTGGGAGAGGGTGAAAGGGCTTCTGTGTTTGTAATTGTTACGTATGATGTAGCTGTTACAGAAGAAGGCGGACAGCGAAGGTTGCGCCGTGTGGCCAAAGCCTGTGAAGACTACGGCCAGCGAGTACAGTTTTCGGTTTTTGAGTGTATTGTCGATCCGGCAGAATGGGCGGTACTGAAACAGCGCTTGATTGATGTTATTGATGAAGAAAAAGATAGCCTGCGATTTTATTATTTGGGTTCAA